>NC_017506.1:0-315850 GCF_000166295.1 Marinobacter adhaerens HP15
GATATGGGCAAAGCCGGTGACCAGGGTCTGCCGTAATAGCGTTTGAATTCGTCAAACTCGGAACCGTCGACTGTGCGGGCGATGACGTCACGTACGTCGAACTGCTTGCGCAGGTCGGTGCCAACGATGCCGTAGATCTCCTCGGCGTCGTACAGCGGTGCCTTGGGCTTGCGGATTTCCACATCCGTTGGCTTGCGACGGTTCAGGTTGGAGACGCTGCGCCGGGCGATTTCCAGGGCGTGTGCGTCGTTCTCGGCGTAGTGGTCGGCAACACCGGAGATTTTACAGTGCACGTCGGCGCCACCCAGGTCTTCGGCAGTCACTACTTCACCGGTGGCGGCTTTCACCAGCGGCGGGCCAGCCAGGAAGATGGTGCCCTGGTTACGGACGATGATGGATTCATCGGCCATGGCGGGCACGTAGGCGCCACCGGCGGTGCACAGACCCATTACGACGGCGATCTGAGGGATGTCGTCGGCAGACATGCGGGCTTGGTTGTAGAAGATGCGGCCGAAGTGGTCACGATCCGGGAAGACTTCGTCCTGGCGGGGCAGGTTGGCGCCGCCGGAATCGACCAGGTAGATGCACGGCAGGCGGTTCTGCAGGGCGATTTCCTGGGCGCGCAGGTGTTTTTTGACGGTCAGCGGGTAGTAGCTGCCGCCTTTTACGGTGGCGTCGTTGGCGATGATCATGCATTCGGTGCCGGAGACGCGGCCCACGCCGGCGATGACGCCTGCAGCGGGGACTTCTTCATCGTAAACGTTGTAGGCGGCGAACTGGCCGATTTCCAGGAACGGGGAGCCGTCGTCCAGGAGGCGGTTGATGCGCTCTCTGGGGAGCAGCTTGCCACGGGCGATGTGGCGCTCCTGGTAGGAGGGGCCGCCGCCTTGCTGGATGGTGGACACTTTGTCGCGCAGGTCGGCTACGGCCTGGGCCATGGATTCCTGGTTGGCCTGGAACTCTTCGGACCTGGGATTAATCTTGCTTTGAAGTATTGTCATTTTTTCGGGCCTCGAGGTTCGGGGCGGCGGGACTGGCAGGGAATCTTTCCGGGAACCGCTACGAGCACATCCATGTGCGCTTGACGTCGGCCATCCATGGCCGCCGACATTCCCGGAAAGACACCCTGCCAGTCCCTCGTCGTACTTTGGGTGCAAGCCGTCCCCGGCTTAACCGGCTGAGGACGGCTACTGGCTTGAAGCTGCGCGTTATTTGTTCAGGTACAGCTCACGGCCGATCAGCATCCGACGAATCTCGGACGTTCCGGCACCGATCTCATACAGCTTGGCGTCCCGCAGCAGGCGGCCTGTCGGGTATTCGTTGATGTAACCGTTACCGCCGAGCAGCTGGATGGCATCCAGGGCGATTTTGGTGGCCATTTCGGCGGAGTAGAGGATCGCGCCGGCAGCGTCTTTACGGGTGGTTTCCGCGCCACGGTCGGCAGACATGGCAACCATGTAGACGTAGGACTTGGCGGTGTTCATCCAGGTGTACATGTCGGCAACTTTGCCCTGCACCAGTTCGAATTCACCGATGGCTTGGCCGAACTGCTTGCGCTCGCGGATGTAGGGTACGACCACGTCCATAGCGGCTTGCATGATGCCCAGCGGGCCGCCAGAGAGAACCAGGCGTTCGTAGTCGAGGCCGCTCATGAGGACTTTTGCGCCGTTACCAACACCGCCCAGCACATTTTCCTTGGGTACTTTGCAGTCCTGGAAGACCAGTTCACAGGTGTTGGAGCCGCGCATGCCGAGCTTGTCGAGTTTCTGGTGACGGCTGAAGCCCGGGGCGTCGCGCTCTACGATGAAGGCGGTCACACCCCTGGAGCCGGCGGAGGTGTCGGTCTTGGCGTAGATGACGTAGGTGTTCGCATCCGGACCGTTGGTGATCCACATTTTGTTGCCGTTGAGGAGGTAGTGGTCACCTTCATCTTTGGCGGTCAGTTTCATGGAGATGACGTCGGAGCCGGCGTTGGGCTCGGACATGGCCAGGGCGCCAATGTGCTCACCGCTGACGAGCTTCGGCAGGTATTTCTGTTTCTGTTCTTCGGTGCCGTTGCGGTGAATCTGGTTCACACACAGGTTGGAGTGGGCACCGTAGGAGAGGCCAACGGAGGCGGAAGCACGGCTGATTTCTTCCATGGCGATGACGTGCGCCAGGTAGCCCATGTCGGAGCCGCCGTATTCTTCGCTCACGGTGATACCCAGCAGGCCCATGTCGCCCATTTTCCGCCACAGGTCCATGGGGAACTCGTTGTTGCGGTCAATTTCCTCGGCGCGCGGTGCGATTTCGGAAGCAGCAAAGCCGTTGATCTGCTCGCGGAGCATATCGAGGGTTTCGCCGAGACCGAAGTTGAGCTCTGAGTATTGTGATTTCATCGTTGGCTACCTTTGATTTCTGTCATTCATTAGTTTTCAGCGGTCTGCCTGGCTTCTTCTTTCGCCGGCGCCTGCTGTTTCTTTTTCTTCTGCAGCTCGGCCAGGGCTTCTCGGCACCGGGCTTCGGCTGTATCCATTTCCATTTCTGCCTGGGCAATGTCGTTTTTCTGCTGTTCCAGCTGAGCCCGTTTGTTTTCCAGGATGGTCAGCATCTTCAGCAGCTGTTTTTCATTGCCGCTGAGGGTTTCGTCCCACAGGTCGAACAATTCTTTGGTTTCCGCCAGAGAGAAGCCCATGCGTTTATTTCGAATAATATGTTCTAGGCGGGCCCTGCATTTTGAATCGAAAATACGTGTCCTCCCGTGCCGACACGGGTTAAGCAAACCTTGATCCTCGTAGAAACGAACGCTTCTGGTGGTTATTTCAAATTCGTTCGCTAACTCGCCGATACTGAAAGTTTCTTGTTGCGACATGGGCTGATCCTTATGGGCTGTATAGGAAAACGCTAAGTTTTCTTTCCCATAAATGTTCACTCCAAAACGCTAGTGAACCGGTAGTATTGGTAACCAGGGGTGGTACAAAGTTAAAACTTGGTTAACTGGTTTAGATTCCCGTTGTTTCAACGAGTTTTCTTGCATCCTTGCTAGATTATTAACTCTGGGCGGTCGAGTGCTTGGAGAGAGCCTATAAAGCTCTCTCCGGTGTCGTGATTTGTGGGGACTACTTTATGGCCGAGTAGATTTTGGCGTGAGGCCCGGAGACTTGGGTTTCCCAGGCTTCAGATGCCTTGTCAAAATCGTATTCCAAGTAATCAACAGAGATATCTTGTTCCTCTGCGATCTTGAGCAAACGCTCCCAGATTCTTCGTCGGTCATCCGGTGCGCGCTGCCCAGTTCCGATGACTGATAGCGATCTGAAAAGCAGGAGCGCCATATCCAGATTGATTTGCCGGCCAGCGCCTGTGCCTATGGTCATGATGCGCGCGCCCCAACGTGTGGCTTTCAAGGCATTTAGCATTGGTTGGCCGCATACAAGATCGAGCACTACATCAAACCCTTCTCCAGCTGCGTCTCTAAGCGCCGCTTCGTCTTTTTCGTCGCCGTTTAAGCAGACAATGTCATCAGCAATTCCCCGTTCCTTTAGCCGAAAAAGGGATTCTTCATGTCTTGCAGCCGCAACGACCTTTCCGGCGCCAAGATATTTGGCAAGTTGAAGTGCAATCTGTCCCAAGGTGCCGGTAGCTCCAAGGATAAGTACTGTTTCACCTGGCTGTATTTTTGCTTCCTCGAGAGGAATAAGGGCACCTGTTGCGGCAATGCCCATCGTAATTGCTGTTCGGTCATCAATGTGGTCAGGCACCTCCCATACCTCCTCTTGAGGTACAAGTGTTCGCTCAGCCCATGCGCCGAAAGGCAGGACTGAACGTTCTCCGAAATAGACTCTTGTTCCATCAAGGGTTCGCCCGACTCCTTCACCCCGGATGACACAGGGGTACTCCACACCTAACCGGTATGCGCCTAAAACATCCCATCCGCCCAGTCCTGCAGTATCGACGTCAATGAGGACTGCTCCCTCTTTCTCCTGAGGCTCCGGAAAATCCTGGATGACGGGAATTGCTCCACGCTCTTTAATCACTGCTGCTTTCACGTCGATCTCCTTTTGTTGTTGGCGCTGTTATTGGCAGGGGTTGGAGGAGTGGTGGAATATTTTAATCGTACGCTGCACTAGTCTCGCTCTAATGCCATGGCAACGCCTTGTCCACCACCGATACAAAGTGTTGCTAGGCCTTTCTTGGAGTCTCGTCGAGTCATTTCATAAAGTAGCGTGACGAGGATGCGGCATCCGGACGCCCCAATCGGATGCCCGAGGGCAATTGCGCCTCCATTTACATTTACCTTCTCAGATTCCCAGCCCAGCTCTTTGCCTACGGAAAGGCACTGGGCGGCAAAAGCCTCATTAGCTTCGATGAGATCAAGGTCCCCAACAGACCAATTCACTTTGGCAAGACATTTCCGTGTGGCTGGAACGGGGCCAATACCCATTATGGAGGGATCGACGGCGGCGCTCGCGTAACTCTTAATTCGAGCGAGAACAGTAAGGCCTAGCTCCGTTGCTTTTTCGGCTGACATCAAAAGTACCGCGGCAGCTCCGTCATTTAATGAGGAAGCATTGCCTGCTGTCACGCTGCCACCTTTTGCGAAAGCTGGCCTCAGTTTTGAGAGTCCGGCGGAAGAGACGTCACCCCGAGGTTGCTCGTCAGTATCAAACTTCAGCGGCGAACCTTTGCGCTGAGGAATTTCCACTGGGGTTATCTCATCTTTAAATCGACCAGAGGCCACGGCCTCACTGCCCTTTAACTGAGAGATGACAGCAAAAGCATCCTGCTGCTCACGGGTAATTTGATATTTCTCCGCAAGGTTCTCTGCGGTGACCCCCATGTGATAATGGTTGAAGGCGTCAATCAATCCGTCTGTAAGCATGCTGTCTTCAATTTGTGAGTGCCCCATACGAAGTCCGCTTCGAGCTTTACCCAGAAGGTAAGGGGATTGACTCATGCTCTCCATACCCCCCGCTACAACAACATCTGCTTCTTTGCATTGAATCGCCTGGGCTGCCAGATTGACTGATTCGAGGCCAGATCCACAAAGCTTGTTCAATGTCATTGCTGGGGTAGTAAAGGGAAGCCCTGCCTTGATAGCGGACTGGCGCGCAGGATTCTGGCCGCAGCCGGCAGACAACACCTGGCCCATGACAACATTGTCAACTAGTTCCGGGTTGAGAGAGGTGGAGCTCAGTAAAGAGCGTATAACCGTCGCCCCGAGATCAACAGCAGAGGTATCTGACAAAGCGCCTTGAAAGCTTCCTATTGCAGTTCGCGTTGCGGCAACAATTACTACGCCTTGCATTTCCTTCTCCAAATAAAAAGGCGTGACTACCGGGGGGAGGTAGTCACGCAAATGCCCCGATAGGAGCACCTCCGCCCAAGGGGTGAAGCAACAGGTACTTCGCTCGCGAAGTTGGGTCCGTACAAGGGCAGAAAAACATTGCCAACCTAAGATAGGTCCAATAGTGACGATAATTCTACATACAGACGAATATTTTGTACAGAGAATTTTTAAGCTGCGTGCAGATTGTTCTGTAGGAGGCGAGGCGCTAGGCGTCGATGCGTTGAGACTGGATTGCCTGTATCTGCGTTCGTTGGAGTAAATCTGAAAGCGCTTCTCATCTCAGAATCATATAGGTTAGATGAGAAGCATCGCCTGCTTATCGGAAATTCACGAATCTTTCCGTTTCGCCTTGATTGATTCTGCAAAATCACTTTTGAGGGTAGGGAAGTACGCAATTTGGCCTCCCATCCCGCCGGCAATGTCGATAGATGCACCGCTGATGAAGCTTGCATAGTCGCTTGCAAGAAACAGTGCCATGCCGGCAACATCTTCGGGTTTTCCAAACCGCCCAAGTGGGACAACTTTTAATACCATTTCGTTGAACTCTTCACGGGTAACTCCGGGGCCCATTTCTTGGAAGTGTCTCTCCCATTGCCCGGTATCGATCCATCCCATATTCAACGAGTTGACGAGAATGTTGTCTTTTGGGAGTGACATGCCGAGTGATTTGGACAAGGCGACGCAAGAAGCTCGGTTGATAACCGATGGGATACCAGAGGGTGTAGGGATTGTGCCCGCCAGGGCATTTATCTCGATAATTCGCCCCCAGCGCTGTTTCCTCATGTGAGGAACGACAGCCTTAACAAACCTAAAATGCCCCATCTGGAGGACATTCGCGTGATCAAGAATGTCTTCCGGGGTCAGTGAATCCAGTGATCCCCCTTTGCCTTGTCCTGCATTATTGACCAGGACGTCTACGCCTCCCCAAGCTTCAGTGATGTCATCGACAAAGGCATTAACAGCCTCAGTGTTTGTTACATCCACTGAGCGAGCGATGATACTAGCTGCCGAGGATTGCATCTTGTCAGCTGCTGCTTCTATAGCTTTCGCATCGCGAGCACAAATGGCTACACGTGCGCCGTTCTCTGCGAATGCTGAGGCTATCGCGTAGCCGATACCCCGAGATGCGCCAGTGACGATTACTCTCCTTTTACTGAGGTCAATGTTCATAAGGTTTGTCTCCGCTTTTGTTCTTCGGTTCGTGGCTTTCGCTGGCCAAGGCGATCAGCGGCAGCGCTTGATTTGGCGGCCTGCTTGTCGGCTCTGGCTTGGCGTCATTCTCGAAGTAAAACATAAGTTGGACACAGAGGGCTAATATGTTTAATTTTGTCGAATGACAAGTTGGCTAGCGTGGCAGGCTGTTGAAAAAACGTAATTTTAAACATTTTCTTTCAAAATGTTTGATTTTTATAAAATCTCAATAGAGAATGAAGATCTAGATTTGGAATTACGGAGAGTTCGACTAGGATGGTGAGAGGATAGAAATTTTCTGTCCTAGATTTTTGGGTCGGCTGTGGGTCAGTAGTCTAAGGCAGTGAGCGCCAGTCAGCCGTAAGCTCTGAAAATAAAAACAAGGGAACAATATGAACACTATAAAAAAGCGTGATCACATTGACATGATTCAACGAAGTGCCCTGGCTGTTGCGATCATGGTCGCGACCGGCAGTGCTTCCGCAATGGAGATTGATGTAGGGAATCCTGATATTCGTCTGCGCTGGGACAATACGGCTCGCTATAACCTTGGCGTGCGCGTAGAGGATCAGGACAGCGCCATCATGAACAACCCGAACTATGATGAGTCTGATGGCAAGTTCGAGCAAGGCGACATTGTAACCAATCGTCTGGACTGGTTGACCGAGGTCGATTTGTCTTACAAGTGGCATTTCGGTGCCCGAGTCAGTGCTGCAGGTTGGTACGACGATGCCTACAAGGATCGTACTGTGGAGTCCAATCTGCCTGGCTACTCGACAAGCTACTATGGAGACAGATATAGCTCTGAGGTGGCTCGCTATGTGAACGGACCGTCCGGAGAAATTCTAGATGCGTTTGTTTGGACGAACTTCGATATTGCAGGTACACCCATCAACCTGAAAGTGGGTCAGCACACTCAGTACTGGGGTGAGGGCCTTCTTTTTGGTGCTCATGCCGTGTCGTACTCGCAGGCGCCACTTGACGCTGTTAAAGCTGTAACCAGCCCGGGAATTGAAACAAAAGAAGTGTTCTTGCCGGTAGGGCAAGTGACTGCGCAGGCTCAGTTGACCGACAGTCTCACGGTTGCCGCTCAATATTACTATGAATGGGAATACACTCGCTTTCCATTTGGCGGTACCTATTTTGGAGCGGCAGATCCATTCTTCGAGGGGCCAGATCGCTTACCAGCGGCGCCCGGCTTCGATTTGGACCGTGCGCAATCCAAGTTTGGACGTGATGACGCAAACTGGGGTGTAATGGCGATGTACACCTTCCAAAGTTCAGGATCGCGAGTAGGCGCGTTTTATCGCGAGTTTGATGACTATCAGGCTTGGTTGTCTCCCCAGGTCAATATGGCAACGGGCGAATATCGCCTCGTCTATCCCCGCGACGTCAAACTCTTTGGTTTAAGTTGGGGAGGTACAGTCGGTACACACTCTGTCGGCGCTGAAGTTTCGTATCGACAGGATGGCGCTCTCAACGCCACGGGCGTTAGTAACGTTGATGATGAAGGGCCGAGGGGTGATACCTTTCATGCCGTCATCAATACCGTGTATGGCGTGCCTCGGAACTGGTTGGCTGACAACTCGGTCTTGGTTGCCGAATTGGCATACAGTCATTTGAATAAGGTTACTGCTCACGAAGAACTGTACAAAGGTGAAGGTTATAACTGTACAGATCTCCGTACCGGTGGTCAGGGTAGCGAAGATGACGGGTGTTCAACGCGCAACTACTATGCGGTTGCTGTGAACTTTACGCCAGAATATCTTGCCGTTCTTCCCTCTTGGGATCTGAAGGTGCCCCTGACTCTTAATTACGGTCTCAGCGGCAATGCTGCAACTGCAGGTGGTGGCTCAGAAGGCTCGCTGTCCTGGTCTGTAGGAACTGAAATGACATACCAGCAGAGTCATCAGTTTACGCTGCGCTATGCAGATACAGCAGCGCAAGAGAAAAATACCCAAAATGTATTCGGCGACACGATGGTGAACGGAAACGGAGCTGTTGGTGGAACAGACCGTGGCTGGTTGTCCTTTACATACAAAACCTCCTTTTAACAAACATAAAAACGGAGATTCCATATGAAACTCAGAAAGCTCCTATGCAACCTTGCTATCAGTCTTTCAGTATTCGGTTTGGCGTCGAATGTGTCTGCTGCCGTTTCACCAGAGGCTGCCCAAAAACTTGGAAATGAGTTGACTCCTTTTGGAGCCATCAAGGCTGGTAATGATGAAGGAACCATTCCGCCATATGAGGGTGGTTTGAGGACCGCACCAGAGGGATTTGAGCCGGGTAATGGCTACTGGATCAATCCATTCAAAGATGAGGAGCCGCGCCTTAGAATCGACGCGAGCAATTATCAAGAGCATGAGGATAAACTCAGCGCAGGTCAGATTAAGCTGCTGAGCACATATCCGGATACTTATTACATTGACGTCTATCCAACCCATCGAACTGCGGCCTATCCGCAAGACGTGCTTGATGCCACTGTTCGTAATGCGACAACTTGTGAAACTCTCAAGGATGGTTTAGCGCTGGATCCCTCCTGTCGTGGCGGGCTCCCATTCCCGATTCCACAAACGGGTAATGAGATGATGTGGAATCAGCAAGTTCGCTACAACGATGGGAAATATGGAACGACTACTGCTGCTTCCAATAGTTGGATTGTTGATTCAAACGGAAGCGTAACCAAGGCTTCTGAGCAGCGGACTTTCGTAGAGCGCCCGTTCTATCAGACGGACGTAGAGGGCCGTGATCCACAAATGTTTTACCGAGTGTACTCGGTAACACAAGAACCTGCCCGTCGTGCTGGTGAGCTAACTGGGTTTATGGACTTTCTTGATCCTACCGAAAGTCCCCGCCGGGCATGGAGTTATACTCCTGGCCAGCGTCGGATCAAGCGAGCTCCAGAATTCGCCTATGACACTCCGGTTGCAAGTATGGGCGGGCTAGAGCTGTTTGATGAACTGTTCATGTTCTCGGGCATGCAAGACCGTTTCGATTTTAAGCTTGTCGGCCGAAAAGAAATGTACATTCCCTACAACACGTACGAGTTCTACTTCGATTGCGAGCAGGACAACCAGTTCATGAAGCATCACGTGAACCCTGAGTGCGAGCGTTGGGAGTTGCATCGAGTTTGGGTGGTTGAAGCGACCCTTAAAGACCAATATCGCCACGTTTACAGCAAGCGTACATACTACCTCGATGAAGATACGTATGGAGCTGGTATGTATGACGCTTGGGACCAAAGCGGCCAGCTCTATCGCTCAATGATGTTGGGTGGCGTGCAATTTTACGATCATGACATTCCTTACATCGTTAAGCATGCCATTTATGACTTCAATAAGGGCATGTACGGCATTATCAATGATGCACTCAACGGCGGTTATCGCGTGCTCGAAGAGCCTCGTTCAGAGCGAGAGCTGAGTCCACAAGTTATCGTGAACAGAGAAAGTGCTCGTTAAAATTGGCCTGTAGGTATTCCCAGGGATGGGATGCTTATTCGACAAACTGTCGCCCTTCTCCAGGAAGTTCAGAAAGACAAAGCAGTAATCTGAATTACCAAGGACAAAAACAATGAAAACTCGCCGATTCCATTTGCCAACAAATTTTGCCAGATCCGCACTTCTCAACTGCGGTGTTGCGTGGCTTTTCTGTTTGGCGCTAGTTAATCCTCAGCAGCTTTTCGCCGCGTCAACTTCAGGTACGGCTACTGCGAATGCGGCGGGCGATTTATTCAAGGAAGCGCCAGACCAACCTTATCCCTCTACCCAGCCAGTGATCGGGCTTGCGGCGGCAGGGAGTGATTTAATCGGGGTAGGTTTACGCGGTCTGATAATTAAGTCTGAAGATGATGGTACGACCTGGCAGCAAATCTCAAGCCCTGTCGACACTGACCTGGTTGATGTCTACTTCAGTGATTCCAAGAACGGTTGGGCAGTTGGTCACGATTCCGTTCTATTGCAAACGGAAGACGGCGGCAGTTCTTGGTCAGTAAATCTGGACGGAAAGAAACTAAAGACTCTGCTAGAAAATCACTATTCATCTGCGCCGTCGCTCGACGACTTTGAACGCGAGAATATGCTGGCTGAGATCGACTTTGCGACGAGTACTTCCGCAAATCCAGAAGTGATCCCAACTCCGTTTCTGAATGTCCATATCGACGAAAACGGTGAGGGCTATGTTCTGGGTGCCTTCGGGATGTTGCTTTATACCGATGACAATGGCCAGAGCTGGGTGCCATGGATCGAGCGCACAGATAACGAACGCAGAATGCACCTCTACGGTATCGCGTCAGCTGATGATGGTTCGATGTACATCAGTGGAGAGCAGGGTCTATTGATGAGATTGGATAGAGAGCTTAAAAGGTTTGTAGAGGTCAACATTCCTTACCCAGGAACGCTCTTTGGCGTCAGTGTTCATGGCGACGTTATCTTGGCCTACGGGCTCCGCGGGAACCTCTTTGTGAGCAAGGACCACGCAGGCAGTTGGAGCCATATTGAAAATGGTCAAAAGGGCGGCCTCATCGACGCCATACGTCTAGACGAGAATTATTCGTTAATTGTGAGTCAGCGAGGAGAGATGACCAGGCTCAATCACGAAACGTTGGAAGTCGATCCTGTGGATGCAGCATTTAATGGGGCCGTTAATTCTATGGTGTTGGTTAGTTCAAAAAATACCCTTGTTGCCGCTCTGTTCAACGGTACGACAACTTTAGATTCAAAACAGTTTCAGTAACTAAAGCGTTTGATGGGGGCATTAACTTAGGCGTCGGATCATTTCTGGTATCCGTAGGGCCTGCAGCTAGCGCCGACTGTCTGATCTTTTCAGGCTGCCCCAACTCCGCTCCTTGGAGAGAATAATGGTAAATCAGAAAGCACATACTGGTATGCCTGTCGTACCTAACCTTGAGGATTTTGACAAGCGCTCTGGGGGGGCTTTCGAACGCCTGATATTTAGCCATCGAAAGCTGGTTCTCTTCAGTTGTTTGTTTATGACCCTTGTAATGGGATTCTTTGCGGCGAAACTGGATGTGAATGCCAGTTTTGAAAGAATGATTCCCGTTAATAATCCCTACATTCAAAACTACCTCCAGTATAAGAGTGAACTGCCAGGTCTTGGCAATACCATTCGGGTTGTTGTTAGCAATAAGCAGGGCGATATTTACGATCCCGAATATTTGAAAACCCTAGAAGAAGTAAACGACACGCTGTATCTGATTCCTGGCATTGATCGTTCATGGATGCGCTCCCTCTGGATGCCGATAGTTCGCTGGCGTGAGGTCACCGAAAATGGAATTACTGGTGGCGCGGTTATGCCGTCGGATTACGACGGTACAGAATCCTCCATTCAATCGCTTAAGAGGAATGTCGATCGTGCTGGCTTGAGAGGGAGCCTGGTAGCGAGCGATGAGTCCTCCAGCATGATTGTCGCACCACTCTTGGACCGAAACCCCAATACTGGAGAGCCATTGGATTATGGGGAATTTTCTCAGGAGCTTGAGAATAAAATCAGGTCTTATGAAAGTGAAAAGATTGGGATTCACATCGTAGGCTTTAGCAAGCTGGTGGGAGATCTGATAGACGGACTCCAAGCCGTAATGCTGTTTTTTGCTGTGTCTGTAGTGATAGCGGCGTTGTTCGTTTACCTTTATACCCGATGCCTGCGCAGCACTATTCTATTAGTCAGTATCGCCGTGATTGGTGTGGTTTGGCTTTTGGGGTTAATGCAGATCCTGGGCTATTCCCTCGACCCCTACTCTATCCTTGTTCCATTCCTGATATTCGCCATTGGTTTGTCCCACGGCACTCAGAAGATGAACGGCGTGCTTCAGGATATTGGACGTGGCACGCATAAGTACGTTGCTGCACGGTATACCTTTCGCCGACTCTTTTTAACGGGGCTCACTGCCTTGCTTACCAATATCGTCGGTTTTGCAGTTCTGGCGATAATCGACATTCCAGTAATTCGTGATTTGGCGATCACTACGAGTATTGGGGTTTTTCTGCTGATTTTCACGAAGCTAATTCTGATACCAGTATCTCTATCCTATATCGGTGTCAGTAAAAAAGCGGCAAGAATTGCTATTGAAAAGGAGAAATCAGATTCGCAGAGCAGCACTTGGCTGGGTCGTGTATGGGCCGGCCTGGACAAGTTCACCGACCGCAAGTTCGCAATTGGCGCTATTTTCGCGTCGGTACTAATTACCGCCATCAGTTCGGTCATTATGATGGACCTAAAAATTGGTGACCTTGATCCAGGTGCACCTGAGCTACGTCCTGACTCCAGATATAACCTGGATAATGCTTATATCAATGAAAATTATGGCCTGTCCAGCGATCAATTTGCGGTAATAATGAAAACTGACCCTGACGGCTGCCGGTTTTATGAGCCTTTAAAAGCCATGGATAAATTGGCCTGGCAGCTTCGGCAAACCTCTGGCGTGCAAGCGACTGATTCGCTCGCAGAACGCGTTCGCTTGATGACCTCCGGGATGGCTGAGGGTAGCACCAAGTGGTTTACGATCAGTCGAGATCAGGCGATAACGAATGCAGCAGTTGATGCAGCGATGATTTCCTCCCCGGGAGTGACCAATCAAGACTGTTCGGTTACACCACTGATCGCCTATCTGACAGATCATAAAGCCGACACTTTGACCCGTGTTTTGAATGAAGTTCAAGGCTTCGCCGCAGAAAACAACACTAGTCAAGATGCTGAGCGACCTGTCGAATTCTTACTGGCAGCAGGGAATGCTGGCATAGAAGCCGCGACCAACATTGAAGTTCGGAAGGGTATTGTAATCATGTATTTCGCAGTATACGGAGCTACCGCCTTGCTCTGTTTACTGACCTTCCGGAGCTTTGGACGTGCGATACGAGCAACCGTCGTGGCTATGGTTCCCCTCATAATGACGACGATTATTTGTAAGGCTCTGATGGTAGGTCTCGGTATTGGCCTGAAGGTCGCCACTTTGCCTGTGATTGCCGTTGGCGTTGGGGTTGGAGTGGACTATGCGCTTTATCTCTTGGGCGTACAGGTGGCGGTACAAGCAAGAGGCGAATCGCTGACAGTGGCCTATCGAAGATCCTTGGACTTCACCGGCCGAGTGGTGGCTCTGATTGGGCTTACCATGGCCGCGGGCGTTGTGACATGGGCTTGGTCTCCAATCAAATTCCAAGCAGATATGGGAATTCTTCTGACCTTTATGTTCCTGTGGAACATGATTGGGGCTTTGATCCTGATCCCGGCCCTGTCTCACTTCCTGCTTAACGACTCGGAGAACTTGAAACCTGAAAGTGGCTCTGTAGGCGCATCTGATTCGCCGGGAGCGGCAGACACGTCCTCTCAGAGTCACCAGAAAGCTGTGACTCAGACTTCAAGAATGGTCGTTGCTGATTGACTTTTTGTTGCGGCGGGAAGTCTTGATCCAAACGATGGCTTCCCAAATTACGGAGAATTGAAATGTTTGATCTATTAATGAGCGCCGACATGATGGTTCCGGATCCTGATGGTATGACGGAGCTGTTGGTAAGCAAATTGGGAATTCATAAACACGAACGGTGGCGCCAGGCATTCGACGACCATCCTTATATCGCTCACTTCTTGCGCGTCCATAAGTCTTTGGCGGTCTCTCCAACGCGAGTCGAACCCCAGTGGCATCTGGATCGCCCAAATCCCGGGGATCCGATGTTTCATGAGTTTCTGGAAAGTCTCAAAGATTTTCAGGGGCGCCACCGTCCGATGCTAACGCATTCGATCGTGTTGTCGTTGAAAGGAGATAAGTTCAACGAGCTCGTCAGCAAGCTGATGCGTCGTAAATTGCCTTTCCGGATGGCCCAGCGAACTCCTGATATGCCTTTCGACCGATTGTGGTTGGGGGCGACTCCAGAAAAACCCCATTATGATCCAATTGTCGATGGTGGTCTGTGCATTGAAATTATGCCAATGGAACCGTTGCAGATGCCGCCTGAGACATTTGATGTTCCGCCGCAAGAGCCGAGAGATCCTAAGCCGGGTGATATGGTGCGGGTGTCTGCGCGGGGTTATTTGGTGAGGGATCTGGACGAAACCTTGCAGCGGCTGTCATCGAATCTCGACTGGGAGCCAACCAAGGCGGTGGAGGTATTGCCAGGGGAAGGATATCGACGAGCTAGGATGGGGTTCAATCTGGCCAACAGCGCGACACTAGATGTCATTGAGGCAACTCGGTGGGATAGCGATGCCGGCGTGTACCTGAATAGTTGGGGCCCGGGCCCTTACTATATCAGGATTGCTGTGAATGACCTTGCAGCGAAGGCAGAAGATCTCCGTTCTCGGGGAACCAAATTTAGCTGGATTGAGTCCAGCGATGCGGTTGAGGGTAGATCTCTGATCAGGATTGATCCTGAAGAGCTAAATGGCCAACTCTTTGAGTTTGAGGAGTGTTGATATGAGCTTGCCGGAGAAGGTTGTTGAATCGATCAATGACGCTGTCAATGTCTGCAGAGATGGCAACGTCGGCTGGGTGATTCTTAACCGGCCAAAGCAGATCAACGCTATTAATGATGAAATTCGAGTGGGCGTTCCTGAGGCGCTTGAACAATTTGAAAAGGATAAAGAGATCCGAGTAATTGTTATTCGGGGAGAGGGTGAGCGTGGTTTATGTGCCGGTGCTGATATTAAAGAACGCCGCGGTCCGGAAAATTCGCTCCAAGTAAGGAAACGAATGGAATGTGCCCGCTGGATTGAGTCGATTGATCAGACGACCAAGCCTGTCATAGTGGCCATTCACGGCTACTGCATGGGAGGCGGTCTTGAACTGGCCCTCGCCTGCGACATTCGCTACGCATCGCCGAACGCGGTTATGGCGCTTCCAGAAACTGGGCTTGGCCTCATCCCTGGAGGTGGAGGTACTCAGCGTTTGTCTCGCGTGGTCGCTCCGGGCCATGCCCTTGATATGCTGTTGAGTGGTGACCGCCTTGACGCCGCACGGGCCAGGAGTATTGGACTGGTGACTCGTGTCGCTGAAACCCAGGAAAGCCTTTTGCAAGAAGTTTCTGAGTTAGCGCAAAAAATAGCTATGAAGCCGCCATTAGCGACCACATACGTCAAAAGAGCTGCGAGAGCATCTTTGGAGTTAGAGCTGAAACGCGGACTGGATTTAGAGCTAGATCTGTTTGCCTTGCTGGCGCCAACCGAAGATGCGCGCGAAGCTGCTTCAGCTTTCAGTGAACGTCGTTCGCCAAATTTCATTGGCGAATAACCTACTCCGACTTTTTAAGGCTAACAATTCAGAGGGTATGTCATGACAAAAAAAAGCTGGAAAATTTGGTGGCGATTGTAACAGGATCTGGGGGAGGACTGGGGGCGGAATGCGCTCGGGTGTTGGCCTCCCATGGAGCTAAATTGGTTGTCGTCGACATCAACGGGAACGCAGCAAAAAGCGTAGTAGCCGAACTGGAGTCAGCTGGCCATGAGGCCATCGCCGTTCAAACCGATGTTTCCTCGGAAACTGATGTAAAGGCGATGATCGAGAAGACAGAGGCGCATTTTGGTCGTATCGATATCCTGCATAACAATGCTGCGGTTCTAAGTATTGAGCAACGACAGCGTGATCGTGATATCTGTAATTTGGACATGGACGCATGGGATCGGGCGATTGCAGTTAACCTCAGAGGCGCTGTGTTGTGCTCCAAGTATGCCATTCCTGTAATGCTCAAACATGGCAAGGGCTCTGTAATTTATGCAACCTCTGGGTTGGGTGCGCAGGGCGATCTGTCTCTGACGGGATACGCGTGCTCCAAAGCCGCATTGAACATGCTGCCGAAATCAGTTGCCGCACAGTATGGAAAGTCTGGGATTAGGGCAAATGCGGTGCAAATTGGGCTTGCGCCCTCAGAGAATGCCCATGGTTCGATGCCCTCTGAGTTGCTTGATATCCTGCGAGACAACCACCTCACGCCAGAACTTGGAACACCCCGTCAAATCGCTGATGTTGTCGCGTTTCTAGCCTCTGATGAATCTTCATTCGTGACAGGGACGACTATTGTCGCGGATGGAGGATTTGGCAGTCATACTCCCTCCCTGGTAGCTATGCGTGAGTTCTTCGCCAAGTCCGGACGAGAAGGTATGTAGGCTGGGTATTGCGACAGAAAGGCATAGCCCGTTGGCGGCTACTTGCTTGCGATGCTTGCGAGTATGAGGTCAGCCGAATGTTCACGCCAAACGCCCATGCCCTCTTCTGAGCGGGTGTCAAATCCCACTAATACTGACATTGAGTAGTGATTGGTAAAGGCACCGGACATTAAGAGGGACGAACTGGCCAGGAAAAGTCGGGCATCTATGTCCGGTCTGAACATTCCCTCAGAAATGCCACGAGTTAATATAGAAGTGAATTTTTTGACCAATGCAGGTGAACGATGAATGAAGTTGTTTGGCCTGCTATCTTGTGACTCGTGGTATCGAATGCCTTCGAGAGCCAAAGTACCTAGTAACGGATCGTTCATATACTGATCGAAACAGCAGTAAAGCAATTTACGCAGAGCGACATCTGGGCTGAGGTCATCAATTTCCAACTCAATTAGCTCGTCCATGATGCGGGTGGATACATCTTCGAGGACTGTTGTAAAAAGCGAAGCCTTGGAGCCGTAGTAGTGGTAAACAAGCTGTTTGGTAACGCCGGCTTCACGGGCAATATCTTCAATACGTGTTCCAGCAAGTCCTTTTACCGCAAAGTTCTCTCTAGCGGATTTCAAAAGGCGATCTAAAGTTTCGCTTTTACTTGAAGGTGAATGCGTAGTTTCATTTGTCATGCTTTTTGGGGCTTATTTTTTAATTTAATGTGTTCCATCTAAAAAAACAGAATAATCGCTAGTGCAGAAGCACAGTAGCAGTATATATGCAAAAGACAAGACTGATATTGTAGGGAAACGGGAGGCTATTTTGGAAACTGGAATTGCAGGACGCAGGGCCATTGTCTGTGCCTCATCCCGAGGTCTTGGCCGTGCATGCGCGGAAGCTCTTGCACGTGAGGGTTGTGAAGTTTTTATTAATGGCCGTAGCGAAGAATCTCTGATGGAGGCTGAAAACCATATTTTTCAGACAACGGGCAATCGGCCGACCTCGGTTGTGGCAGACTTAAGCACCGCGACTGGGCGAGAAATGTTGCTCAGGGCCTGCCCAGCTCCAGATATTCTGATTACCAACAACGGCGGACCTGAGCCAGGGTCAATCAAGGAATGGACTCTTGAACGTTGGGAAGAGGCTCTAAATGCAAACATGTTGGCCGCAATCATGATGATTCAGTCAGTAGTCAAAGGAATGCAGGATCGTTCATTCGGAAGGATCGTCAACATAACTTCCGCAATGGTGAAAACTCCTCGACTTCCGCTAGGTCTTTCGACAGCCGCCCGAGCTGGCTTGACTGCATTTGCAAAGGCTCTGTCAGTGGATGTAGTGCGCAACAACGTGACTATTAATAATGTGCTTCCAGAGCGAATTGAGACAGATCGGCTTGTCTATATGACTGGGCAATACGCCAAATCAAGGGGCATTGAATATACTCAAGCTCGCAAGGAAATGGTTCGGCCTATACCCGCAAGACGTTTTGGAACGCCAGAAGAGTTTGCTGCGGCGTGTACATTTTTGTGTTCGGTTCAATCAGGCTATATCACAGGACAGAATCTACAGGTCGACGGTGGTGCGTATTCAGGACTTATTTGATTGCGTATTACTTTCGGCTTCGTAGTTTCCAGTCATCGGGCGGAATCTCCGAAGCGTCGAAATCTAGCTCGACATCTACTTGGTTCGGATCTTTGAAGAAGACTTGCCAGGTACGTTCATCGCCTGGCGCGCGGATAATTCGATAGGGCACCTCGAACTGGTCCAGTCTATCCAGCACAGAGGAAAGTCCTTGTGCGGAGAAGGCCATGTGGTCCAATACTCCTCGTCGAGGGTTGGGCATCATGTCTACACCAATCAAATGCAACATCGCCTTTCGCCCCGCCGGTGGATATAGCCACGTGCCATCGACCGGGAAAGGTGGACGGGGGCCCTCTTTAAGCCCAAGTAAGTCGATGTAAAACCTTCGGGTTGTTTCGAGCTGGTTTGTAACGACCGTAAAGTGATCCATTCCAAGTATCATAAATTGATCTCTAACTTAATTTTTTTGGCTCTACAGGGTTCTCTCTTCATTCCTTGAAGTTGCGCCCCCGGCAAACACCCGACCGAAAAAGCTTTAGGCGACTCACTACGACCCCACTGCGATGGCTCTATAAGCCGGGTTCAAGCTTGGCGTAGGGGAGGGTGGCTCCGTAGTTTGTAAGCGCTTTCTCTTGTCGAACCTGTTTGCTAACTCTGCAGTGTTTCTCGTGGTTAGTGTAAACCCTCGATTTCCAGAAATAATTCTAATAAAAATATTATATTCTGTCTGCAGAATTAAGTGGTAGTCTAAGGTGTTGAAATTATTTGAAACTCGAATCCATGGGTTCCCTTTATTGGGCACGCCGTTTTACTCCAAGTAAAACTGATCTTCGATGTTGTTCGCGGAATTACTGATAGGGTCATGCTTAGCGTAAGGAGATCGTTTTGTGTGACGAACCACGAAGGCTTTTCCTCAACAATTAAACACCGAAGAGAAAGTCACCTACGCATACGACGCTCTGATCCGCAAAAATATGGAGTCGGTTTTATGAACAATAACAACTCAGAATACGACGCAATCATTGTTGGTGGTGGCAGTAACGGACTATCTGCCGGCTGTTACTTGGGCATGGCTGGGAAAAAAGTGCTCGTTCTGGAGGCGTTGGACAAAGTAGGAGGAATGGCATCATCAGGCCATTTAATACCGGAAGCTCCTGATCACCTCGTGCACCCATGTGCTCTAGATATGATGTCGATGCGCGTTCATTCGCATGTACCAAAGGAGTTGGGCTTGTCTCGGCATGGTTTCAAAATTCTCGAACTCAGCCCGGGATATGTCTATTTGCACCCGGACGGTTCCTCTCTGGTGTTCTGGCGTGATCGCCGGAAGACAGCTGACGAGATCAGGCGATTCAGCGAACGGGATGCGGAAGCCTTTCTTCGGTTCATGGATCTTATCGATCTATTCATGGATGTTGCGTTACCTATGATGCGAGTTGACCCTGCTCGCACAAATATCAGAACTAAACTGCGCGTTCTGGGGGCCATTCTTAAAAAGAGAAAACTCAAGCCAGAGTTGATGGCTCTGATGACAGGGTCGGCTCATCAGGCAGCTCGGGAGCGCTTTGAGCACCCGGTGACCATCTCGGCGATGTGCGCTCTAACTGGCCTTGCCGGAGACATTACCGCTGACGGCGGCGGAATCTACTACGCGCTTCTTGGGTTTCTTCATCGTTTTGGCGTTGGACGTGTTTCTGGTGGAATGCAGCAGTTGAGCAATGCGATGAAAACTCGCTTGGAAGAGCTTGGCGGCACGGTCATGACTTCCGCTTCTGTAAGCGAAATCCTATCTGAAAAGGGTGTGGTGCAAGGCGTTAAGCTAGCAGATGGTCAGAGTTTTAAAGCGCCCGCCGTTATTGCAGGTTGCCATCCTAAAGTCGCCTTGGAGATGGTTAGTGCCGGTGAAATCCCCTCAAACCTGTTAACGCGTATTGCGATGGCTCCCGCCAACGCGAAAGGAACAGGGCCTTTGAAAGTGGATTTGGCACTCAGTGGCCAGATTTCTGTTCCTAAGTTTGAAGCGGCGAGGGGTGATGGGCTTGATCTTCGTCGAGCATGTTTGCTCATCGGAACGGAAGAGGCTGTGCTAGAGAATTTCTCCTCCTCGTCGCGAGGCGAGGTTCCAAAGCTTCCCTACATCACGATGGCTGCGCCAAGTGCCGTAGATGCTACTCAGGCACCAGAAGGGCAGGATGTAGTCTACATATATCCGCCAGTCATGCCTGTTAATCCGAACAAGGGTTGGGACGTGATTCGGGAGCAAGTCGCAGATCAGGTTGTTGAGCAGGCTTCTCAGTATGTTGCGGGTCTGAAAGATCAGGTTATAGGACGTCGCATCGAAGCCGCGCCAGATTTTACCGCCCGTTTAAACACGGTTAATGGGTGTGTCGTGCATATCGATACGACAACGATGCGTTCCAGCACTATGCGCCCCGCCCAAGGTTTGGGCGGCGATACGCTGCCGGTAGAAGGACTTTATCTGGGTAGCGCAGGTACTCATCCCGGTGGTGGGGTGAATGGCATGGCCGGCCGTTTGGCTGCAAGTCGTGTAGAGCGCTTTCTCGGCAAAACAGGCGAAAAAAAGAGCAGAATCGGCCCCCTGCTCGGTTTGGGTATGGGGACGAGGGTTTCCACGTCCCCCGTTTTTTTAGCAAAACTCCAACAAGAAAATTGCAAAAAAAGGAATAAACATGACGCTAACAGCTAATAATTTGGATATCGAAGCAGCATACCATGCGGTTTCAGATACGTATCTCGGTTCGGAAGTGGACATCCATGAGCTTTGCCGGGAAAAACGTCACAACGAACCGGTCATGGAGGGGGATTTTGTAGATACATATCTAAAGGTGCCCACGAATGCCGGCGCAAAGGGAGGTAAGTGTGCAGTCACCCTCTTCAAATATAAGGACATTCTTTCGGTTTTGCGGGACGGCGAAACCTTTACCAATGGCTTTATCGCTGAGGGTTTGGGAGCCTTCTTTGACGGCCTAATCGTTCTCGCTATGGACGGAGAGCAGCACCGGCGGACACGAGCGTTGCTTCAGCCCATCTTCATGCCCCAAACAGTAAATACATGGAAACCGGAGATTGAACGGGTAATCCGTGATGAGTTTTTGACTCCCTTGGTGGCGACGAAGGGCACGAATCTAATGGATTTCGGGCTGTATTTCCCAATTCGCGTAATGTACGCCCTGATGGGCTTCCCCACAGATGATACGGAAAAATTCAAAAAGTATGCGAGTTGGGCTCTGGCCTTGGTGGCAGCAAATCAGATTGACCCCGAGAAAGCGAAGATCTTTGGGCCGATCGCTGGCCAGGCCGTAAAAAGTCTATACGATTCAATCAATGAGGTTGTAGTTAAGACTCGTGCGGAAGGAGCTGAAGGAAACGGTCTTATAAGCCGTCTGATTAATGCTGAGTACGAAGGAAGAGCACTTGATGACCATGAGGTGACTACTTTTGTTCGCTCACTCCTTCCCGCAGCCGGTGAGACAACGACGAGAACCTTCAGTTCGATCATGACTCTGCTCCTTGAGCGGCCGGATCTCTTGGAGCGGGTGAAAAATGACCGCAGTCTTATCAGCAAACTGATTGACGAATCAGTCCGCTTCGAACCTGTTTCAACCTTCAAGGTACGTCAGGCATCTAAGGATGTAGAAATAGGCGGGGTGAAAGTTCCCAAAGGCGCACTAGTGCAATGTATGGTGATCTCTGCGAACCGAGATGAGGACATATTTCCCGAGCCAGACACTTTTGATATTGACCGTCAGGCTCGCCCCTCTCTGGGTTTCGGTTTCGGGCCACATATGTGTATCGGGCAGTTTGTGGCCAAAGTTGAACTTAATTCGGCAATCAACGCGATTCTGGATTTATTTCCTGGTATTCGGCTGGATCCTTCGAAGCCAGCCCCGAAGATTGCAGGGGCCCAGTTGCGCGGCGCAAAGGCTATCCACGTAATCTGGGACTGAGAGTTTATTGGTTATCGCCGACCCTTGGTCGGCGTAATGAGGCATGAGCATGAGTGATTTAGAAGCTAATAACATTGAGCGCTTTCTTCATGGGCAGATTGAAGCATGGAACACGGGTAACAAAGAGGCCTTTTTCGAGCACTATCGAGAGATCTCTCCCAGTGGGCTAATCATTGAGTACGTGGGACAGCCACCACTAAACGTCGAGGGCTGGGCGGTACTGGAAGGTATGTGGGAGAAGCAGAACAGTAAGTTTTCTGTGGAAGTAGAGCTATCAGTTGTTGCGGGGCAAGAGGCTGCCTGTCATCACCGAAATGTCATGCGAGATGGTACTGGTGTGATTGAAACGATTGAGCATTATCGCTTCGTAGATGGCAAAACCTTCGTGCGATATTTCATTAAATCTTGAGCTGGGTAGTGCCCAATCTTCTATAACGCTTCAAACAGTAATCTGGTTGCTATGGACAATCCGTTCTGGCGCGGCTGGCTTTAAAACCAAATAGTTTTTTCTTACTTAATATTTACACTAATTGGTAAAGTGTTTAATAGTTGTTGCTGTATCAGTTTTCCTATTCTAAAGTGGGATACCGAGCTAATGCCGGATTCGCCCGAATCCGGCATTAGGAAAGATTAGGCGCGCGTTGCGACCCATACCGAGAATGCGTCATTAATGGCGCTTTCGACAGACCAGATCGGTTAGTCACATCTGTCTTCTGATGAAGGCAAAGAAGAGGATGAATAGAATGGAAAATGTGCTGGTTCCTTTCGATGAGTCGAAGTCTGCTAGACGTGCGATTCAGTATGTGATTGATCGGGCGCAGCTCTTTGCGGGCCAAAAGCTGCATATAATAAACGTACAGGATGAAGTGAAGGTTTTTGGAGACTGCTTGACCCAAAGTATGATCGATGAAATGCATGAAAGCGCGATTGCTTATAGCTCAGAATTTACCGCGAGCGCTGCAGCAATGTTGGAAGGCACTGGACTGCGTTTTGAAACCCATGAATTGATCGGTGATGCTCCAAGTGAGATAGCAAAGGCTGTTAAAGAGTATGATTGTCACCTGGTCGTGATGGGTACTCGTGGCATGAGCAAGCTTGGCAATTTACTCATGGGTTCGGTCGCCACCAGGGTTATTCATGAGGTTGATGTTCCCGTGTTGCTGGTCAAGTAGTCTGGCTCTAATTTTAGGGGGCCAGATTTGAGTGCGTCTACGAAATTAGCTTCTATTTGGGACCACCCCTCACACCAGAGCCCCTCCTCCTGCCATTTATGTCATAAGGCATGGTGGCGCAAAAGCTAGTATCGCAGATTCACACGGATCGGAACGCCCACGAAACTGGCTCTAAATCTGAGTATTTCCCTAATCTCCTCTCAACGACGCACTCCTGACTCTCTTTCTTTTAACGTGCCACTGGTGGCAAAACCATTCTGCAATAGTTGATTTAGGTCAGTTTTGCAGCCGTCGCTTGCGCATATACTTGAGCATAATATGAACATAAATGTGAAAAATGTTCATATCTGTCAGAGTGAAAATGGAGAGCAAGTATGACGAACAACAATAATCCGGTACTGAGCGACGGTACTAGAATCACCGACCTCGTCGATTTAGAACACCGTGAAGTCAAAATGCGCACGTTGTCTGATCCAGAACTGTATAACCTCGAAATGAAGAAGATCTTCGCCAGGACATGGGTCTTCCTTGGTCACGAAACCGAAATTCCTAACAAAGGAGATTTTATCGTTCGAGACATGGGGTCTGACTCGGTAATCATCGCCCGTTCCGGTGATGGACAGATCCATGTGTCGTTGAATGTTTGTCCGCACCGCGGCATGAAAATATCCACACTTGAGGGAGGTAATGCATCAATCCATCTATGCATATACCACGGCTGGGCCTTCAAGCCGAATGGCGATTTTGTTGGGGCACCGGTAGAAAAAGAGTGCATGCATGGCAAGACTCGTACGAAAGCTGAGCTTGGGCTGAGAAAAGCTCGAGTAGCCCTATACGGAGGCCTAATCTTCGCGACATGGAATATTGACGGCCCATCATTCGACGAGTTCCTGGGTGATGCTAAATGGTACTTTGACACCCTTTGGTGCCGCACACTGGCTGGTATGGAAGTGCTCGGACCGCCGCAGCGCTTTGTGGTGCGTGCCAATTGGAAAACAGCTGCCGAACAATCAGCTTCCGATGGCTTCCACACTCTTACCTTGCACCGTTGGCTGGGAGAGGTGGGGCCATATGCCAAGAAGCCCGACGGGGAAGGCAAGGGCGGCGACCTGACTCCAGAAATGTACGGTGCAGAGGTATGGACAGAACATGGGCACACCATGCGCTGTATTGAACTGGACCGAAAAATTCGAAGGCTCACCGGCAAAGACCCGTCCACCTTGACTCCGGAAGAGAAGCTTACGCTCCTGCCGCCGCCAGGCATTACTAAAGAGATGGTGCCCGAACTACTCAGTCGCTTTAGCGATGAGCAACTGCAGCTTATGAGTTCGAACCCCCCTCAGGTTGGTAATTTTTTCCCTAACGGTTTGTTCGAATTCATTTACCTTCCGCAGCCGGACGGCACCGTACTCGGTGCCATGGCTTTGCATGCTTATGTACCCAAGGGGCCCGACAAGCTTGAGTTCGTCAACTGGATTCTGGCCGAGAAAGATACCCCGCCTGAGATCAAAGCGAAAATGCTTCGTCAGTCAATTCAATTACTCGGTACCTCAGGCATGGTTGAGCAGGACGATTCTGACACCTGGCCTCACCAAACCATCGTTTCGAAGGGAGCCATGAGCCAGGACATCACCCTCAAATATCAGGCGCTTTATGAGACCGGTAAACCAGAAGGCTGGCCGGGTCCGGGGAATGTTGGTGCGGGTTTTACCAAGGACGATACCCAATGGCAATGGTGGCTCTACTGGCATGACCTGATGACTGCCTAAACCTGATCCGAGCTCATTGATCTAATAGTCGTCGGTCCTTGAACGGACCACATGAAAGATATTAGGGAGAATTACAATGAACGAATTGCAGCGCCTGCTGGAACCTAGTCCACTGCCGCCGACAGACCGTGCTAAGCGAATTTCGAGCGGTGATCCGCTTTATCACGAAATTGTGGATTTCTTTCACGATGAAGCTGAGTTGCTCGATAATTTGCAGCTAAAACAGTGGGGCGAGAGCCTGACCCGCGATCTTGAGTATAACTTGCCAATCCGCCAGACACATCCCGTGCGCCATCAAGATAAGACTGTGGTGCGAACCGTTCAACATATGCACGATACCTATGAATCGATGATGGTTCGGATCATGCGTATCACCGACACCAAGAGCGCCTGGGGCGAGGATCCCCCTTCGCGCACCAAGCGTTTGATCGGGAACGTACGCGTTTTTAGAACCAGCAAGCCTGATGAATATAAAGTGCTGAGTTATCTTTTGGTAACCCGAAGCCGTTTTGATTTCGATGATTTCGACCTGATCCCATGTGAGCGCCACGATATTCTGCGACGCGAGAGCGGACGTCTGAAGCTAGCTCGGCGTGAAGTAATTGTTGATCAGGCCGTGATAGGCACTCCGAATCTCGGGATTTTTTTCTGACTGGAAGTAATCTGTCTTGATTCAGGAGAAGATGAATAAGCTTCCAGACTCCTTCGGGAGCTACAGCTGTCCTCTGGCCGTCTATGAGTTAGCTAAATTGAAAGCCGAAGGGTAAAACGATTTATCGTTTAGCAGGCGGGTCTCGACGGATGTCGCGACCCGCTCAACTCCGAATTACCAGATCAAAGAATTGATTCTTCGGCCACGCCCCCAAACACCTTCAAGTTAAGTCGGGGGTTTTTAACTAAATGAGGTCTGCACCTCTTACATTTCTCTCGGAACCGTTTCTTCGATCTGACTCACCCCATGAAAGCCAGTGGTCAGGTGTGCGTGTGTCGCCTACTTGGCGCCAGCGACCTTCCTGTTGGGCAGTGATTGGAAAACCCCCAACAAAATCAATCATCTCACCCTTGGGGTCTGGCAGAAACTCCCACTCTTCTTCGCCATCAAGAACAATGCGAGCAGACTCCAGAAAGTAACTGCCATCTTTGTGGATTGCCTTGCCTTCAATGTCGTTCGTGACTCGAACCTCTCCTTTCTCATTCATAAGTATGGCGTAGCCAAGATGGTTATGTCCCACCATGAATGAGCCCGCATCCCAGGTGCCATCGGTATAAACAGTGACAAAGGACCACCAGATGACGTGCATTTTGTTGTTGACGACTAGATCCTTTTTGAAATGGATGGCGCCGCCTTCTGCCATATAGAACTGATCTAGTGCCATCGCCCCTTTTACTGGCCGACCTTCACAAACGCCATGGATGTCCCATAACTGGGAGACGTAAAAAGTTCCCCATTCCACACCAGGAAGATACCACTGCATGCCTGAGCCCAAGAGCTTCCCCTCCAGCTCAAATAGTCCTTCCTCCTTCCATGTTAAACGTTCGCTGGATGCTGTGATTTTCCAGGGATTTCCCGACTCACCTGGCTGGTTGCTCCAGGTAACGACGTCGCCATTGAGAGTCTGTAAGGGGATGGGTGTTTCAGCCTGAGCTTTCATTCGCTCATGATCCATGCGCAAGTTTTTGCCATCGATGTGATTGGTCTGATAAATGAATTTTGTCGGGTTTGGGGTTCCACCTGGGGCCAACAGCGAGCGAACAAAAGAATAGATATTGCCGTCCACATCCCGCACTGAGCCAAACGGCGAACTCTTACTGAGCTTTAGTCCAAAAAATCCGCGTTCGCCGGCCATCGCGGGTCCTGTCACCTTGTGAGGACCAACAAGCTGTTGGTAGTCGAAATCGCCGCGTTCGGGAATAGTTTTAAACCTTTTCATCTTGTTCTCCTTATTAGGCCCGGATCCTCAATCTGCTCAGCGTTGACTTTTGGGCTAGACAAAGGAATCAGGCGTCATCTGAGTTTCTTGTAGGGTTTTTGACGAAGATTGCTTGGCCGTGCCTATCAACTAACTTTGAGGATGGAACATAGAAATTATTGATTTATATCGGGGCGATCCAAGCGTTTATGGCTCAGCTGCCTGTTTTATGAAGCTAGCAAAGCCAGAGCTATTTATCCATTATAGGGAATCGGGTTCTACATATAGAAAAAATGGCAATTATGTTGACAGGTGTATGAAATAGGCTAAACGGCACGTTAATAGGGCGCTGGCGCGCTGAATTTCGATTTTTGGGGGAGAAATAAAGTTTTACCCGCAATCAAACGGTTTCTTCAATGGATACTGCAAGGGGGCCTTTCACTGAACAAAAGGAAACGCCTCTAAAGATGAAGATCGGGCGAGATAGTGAATCTCAGGTTGCCGTATAGTTAACTTGCCCAGATTGACAGAGGGCCTGGTTCAGGCGAAGAAGCAATGAGAAGCAGGAAAAGATCGAATCCGAACTCAAAAAACCGTTTGAGGCCATCAAGTTGGGAGGGTTTTTAACTCGAAGAGCACGACTTATGAATGATCGTACCTCAAGCAAATGTGCTTCGCTGCAGCAAACTTTGGACGAAGAATACGGCTTTGGTTTTGGTGGCACTCATCGATGAACCTCAGTGGCAACAAAACCAAAGGGCCGAGTTAACGCGGAAACATGTGATAGTCACTCAAGTGCTCAGGTACGGCACAATATCCTGGATCAAACTGGCACATCTGGCTTTGTTGACGGCTGCCGCTTGGGCTGCTGGCGATAAGGATGACGACAAGCTTAAAAACGATGAAAAAACCTATAACTATAAATCCAGCAGCAATATTGTTTGTTTTCATGATGCCTCCCGGACACTTTGTGTCCTTGGTCCGATCAAACTGGGCTTCCGAGGTGGAAAGCTTATTTGTTTGATCGTCTTTCTTGTTTTATTTGATGGTCATCTAGCTGTACCGCTATTCAAAGATTAGCAAAGCTCCGTTGCGAAATCCACAAATTAGAATTAAATTCTGTAACAAGAACACGAGTGATTAGTAAGCCCGCATTAAGGCAGACATTTAGCTGCCTCGGGCACCATTCGGGAGGTCTACCTATCAGGACTTCAGAAATTTACGGTGGATTAAAGAGGAACACTGATGCCAACCAACAGTTTAGATCATGCCGGGCGTGAAATTCAGGTGGAGAGTTGGC
Organism: Marinobacter adhaerens HP15; assembly: GCF_000166295.1. Lineage (NCBI taxonomy): Bacteria > Pseudomonadati > Pseudomonadota > Gammaproteobacteria > Pseudomonadales > Marinobacteraceae > Marinobacter > Marinobacter adhaerens. The sequence goes on from NC_017506.1 coordinate 28,313, forward strand.
GGATTGAGGAACGGCAGGAAGGTATTGCCCAGCGAGGCCTTGATGGCTGGCCCAAGGATTTGCAAGAAGACCTTGAAGAAATTGAGAGACTTCGACTTTGTTTGCGGGATCTGCCTGAGCCTCCCGTTCTCCTGCATCCGATTCATCCGATTAAACTGCGTGTGGATGCGAACATCAGTCCGACAATGGTCTATTATTTTTTGCTCGGCGATTACGAAGAGTCGGACCTCGAGTTGATTGAAGCATTCATTCTTCCAGGAGACCGTGTGGTTGAATGTGGTGCTGGTGCAGGTATTACCGGTGCGTTCGCAGCCCAATGTTCAGGGGATAGCGTTGTTCTGGTTGAGCCAAGCGAAAGCATGCACAGTACTATTCTCGGAAACTTCGAAGCTAATGGTGAATCCTGTGAGATCATCGGCGCGGCCGTTGTACCAGACGGTTTTGAAGGCGACCATCTTAAAATTTATATCAATGAAGAGTACTGGTGGACAACGACCCGCACGAATGCTGGAGGCCGCCCTAAGCATGTGCCGGTGATCCGGATTTCTGAGCTGTTGAGGCGTGAGCAGCCCACGGTGTTATTAATGGATATTGAGGGTGCGGAGGTAGGGTTGCTACCCAAGTCCCTTCCGGCTGATTTGCGTCTTATTATCGCGGAGCTTCATACGCCTGATATCGGGGACGAAGCGACCGCTGAAATTGTTAATTCGATTGTTTCCCAAGGCTTTAAGCTAAAGCGGATAAAAGCTCAAACGTGGGTATTTGGACGCGATTGAACTCTTTTGGCTATTGCCGATATCTCATGGCTCTGTTCTAGCGTGATCTATGCCCGTGTTTTTTTGCCAAGAAGGAAAAAGAATAAGCTGCCAGCCGTTGAGATGAGCATGACCGTCATGAGTGGAACTGCGCTTGGAAGCGGCCAGAAACTGATCACCGTCGCCCCCAAAGTCCCAATTAGAAACTGAATGGCCCCCATTATCGCTGATGCTGAGCCTGCGCGATGCCCCTGGCTTGCCATAGCTAAGGCCATTGCGTTGGGGCTAAGTAAACCCATTGACGTCATGAACGCGAAAAAGCAGAGCATCAGCAGCGGAAGGGAATCAAACTGCAATACCGCGGAACTGAATCCAAGAAGGGAAGCAACAAAGGGAATCCAAATAACGTGTTTCAGTACTTTTTCTGGGCCGTATCGAGTTGCCAGGTTTGCGTTGATCTGAGACCCAGCAATCATCCCGATGGCATTAATACCAAAAAACCAGCCAAAGTGCTCGGGGGGGACTTCGAAGAGTTCAATGACAATGAAGGGTGACCCTGCGACGTAAGCAAACATCCCGCCAAACAACATGCCAGCGACGAGAACATATTTTTGAAACTGCCATTCCCTCAACAACTCCAGGTAGCGAGTAAGGACACTCCATAAGCTCAAATGAGCATTTGGCTCACGAAAATGAGTCTCACGCATCGAATAGTGCGTGCTGATGAAAAGCACTATACCCGTTACGCCAAGTACAGCGAAAATTCCTCTCCACCCCATGATGTAAAGAAGAAAGCCTCCCAGCAGGGGAGCTAATATTGGCGCAAGGCCAAGTGCCAGCATCAACATTGAGAAGGCCTTGGCACTCTGTGCTGGTTTAGTTCGGTCGCGAATAACCGCGCGGCTGATAACAACGCCTGAACTTCCGCCAAGGGCCTGGACGAAGCGAGCGATAGTCAAGGTTGTAAGATCACTGGCGAACACGCACGCAAAGGAGGCAAGAACATAGAGTGCAAGGCCAAAGTACAACGGGGGTTTTCGGCCAAAATGGTCGCTCAAAGGCCCGTAAAGCAATTGTCCAACGGCCATGCCCAAAAGGTACGCGGCCAATGTTACTTGAATCTGAGCGGAGTTGACGTTAAGGCTCTCTGCGATAGCGGGAAAGGCAGGCAGATAAAGATCGACCGATAGTGGCGACAATGCCGTGAGCATGGCAAGCAGGAATAGCCAACCTGGAAAAAACGACGCCAGTTTTTGCAACTTCATATAGCGAAACTCCAGACAGCATCAGATATTGCCGACCAATTGGTTCTGGCGGTGAGGCGTGAAGAGCAGATGGATTGCTATCTGCGAATACTTGAAAGAATTGAGGAGAGGCTGATTTGGTTCTCTGCCCACAACAACCCCAACACGCTCTTAGGTTCCCAGAGCTTTGGCGCGTCGACCCTATTCAGTTGGCCGGTATCCAATACATATTTTGTGACCATCAAGATCACGGATGTAGGCTGCATACGCGTCCTTAGCAACCGGTCGTGGCCCGGGTGCCCCCTCATCGGTTGCACCTGCTTTCAGTGAAAGCCTATGGACTTCGTCAACCGCCTGAGGGGTTGGCGCTTGGAGTCCGATGGTGACTCCATTGCCCGATGAAGCGTCTTCGCCGTCAATTGGATAGAGTACAACCAAGGCAGGCTGGTCGACTCCCCACGCGGAGGCTTTTCCCGGCACATTGATCAGCCTTTTTAACCCCAGAGGCGGCAAGATTTCGTCATAGAAAGCCGTTGCTCTATTGAGGTCTTTAGTTCCTAATGTGACGTGCGTAAAAACGCTCATAGAAAGGCCTCCTTACAGCCTTGAATCAGTCTCGATGCTGTTTTTCCCACTCTTTGAGATCGAAGCCGTCAGCATTTGCTTCAGCCGGCGTAAGTTCAGGGGGGCGAGAGAGGATTTTCTTGCCGGCCAGATGGTCGCCCGGCCGATTACAGGCTTCAACAGCGACAAAGTGACCTTTCCGAAAGCAAAGAACTGAGAATTGTCGGGAGTCCTTGGAGCCAAGGGTGACGGTTGTGTCAAATCCTGTTGATAAGCCAGCAATTTGTAGTTTCAGGTTGCCTTGGTCTGTCCAGAACCAAGGAACGCTAGAGAAAGGTGAGGGGCTTCCCAATAACCTCGCAGCCACAGCTCTGGCTTGGTCCATAGCATTTGGAACTGACTCGATCCGAGTAAACTGTCCTTCATTGTGAGTACAGGGGAAGCAAGCAACATCCCCAATGGCGGAGATATGTGGGTCGTTCGTAAGTAAGTTCGAATCTACTTTGATTCCATTTTCAATAGTAAGCCCCGCTTCGCTGGCTATCGCTATATTCGGAACAACCCCAATCCCGTAGACAACGAGGTCGGCTTTGAGGATCTCTCCGTCTTCCTTTTCCACACCCGTCACTTTTCCATTGCTTCCGATCAGCCGCTTTACGCCCTGATTGAAGTGAAAAGTGACCCCCCACTCTTGATGAGTTTCCTCAAAAACCTCGGACATTTCTTGAGAAATGGCCCGAGCCATTGCCCGCTGTCCCATGTCAATTACTTGCACATTCGCATTTTGGACGGCGATAGCGGCAAACTCTAAACCAATAAAGCCTGCGCCAATTACAACGACATCTCGTGCGGACTTAACTTCAGGTGAGAGTGCGTCTGCATCCTTCAATGTTTTGATACCAAACACGCCTTGAAGATCTTCACCGGGAAGTGCGAGGGGTCTGTTGTGGGCTCCGGTCGCCAAGACCAAGTGGTCATAATGACAAACAGTTCCACTTTGTAGCACCACTCTTCGGTTTTGGCGATCTATCTCGATGGCGGTGTCATGAATAAGATCGATATCTTGTTCTTGGAAGAAGGTTTCCGGACGAAAAGCGAGGCTTTCACGCTTAATCTTTCCAAGCATGTAGGCCTTCGATAAGGGCGGACGCTGGTATGGAAGGTCTGGTTCGTCTCCAATCAATGAGATTTTACCTTTGAAGCCCCCTTGCCGCAGAGACGCAGCTACCTGAAAACCTGCCTGCCCGGCTCCTACTATCGCGACAGAAGAAAGTGACATTTTTGACTCCAATGGCTCAGTATTGTGATTCGGGCAGACGTAGGACCATTCCGTCCATGCTCTCATCGAGCGTTATCTGGCAGGTTAGTCGACTGTTTTCTTGGCGCTCGCTAGCGAAATCCAGCATGTCCGATTCCGTGTCCTCCATCTTGGGTAGAACGCTTACCCATCGCTCATCCACAAAGGCGTGGCAGGTTGCGCAACTGCAGGCGCCGCCACAATCACCTTGAATGCCTGGAACCATTGCATTAAGGGCGATTTGCATAATTGACTGTCCGGTTTCACCGTTCAGTGTGTGCTCTGTACCATTGGATTCGATCAATGTGATGGAGGGCATGTTGTTCTCCTTTTGTTATTAGGCCTGACTGGTATTTAGGTTTGTGGCCACTGCGTATCGTGGCACTTTGCCCAAGGTCATTAGCAACGCTGGGCCGATAATTGAACAAGCTAAGCTGTATACCAGCATCGCAGAGTAGCTGCCTGTATGGCTTAGCAGGCCGGCGAATAAAAGAGGAGCCAAGGCTGATGCCACAGTCAGCAAGCCTTGGTGGAAGCCGAATAGGCGTCCGTAATCTCTGAGGCCGAAATACCGTGCAATGAGGAACGCTGCGATATCAAACTCAGCACCAGCACCAAAGCCTACGCAGATAGCTGCCAAGAAAAGCGGTAGAAGTTCAGTGCTTCCCTGTAAGTAGATCAGGCAGCCGACCGCAGGCAATGCTAGGCTGAAGGCAGCGATAGCAGGTGGCCAGAAGCGGTCGAGAAGGTAGCCGACCGCGATTCGGCCAAAAATTAAAGATACTCCGAAGAAGCTGAACACCAGGGATGCATCTTCTGCAGAAAGCCCTATATCGCGGAGCATGGGAACTGTGCTGGTTACCATCCCAACTATGGAGGAAATAACTAGTGCGAGAGCGATGTTGCACGTCCAGAATTTCCGTGAAGTTAGTCCTTCCCGGTAGCTGACACCGGGGACCGCTTCGGTATCAACATCACTTCCCGAAGCTTCTGGTAAGAACTCGGGGAGAGTAAGCCATTTAGCAGTGAAAGGAAGCAATATTGCCAGGTTCATCAGGGCCAGAATGACGAAGGCTGCTCGCCAATCCCAGGTTTCTATGCCCCAAGAAAGTATTGGAGGCACGATCGCTGCAGTAATACCTGTTCCACTCAGACCGATAGCTAACGCAAGTCCCCGGTTTTTTTCAAACCAGATATTCAAAAGCTGCGTCCAGGTAACAGCCAAGCACCCCATTCCAAGCAGAGGCAGGATTGCGAATGCCAGATACAGCATCCATATGGAACCTTGGATTTGCGTAGTTGCAAGGTAGCCCAGAGAGATCAGAACCAGAGAAATCATAGTAACGCGCTTCATCCCATAACGTAGGTTCAGCCAACCTACGACTTGAAGCGAGATTACCGCGCTAGCGAACAAGAAAGTGATGGCAGCCTGCAGTGAGCTCCGTTCCCACCCAAAAGCTTCCTCGAGAGGCACTACGAGCGTTCCGAAGCCATACAGCAGAGAGGCGTTGATGCTTATAGCTATGCCGATGACAGAGAGAGTTAGTATTCGCCAGTTCTGGCGGAACTCGGTGATGTCAACCGCTGCGATGCTGTTCTTTGGCGAAGGCATGGTACGACCTTGTTTTTTGTTTTATGCGGGACTGAATGAATGCGTCCCACCTGTCTTGATTTCTGTATTTAGAACGGTAAGCTGACACCAGAATATTTCATGTGGTGCCCAATGTCTACAGCGGGTGTCGTTTCAGAAAAACAAGAAAGGGTCAGAGATAACGTGATGTCCTTGCTCGGTCGGTTCTCTATGGGTGCGAAGCTAATGTTCGCGCCAACGTTAATAGTTGTTCTGCTCATTGGGATCTCTGTGGTTGCTTATCAGGGGTTAAATCGCCAACAAAAAATTTTGGGGCAAATTGAAGCGACTCGTTTCTCTGAGTTGCAGCGAGGGTTGGAGGTTTCCTCCGCCTCTCAGGCTGCCATGGTTAGTTCCTATGCGGCGATCGTTCAGCTGATCAGGGCCCAAGGGAGTATTTCCAAGGAAGCATTGCAGTCCTATGTTGATGAAATGCAGGCGAGCGTAAACGACATGCTTGCTGGTGTGGCCACGACTGTAAATGCTGAAACGAAAATCAGTGAACAGGAACAGGCTCTTTATGAAAAGCTTGCAGAGCAGGCCGATTACTTCGCTCAAGGTATTAACGAATTAGGGCAGGCCATTCTTGAAAATCCGGCTCTGGCCTCCTCGCAGCTTGGGTATGTCCGTGCGGATTATAACCGATTGCAAGGACTTCTAGGCCAATTGATTGAGGAACAGAAAGCGTTGGCTGGCTCTTCATTCGAAGAGGCTAATGCCACGGCTGATAAAGTCGCGCTATCCCTGGAAGTTTCCATTCTTGTGGCAATCGTTTTGTCACTTCTAACGGCGCTGCTGGTTCGGCGCCAGGTTTTACGCGCGATCAAAGCCATAGAGCTTGCTGCGATGAGGTTAAAGGAAGGTGACCTCACTCATCGAGTGGAAATTATGGGGCGTGATGAGCTGGCTCAGACAGCGAGCGCTTTCAATGAATTGATAGATAGCCTCCAATATTCCGTCATGAAGGTCGTCCAGGTGTCCAGGTCGGTGGATGACTCTGCAGAGGCATTGGTTGGTACTTCTGACCTCGTTGCCGAGGGTGCTCAAAAACAAGCAGGTGCTGCTGTCGATGCCGCCAATACAATGGACCTGATGAGCCAGGAAATAGCTTCCATTGCGTCGCATGTCGAAGATCTAAGAGCTACAGCGCAGGAGAGTCTGCAGGGGTCCGAGGCTGGTCGGGATGCCCTTGATCGGCTGCTTCAAGAAATATCCCAGGTGAAAGATGCTTTCGCTTCGATCACTGATTCGGTCGGTGATTTCGTGTCCAGTACTACAGAGATCACTAACAGCATAAATCAGGTCAAGGATTTGTCAGGGCAGACCAACCTTTTGGCGCTTAATGCTGCGATCGAGGCTGCCCGTGCAGGTGAGAACGGTCGCGGGTTCAGTGTTGTTGCCGAGGAAGTTCGCAGTTTGGCGCAAAGGTCGGCGTTGGCGGCAAATTCAATTAACGAGCTTACCGAAAATCTTGAGGCTCAGTCGCACCGAGTGAACGTTGCTCTTGAGGAAGGGTCGTCCGCTCTTGACGGAAGTCAGTCTTTGCTCGAAGAGCTAGAGCGAGTGCTGTCGGAAGCAACTCGGCTAGTGGGAAGCTCTAATGACGGAGTGGATGAGATCGCTCAGGCGGTTCATAAGCAAAATAAAGGAGGGAAGGAAATAGCGGGGAGCATAGAGAGGATTGCTGAGATGGGTAAAGACGGAAATCAGATATCCCATACCGTGCGAACTTCAGTTGCTTCTCTGCGAGAGCTCTCCAAGGAGTTGGCGCAATCAGTGTCTCACTTTGAGACATAGACCGGCCAGAGCCTTCATTCGTGAGGTCGTTAGGGAAGTATAACGCCATGTTTTAAAAAGCAAGAAAAATTAGTTTTACAAAAAACAGAAAATTGTTCATTATTTGGGTGTCGCTGAACCCGATAAGAGGAAACAAATATGAGTTCGGATAAAAAAAGCCTCCGTGCCGTCGCTGATCGTGCAGCCTGCTGCGGTTATGGGCTTTGTGCTGCAATTTGCCCAGAGGTGTTCAAATTAGATGAAGATGGGCTGGTTTACTTTGAGGATGACAAGGTGACGCCAGAGCTCGAAGAGTCGGCACGTGAGGGTGTTGAGGCCTGTCCTGCTGAAGCAATTTGGCTTGAAGAGATCGAGGATTAACGCTCTTCGTCTTCGAATCGCTAATTTTTGGTTTCTTCAGAGGTTGTAGAGCATGGGACGTCTCGAAAATAAAGTGGCACTAATCACAGGCACCGGAGGTGGTCAGGGCCGGGTGGCAGCACTGCGCTTTGCCCAAGAAGGCGCCATTGTCGTTGGTTGCGATACCAATCAGGAAGAGCATGCAGCCACAGCAGCGTTATTGGCGAATGAAGGTTTTGTGCTCTATGGGGAGGCACCAGTTGATCTGGGAGACCCTGAGCAGGCTCGAATCTGGGTTGAAGCTGCAATAGAGAGGCACGGAGGTGTAGATATTCTCTACAACAATGCGTCTGCTGCTCGTTTTGCGCCTGTGAATGAAATGTCGGTGGAAGATTGGAGGTTCACTCTGAGAAACGAAGTGGATCTGCTGTTTTTTACCACCAAGTATGCTTGGACGTCATTGGCTGAGAGGAATGGAATCATCATCAATGTGTCTTCTACCGCAGCCTGGGGTGGATCGAAGGTGGCCGGAATCTCAGCTCATGCTGCGGCTAAGGGAGCTGTCGTCTCGTTCACGCGACAGTTGGCTGTTGAAGGTGCTCCGGTAGGTATTCGGGCTGTCAGTCTGAGCCCCGGGTTCGTCGCAACTCCGGGAACAGCTGAGTTCATGGAGAATCCCGAAATTCGCGCAGCCCTGCTGGATGGCGTGCTACTTGACCGCCCAGGACAGCCGGAAGAGGTTGTCGCAATGGCGTTATTCCTGGCGTCAAGTGAGGCTTCCTTCATTACCGGTTCAGATATCGTTATCGATGGTGGCCTCCTGGCCATCTGACCCGGGCTAGCACGTCGGTTGAAGTTGCGTGATTTTTAAACAATAAAATATTGGAGAAAGAAATGGACATTATCGGTATTGGCTACCTCGGATTTGAATGCACAGACCTTGAGGCATGGCGTAGCTACGGTCCTGAAGTGATGGGGTTCGGCATCGGTAATAATCCCGATAACGACCCGGATTCTCTCTATCTCCGAATGGATGACCGTCGGTTCCGGTTGGCCTTCCATCCCGGAGAAATCGATCGTTTGGCTTACATCGGCTGGGAAGCGAAGGGGCGGCTCGAATACATGGCCGCGTTAAAAAAATTCAGGGATGAAGGTATTGAATTCCAGATCGGAGATGAGGAGCTATGCCAGAAGCGTGGTGTGAAGGAATTGATCCGTTTCTTTGATCCTGTAGGCTTTCGTCATGAGCTTTTCTATGGTCAAAAATGGACACCTCAGTCTTTTGTGCCTGGTCGTCGCCATGGTGGGTACCTGGCTGGTAAGAGGGGGCTAGGCCATATTGTCTTGATGACCCCTGAATACAATCGGGAACTCGAGCACTTTTTGATCAATATTATGGGGTTCCGCTGGTATGGCTCGGGCGCTGGGAAGGGCAAGACCGGCTTCTTCCGCTCGAAATTGAACGATTACACAAGTCACGATATCGCATACGGCCATGCTCCTGGGCGGATGGGGGTTCATCACATTGGGGTGTTTGTTAACAGCATTCGGGACGTTGGTGAAACCTATGACATCGTGAAAGAGAAAGAACTGCAGCTGTTAATGACGCTGGGGCAACACTCTCAGGATCCTCATGTCTCTTTTTATCACTACAATCCGTCAGGATTTGCCTTTGAGTGTATTGGGGAAATCGAACCCTGGCATGACGACGGCTTTGAGCTGAATCCAGAGGTTATGAGTGTCTGGGGGCATGAAATGGTGGGACCAATGTTGGGTTCCTTCATTAAAACTCCCGAGGAAGTTCGCGACCCGGATTTCAAACCATCAAATCAGTAGTCCCATGCGAATTGGTCGCATAGGGGACTTGGAGGGGAATGTAGGCTGGGCTGCTCTGAATCCTGAGACTGGTTGTGCCCGCTGGATATTAGGTGCTTTTTCGGAGTGGGCAGTGTTGGCCTCCAAAGGAAAGCTTTCTGAAAAGAATCTTTCCGCCGAGCAGCTCCAGGCAGCGAGCTTCACTCTACTCGCTCCTATTGAACCGGGTGCGCGGATATTCGGTGTCGGTCTTAATTATCTCGAACACCTAAAGAAACTTGGCTCTGAAGCGCCTCCGCATCCTCTCTCCTATCTAAAGCCTGATTCTGCAATGGTAGGCCATCGCGAGGATGTGCTTTATCCTGCGGTGACGGAACAGTTGGATTACGAAATTGAGCTAGTCGCAGTCGTTGCCCGTGAGCTCGCTAACGTTCAATTTCCTTCGTCATGCCTTTTAGGTTACACCGTTGGAAATGATGTCAGTGCTCGGGATGCCGGTCAGGCGCTAGGGCGTTTGGATCTTTTTACTCAGAAAGCAATGGATCGCACTACGCCCGTTGGTCCATGGATAGAGACTGCTGATGGGGTAGGGGGAGTTGGCCAGCCGGAGCTCCACTTGATGATGACGGTGAACGGTCAAGTGCGTCAGCAGGGAAACACAAGGGATATGATCTTCTCTGTTGACGAGATTCTTAATTATCTGGATGCGCGCTGTGTTTTGAGGCCAGGTGATTTGGTATTCACTGGCTCGACCTCTGGTGTAGGATTGGAAACCGGAACTTTTTTAAAGCCCGGTGATCTTATGGAGGCGCGCATCGAGAGGATTGGCGTATTAAGTAATTCAATCGCAGCGCGCAGACAGTTATCTTGTTACCGAAAGCAGGGAGCGCTTGGAGCGCCAGGAAGGAGCTTTGAGAGCGAAATTTAGTCATTTTTAAAATTATTGTTCACTTTTGTCGATTGCAGGCTTCCATGTTGTTCAGTCTTGGAAAAGTGATGTCAAAATCATATTCTTGATATAGAATGCTTGAGGTGACATATACTTTTCCAAAGGAATGCTTCGCAATGGCTTCAGAGATCACCAGTGAAATCACTGCAAAAACGTCCAAAACCACTCCAGTTACGGTCAAGCCCGTTGTTAATGCTATACGGATCTTAAGATTCTTGAGTGAGTCCTCGGTTCCAGAACGGGCTGTCGATATCGCTCGCAAGCTTGATATCAATCCTAGTACCTGTTTCAACATCCTCCGGACCCTGGTCAATGAGGATATGGTTGAGTTTAGTCCGATGTCGAAACGTTATTCGGCCGGCCTTGGCTTGGCAAGGTTAGTAGAGCAATTCGTAACACAAGGTCAAAAAGTTCAACTGGCGAAGCCGCTACTTGAGGCCTTTGCCTCCAGTTCAAGGGTCACTGTCACACTGTGGCGACGAATGGGGAGTGATCGGATTGTAATAGTGAGCTCTGCCGCGTGCCCTACTGATGTTCGCATTGATATGACCGAAGGGCAGAGGCTTCCTATATTGATGGGCGCTAGTGGCCGCCTTTTCGCCTCTCAGCTGAGTCTTGAGAGTGAAGAGGTCAGAACCATGTTTGAGAAGATCCGATGGGGCATGCCGCTTTCCTTTGACGAATATTGTGCCCAGGTTACAGAGGCATCGAAGCGAGGCTGGGCGGTAGATGATGGTTATTTCTCAATCGGTATTCTCGCAGTCGCTGCACCGGTTTATTCATCCTCTGGCACCATAGATTTTACCGTTTCCGCAGTTATGTTCAGGGGCCAAAAGAATGACAAGGAGATTGCAGAGCTTGGTGAGTCCCTCTGCAATTTGGCCCGTGAACTGGAGAACGTTCTGTTTTAGGCTCAATCTTTTACTAGTAGCAGGCTTCCGCCGAGCGGCCCGCCGCCTGCAGCAGTAACCGCTACGTCATGTTCTGCTGTCTGGCGTTCCCCTGCTTTCCCCCAGAGTTGCAGGCATGCCTCGTGTACATAGCCTAATCCGTGAGTTCTACCGCCGGAAAGCTGGCCGCCATTGGTATTTATGGGAAGAGCGCCGTCCAGGGCAATCCGGTGACCGCCTTCGATGAAGGAACCACTCTCTCCCTTGGGACAAAGGTTGAGTGCTTCTAACCAAATCATCGTGAGTATTGAAAACCCGTCGTATAGTTGTGCCGACCCGACATCGGATGGCTTGAGATCCGTTCGAGACCACATCATTTTGCCAACATCAAAAGCGGCTCCCTCGGTGAGTGAGACCTGGTCCCATGACCACGGTTGGTGAAGCGCTGAGCCTATTGCTTCAATGTGAATCGGCGAATTCGGCAAGTCCCGAGCTATGTCCTTCCGCGATAAAATGATTGCAGTAGAGGCGTCACAATGGACGTCGCAATCATAGAGTCGCAAAGGGCTGGAAATAACCCTGGAGCTCATGTAGTCATCCATCGTCATCGGGGTGCGATAGATTGCTTTAGGGTTGAGCTGGGCATTGCGGCGTGCATTTAATGCAATCTGTGCCATTTGTTCGGGCTTGGTCCCGTAATCGTGGAAATGTCTTTGCGCGTACATTGCCACGAGGTTGCTGGCTGATAACACATTGAATGGTGTGTACCATTGCCACGCGAAACTGTTGTCCCTTCCCTGCGTCTTGTTGCTGAGCGCAGAGGCGCCTTTATTCACGCGTCTCGCGGACGACTCAGTGATTGTTCGAAAAACAAGTACGTGGCGACACAGACCGGTGGCGATTGCCATAGCACCATTAATGATTCCTGCCAAAGGTCCTGGTCCTTCGTAACCTCCGCCGAACCAGTTCACTTTAAGGCCAAGAGCGTTCTGGAGGGCGCTAGGTCCGACGGGGGAGAAGCTGTTCCCATTATTATTGTCTCCGGGCCAGCACGCGATACCGTCAATATCCTCGCGCTGCAAACCTGCATCTGAAATAGCCTCTAGACAAGCGTCTACAGTAAGTTGCATACCAGATAAGTCGGACGGGCGAGCAACCTCTGACTGGCCGATCCCGGTGATGGCGACGTCTTTTTCGTACAGGCGATCAAACATCCTTACTCCTTAGTAAAAAGAGGCAGCCAGACGTCGTCTTCCTGCCGAAACCTTACCCTCACAGGCATGCCGATAAACACCTCATCGACGTCTACATCTTCGATGTTGGTAACAAAGCGGAGCCCTGGCTGCTCTTCCAGCTCAACGATCGCGATCACGAACGGCTCGTTCAGCTCTGGGGTCCATGGCTGCCTATTAATCGTGAAGCTGGCGATCTTGCCTCTACCGGAGACTCGCCGAGGATATACATCCTTGCTTACACAATTTGGACAGACAGAGCCAGGAGGGTGAAAAAATTGAGTGCACGAGTGGCAATAATGAATCAGCAGGGCATTGCTTTTGCCTCCTTGCCAAAACGCGCAATTATCGTCGTTTAACGCCGGAAGTTTTCTTGGCATTGCTGAGTTCCCAAAGTAGACCTCGATAGTCTGCCAAGCTTATCAATTGCACAAAAAATAAAAAAGTGTTCTAATTCAAAAAAGATTGCGATAGCCTAGGCTCAACATCCGATAACAACATCAATCAACGGAGGTTTCTCCAATGAATCGCCAACTTGACGGGAAAACAGTCATTGTTACAGGTGCTTTCGGTGTGCTTGGGCGGGCTCTTTCATCCGTGCTCAAAGATCGTGGGGCCCGCGTGGCCGGGCTGGATTTGAGTGCATGTCCCAGTGATTTGCAGGCTGAAGAAAACTTTTTGCCGATCGGTGGTGTCAATTTAACCGAGGAGTCATCCGCAAAAGATGCATTGGCCTCTGTAGCCGAAAAATTCCAGCGGATTGACTGCATTGTGAATGTCGCCGGCGGCTTCGCGTGGGAGACGTTCGAGCAGGGCTCGCTGGATACCTGGGATGTTCAATATCAAATGAATCTACGAACCGCCGTTGTGGCCACCCATTCCGCACTCCCTTATTTATTGAGCTCTGGCAATGCCCGTGTTGTAAACGTGAGTGCACTTGCTGCCCTCAAAGCGGGTTTGGGCGTGTCTGCTTATGCGGCCGCAAAGGCGGGTGTCGCGCGCTTTACCGAGTCGCTCGCAGAAGAGCTAAAGCATCGGAACGTGACTGTTAATGCGGTTATGCCAAGTATTATCGATACTCCGAATAATCGGGAGGCGATGGCCGATGCTGATTTCTCCACTTGGGTGAATCCTGAGGCCCTTGCGGGGGTTATTTCATTCCTTCTGTCGGACGAAGGAAGTGTTATTACCGGAGCCTGCCTGCCAGTACCCGGGCGTGTCTAAAAGTCTACAGAGTCACGGAGAATACAATGAGGTTGGTCACTTTTGTTGGGGAGAGCGGCATTGAAAAAGCTGGCGCGCTTATCGACGGCGGTCAGGCGGTCCTTGATCTCCAACGGGCCTACACGTTGACCAGGGGCGGAGAACTCCAAGCGCTCTCTAGCGTTCTGGCGCTTGCCGAAGCGGGCAAGCCCGAGCAAGATCTTGCACGCTCTCTCGTCGAGAAGGCTCCGTTTGATGCGGTTACAAGTCGTTCGGTAGTTCGGCTCCGAGCACCAATTCAGCCTCCGCCGCAGATGAGGGATTTTTCGTGTTTTGAATTGCACCTTCGTCAGAGCTTTGCCGCTGCTCGGCGCGCCAGGGCGCTCCGTACTCCAGATCCTGAAGCTACATTGAAAGCCATGAATACGAGCGCGGATGATCGCGTTATCGAAGTATTCAATCGCCAACCGATTTATTACAAATGCAATAGGTTTGCGGTAATCGGCGCCGACGATCATTTTGAGTGGCCCAGCTTTAGTAAAGCTCTGGATTTTGAGCTGGAGTTCGGCTGCTATATCGGTAAGCCGGGGAAAGACATTTCGAGGGACGCAGCCCGTGAACACATCTTCGGGTACACGATCTTCAACGACATTTCCGCCAGGGATATGCAGTCTAAAGAAATGGGCGGTATGTTGGGACCGGCAAAAGGCAAGGATTTTGACACCGCAAACGTTATGGGGCCTTGTCTGGTAACCGCTGATGAACTCGAAGATCCTTACAACCTTGAGATGATAGCTCGGGTAAATGGCGAAGAATGGGGGCGGGGAAATACGAGAGATATGCGGTGGAAGTTTGAAGACGTTATTACTCATGTATCTCAGTCCGAAACACTACACAGTGGCGAGTTTCTTGGATCGGGCACTGTAGGGAATGGCTGTGGATTGGAGCAACTGCGGTATTTGCAGCGCGGAGATGTTGTTGAGCTTGAAGTTGAGAAGCTTGGGATACTAAGGACCCAAGTTGGCACGGCAGACTGATTTGGGGCGAATTTGAGAGAGCTGTTGGCTGGGCTGGACAAAAGGCTGGCCGCGGTTTTGAGGGAAACCTGGCAGTGAGACGTTACTTTAGAGCTACGCAACGGGCGTTAGGTCAATGAGTGGCTCTGAAGACTAGACAAAAATGGAGGCGGATATGCTAACAAGAACTAATCCGGTGCTTTCGGACGGTACACCGGTTTCTGACCTGATCTACCCAGATACACGTGAAGTCCAAATGCGTGTTCTGTCGGACCGAGAAATCTATCAGCTCGAAATGGAGAAGGTATTTGGAAAGACTTGGCTGATGCTTGGACACGAGTCTGAGATTCCAAACCCAGGCGATTTCATGGTTCGCGACATGGGTGAGGACTCAGTGATCGTGACGCGGGACAAAAGCGGCGAAGTTCATGTTCTTCTGAACGTATGTCCTCATCGGGGCATGAGAGTGGCGCTCACTGATTGCGGTAACAGCCAGATCCACAAATGTATTTACCATGGTTGGGCGTTTCGTCCGAATGGTGACTTTATTGGTGCGCCCGTCGAAAAGGAAAAAATGCATGGTTCGATGCTTGAAAAGTCTGAGCTCGGACTGAAGCGTGCACGATGCACTCTATATGGTGGTCTCATCTTCGCTACATGGAATATCGAGGGGCCTTCTTTCGACGAATTCCTCGGCGATGCGAAGTGGTACTACGATATGCTTTTCCTTCGCAGCGATAAAGGCATGGAAGTTTTGGGGCCTCCCCAGCGGTTCATCGTTAATGCCAACTGGAAAACAGCGGGAGAGCAGTCGGCGGCCGATGGTTTTCATACGTTGACGCTCCATCGCTGGCTTGGCGAGATCGGCAACTACTCCAAGAAGGGCGAAGGTGAAGGTGACGGCGCAGATCTGAGCCCTGAGATGTATGGTGTAGAAGTTAGCTCACCCCATGGGCATGCGCTCCGTTGCATTGACCTGGCGCGAAAGATTCGCCGGATTACTGGCCTTGATCCTGAAAAACTCTCTGTCGAGGAGAAGCTCGAAGCCCTCCCGCCTGCGGGCATGACAGTAGAGATGGTCGATCAGCTGAAACGTAATCTCTCGGAGGACCAGCTTAAGGTTCTTACCTCCATGCCGCCGCAAGTTGGAGGCATGTTTCCAAACATTCTGTTTGGGTTCGTCTATATCCCGCAGCCAGACGGCTCTGTCGTGGGTTCGATGACGATGCACACCTATATTCCGCGTGGTCCCGATAAGCTCGAGTTCTGTAACTGGATTTTCGCCGAGAAAGACGCTCCGCCCGAACTTCGACAGAAAATGTTGGAACAGACTGTTCAACTGTTTGGCACCTCTGGAATGGTAGAGCAGGATGACTCTGATACGTGGCCTCATATGACGCTCTCTGCGAAAGGTGCTATGGGCAAACATATCACTATGAAGTATCAAGCGGTCTATGAAACCGGAGCGCCTGAGGGATGGCCGGGCCCCGGGATTGTCAATGAAGGGTTTACCAAAGATGACACCCAGTGGCACTGGTGGCTCTATTGGAATGAACTCATGAACGCTGATTAATACTAATTGTTGATTACAATAAACGAGGCCTGTGATGGATACAGTTCAGCAAAAACAAGCCGATTCAAACGAAAAAGCCTACATTCCGATTGGCTCAGAGGCATACAACGAGATCGTTACGTTCCTATACGAAGAGGCGATGTTGCTCGACAATCTTCGCCTTCAGGAATGGGGCGAAAGGCTCGCGACAGACTTGGTTTACACGGCACCTCTTCGTCATACTCGTTGGGGCGTAGACCACGAGAAAAGCTATATTCGAACGGTTCAACACTTTCATGATAACTACCGCTCTATACTAGGTAGGATCATGCGGTTAACGGGGAAAAGTGCTTGGGCAGAAGATCCCCCCAGCAGGACGCGCCGGCTAATAACGAATGTTCTTGTTCAGCAGGGCGCTTCAGAGAATGAGTATACTGTAACTAGCTATCTAATGATGACCCGGAGTCGTTTTAGCGACGAACACGTTGATGTGATCAGCTGTGAACGTAGGGATGTTATTCGACGTGAAGATAGCGGTGAGCTTAAGCTGGCTCGTCGTGAGGCGCTTCTTGATCAATCCGTTTTAGGAACACCCAACCTGGCGGTTTTCCTCTAATTCACAATCTTGTTTGTACCCTTTTTAGCCTGCCCTCGCGGCGGGCTTTTTTCGTCGACTCTCCTGGGAATGTGAGTCAGAGTACTGAGGGTAGATATCTCAAGTTTCCCAGGAGCCAAATTGTACGATATCGGCTTAGCTCCAATTCTGTGGAGATCAATTACCTTGCAGCCAATCTTGATCCTGAAGACAAAGCTTCTCTGGTGAGTTCGTAAAATCCAGTGTTGACCCTTTGACTCTGATTGCTTGCGCGGCCCTTACCGGTTGTTGGCTGAAGCAGACTCCCGTCGGTCTTGCGTGGTCTTGTAAGTCCAGGTCATGCTCACGGCCACGAGAAATAATCACACTTCGACGAAGTATCAGGGCTGCTTCAGACATTTCCGGATTCAGGTTTTTGATCGCCCAGCTCGCCATGCCATGGGTCAGGTCGACGCCTTCAAAGAGAGAAGGTTTCAGGATTATCGTTCCTTCAACTTCCCATTCCAGATACGGCTTACCGTTCCGCATTAGTGTAGCGGTTGTTCTTCCGGCGTTGCGCATAGGAACGGTGATATCGTAAATGAGCCTTGAGTCTCGTCGACTCGCTGCAGCTATTGCCAGGCCAGCAAGATCCAGCATGTGAGTGCATTGATGGCGAGGGTCAGTATGGCGAGTTACGCTATGAGCAATCTCTGTTAACGACATTCCTTCAAGCGATTTGAGTGGATCGGCAGCAGCAGGACACGCTGAATATGGGTAGCGATCTCCAAAACCCTGCACCCGGGTAACTGTCCCGTTGAGATAGTTCAGTCCTACCCGGAAATGATGGAAATCATCTTCGAGAGAGGCCCTGATCTCATTTCCACTGACTGAGTTAATCTCTATTCTGCGTCTGAAAATCATTGAACATCCCCTGCCTAACGAAATGGGTTTGGGCTGGATGGCAACCCAAATATATAATAACATGAACACTAACAAAAAAAGTGTTCACAAATAGGCGGAAATTATGAATCTTCTTGAGAATAAAGTGGCTCTGATTACTGGAGCAGGTGGTGGTATTGGAGAAGGTGTAGCGCGTTACTTCGTTAAACAAGGTGCTGCCGTCATTATTGCGGAGTTGAGCGAGCAGCTTGGAGAGGCTGTTGCAGCTGATCTGAGGGCCCAAGGAGGCAAAGCACTCTTTTGCCATACCGACGTTTCGAACAAATCGTCTATTGAAAATGCAGTGGCGACGGCAGTTGATCACTTTGGCTCGATCGATGTTTTGGTAAACAATGCGTTTGCTCCGACTCCAAACGTTAAGTTGGAAGAGAAAACCGATGAAATGTTGACTCAAACGCTGAACACAACGGTTTGGGCTGCTTGGTGGGCGATGAAGGCTGCTTTTCCTCACATGTGTGAAAGAGGTGGAGGGTCTATCGTTAATTTTTACTCAATAGATACGGAGATTGGGGCTTGGTTGCATGGCGACTACAATACGGCCAAATCAGCGATCCTAGGTTTAACCCGCAGTGCCGCCGCCGAGTGGGGGCGCTTCAATATCCGGGCAAACGCAATTGCGCCAACCGCAATGGGAGCTACGTTCCATAAGTTGGCTGCCGAGAATCCTGGATTCGAGGAGCGATCTGCAGCTATGCGTCCATTGGGGCGGTGTGGAGAGCCAGAAGCAGATATTGGACCGGTTGTTGCGTTTCTTGCGTCTGAGATGTCCCGCTTTGTAACCGGAGAGTCAATTCACGTAGATGGAGGGTTGCACTTGCCTGGTTACAATTCCCGGCCAGCGGAAGTTCCAGTTAGAGAGTATTGATAGTCGCTTCGTCCAATCGCAGCTTTCAGCCGACAATAATTGAAAGTTTACGAACGCATGCCATCAACTTAAGGCATGCGTTCGTGCAGTTGTTTAGCTTTTGCTTACTTTGATTTCGGTGTCTTCTAAATCCCACGTAGAGGCTGTTTTCCCCTCATCTCTCAGCTGATATTTCAGAATCCGTCCCTGAGGATTCTTCGGAAATTCCTTCCGAAATTCGATGTAGCGTGGCAGTGCATAGTAAGGAACGGCTTCTGTTGCCCAGAAGAAAAGCTCCTCCTCGGTAAGCTCGGTACCCTCGTGAAGGATAGCAGTAACTTTTACGTCATCTTCACCTTTGTCGGAGAGCACCGCGTGGACAGCAACTTCTGCGATCGCAGGATGATTGCTAAACGCAGACTCCACTTCAAAGCTAGAAATATTCTCGCCTCGGCGGCGGAGATAGTCTTTCTTTCGGTCTACAAAGTAGAAAAAGCCATCCTCGTCGAACTTTCCAATATCGCCCGTGTGGAACCACATGTTTTTCATGGCGTTGAGTGTAGCCTCTGGGCGTCTCCAATAGCCCTGAAACATGATATCTGGTCTTAGTGGACGAACTACGATTTCCCCTGCTTGGTTTGCTGGAAGCTCGTTGTCGTTCTCATCAACGATCCGAACGTCGAAATCCGGAATGCGTTTTCCGGAAGACCCTGGTTTCGCGTATTCTCCAGCAGGTAAAGAAGTGATGACGCATGCTTCCGTGAGCCCGTATCCGTTTCCACCAACAAGCCGGGCGCCAAAACGTTTCCGCCAGATTTCTTTGGTTTCCTCTGTATAGGGGTTTCCACGAGCGGTATGAATCTGACCGTAGCACCGCTTCATGGAGCTATTGTCGGGGGCTTGTGCAAGCAGTCCGCCCATACCGCCCAGAATTGACGCGATCGTGGCGCCGCTTCTCTCCACTTCCGGCCAGAAATTGGACACGGAAAACCGCGGAAGAATCGCTACCCGCGCTCCAACCAATAGTGTAGCGATGACGCCGACGCAGAGCGCATTCATGTGAAAGAGTGGCAGTGGAGTTATCGTGACATCCTTTTCTGTCGCCGGTCCCGCCATAAGTTGAAGCCGCGCCAAGTTACACATGAAATTGTAACTAACCATGCATCCTTTAGACGGCCCGGTGGTTCCGGATGTATAAATTAGGCAGGCCAAATCCGCCGGGTCAGGCTTCTCAGTAATGGGAGTCTCGTTGGTGCCTCGATGGTCTTCTAATGACTCAACTTTAATAGTGCAATCAAGCGTGTCTTCGAGAGACTCGCGATGGAGTATCAGCTCTAATTTTTCGAGCTGGTCACTAATTTGGGCAACTCGATCAAGATACTTCGATTCACAGATCATTAGCGCGGAGTCAGCATCGGCGATCTGGTGGCGCAAAAATTCTCCGCGTAAAGCTGTATTAAGAGGCACGCTGACAGCGCTCAGCTTATTGATGGCCAGCCAACAGACTACGGCGTCAATATTGTTGTCGAGCATGGAAACGACCGTATCGCCTCGACTTACCCCAAGATCTGATAGTGAGTTGGCAAGTTTGGTTGATAGCGAATCAACTTCTCGATAAGTGTAAAAAGTCCCGCTAAAATCTAGAAAAATTCGGTCAGGATGGCTTGCTACTGCTCTATCCAGCGCTGCGACAACGGTGTCACGTTCTCCGACTGACCAGGTTTCTGGGTTTCCGGTACCACTCATAGTGATTCTCCTTCAGGTGCAGCTCTATCAAAGAGCGTCCGAGTTTTATTTTAAATGGAGAATTCAATTCTATATTTTATTTTACGCCTTGTCTCTAGAGAAGTTGAACAGAAAATGCTGAATATGCCTAGTTTAAGTGTTAACATAGCGTCCATCTTATTGTGCTGGAGTGATTCGTGATGGACCAAGAGCGTCAAAACTCGGAATCTCTGCAATCGAGAGAAAGTGCTGAGCAACAGAGTGTAAGGGCCCGAAAGGGCAGTAGTAAGCCTAGAGGCGGTCGTTCAGTGAAGCCGAATCGACGCTCCGAGGAAACCATAAGCAGCATTCTAGACGCAACAGAGCAAGTCGTTCTTCGTTCTGGTGCAGATCGGATTTCGATTTTAGATGTGTGCAAGTTAGCGGGGATATCTCGGGGAACCTTTTACCGATACTTCTCCTCCCAAGAAGATTTGCTTGATACCTTTTCTCGGCACAAGCGCGATAATTTCCATCGTGTACTCATGGAAACAGTTGGTACAGTAGAAGATCCCGAGGCTCGTCTCGAAGGCCTGATTGCGTTTATTGATGACTACCTGACGGAAAGTCGGGCGAGGCGTTTGTTGGTAGTGGCGCCCGACTACGCACTGAGCTTTTTCCGGCGGATTTTTCACGATTCTATATTGCGGTTCCAGGACGCCCTAGAGATTGTCTTTGATGATTGGGATGAGCGCTTGGGTGTGAAGTTGGATCGTGAGTTGGTGTGCGAGCTGATTATCCGCTACGTTCTGAGCGAGATTCTTGTTCCGGAAGATGGCGGTCGGCGCCTTCTGCCAGCAAGAGTAAAGCGCCTGGTGGCGTCTTTGACGATGGGGTCGACAGCCCGAACTCGGCGGTAAGAGAGTGGTCAACCGAGTGGTTGCCATGGTTTAAGTTAGTCTTTTTTTCAATTTCTGTTTTTTCCTTTCTTATGATGATCGCCCCGAAATTCGGGGCGAGCTATCCTTCTGATTTATCAAGAAATAAATTTTTCCTGCTTTTGGCCTTCGTGCACATTTATATGCCTGTTCTGGGCTAAATCTCTCCTCTCGCCAATAACCGCCCTGTTTTTTTCTTCCTTAAAGTGGCTTATTAACAGTTAGTTACGTGATTTTTGAGGGGAGGACTGTATGTCCTGGTTTCCACAGTGCTTCTGGCAAACAAAAAATTGAACAGATTTTGTGTTTGTGGTTAACTTTGGTTTAAGCTATTAACGAACGAAGCGAAAACACGAGTTAACTAGAACAACATAGAGGCCTTGACCATGCTTATTGATCTCCATGCGCACGCACCACATCCCGACTATTACGACCAACACCCCCATTGGGGGCCCGCTTTTGAGCTGCAGTCTGATGGCGATATCAAGCTGCGTGTGGGTCACTGGGTTCTGAGCTTGGGTGCTCCCGAGCGGAAACAGGCACTGCGCGAGGCGCACGCCCGAGGAGAGACTTTGGATGTTCAGGAGTACATGGCCAAATGGCGTGATCCAGAGCATCGTTTGGCGTCTATGGATGCTGCTGGCCAGAATGCTCAGGTTTTATCCGTGCCGAGCCACTGCTATATGTACTGGGCCGAACCGGAATTCGGTGTTCCTTTCGCAAAAAAAGTGAATGATTCCCTCGCCGAATATTGTTCTGCAGCGCCAGATCGACTGATGTTTTGGGCCCATGCACCTCTCAATGTTCCCAAGGAAGCGGCCAAAGAGATTAGGCGAGCCTGCACCGAATTGGGTGCTAAGGGGCTTGTTGCCGGCGGTTCCAATTTTGGAGGTCTGGAATTTGACTCGCCCGAGATGGATCCGGTCTGGGAGGCGTTGTGTGATCTGGATTTGCCCATGTTTGTGCACGGCTACAATCAGTCTGTTACCTGGGGTGAAGAGGCAAATACAGACCGTTATGAAACTACCGCTATTGTTGGTATGAATTACGATGAGTCGAAGTGTTTTTGGTACATGATTAACGGGGGCGTATTCGACCGATTCCCGAATCTAAAGGTATACATCACCCACGGTGGTGGTTTCGTTCCATATCAGCTTGGCCGGATGGCACAGACCAACCCCAACTTGGACACCTACCATAACAAGAAGCCTTTTCTTGAATACCTGAAGAACTTCTATTTTGACGTTGAGCTTCATGAAGTACCGATGAGGCAGGCAATGGTCGAAGTGATTGGGGCTGATAGGGTTCTCTACGGATCCAACTTCGGTGGCAGCGATGCCGTTCGTCATGATTTGACTGATGATTTAAAGCTCTCACAGGAAGATCTGGACAAAATTCGCTGGAAAAACGCTTGTGATCTACTGCATCTGGACCCCAACAAGTTGGGTAAGGTTAGGGGCTAATGAAGCTTGCGCGATTTTCTTATAAGGGTTCGGTTCCCGCGTGGGGTGTGGTTGATCTCGAGCATCAGGAGATCAATCCCATCAAAGAGCGATTCGAGGACTGGGCGCCCCTGGTGACGGCAGGAGCGGGGATCAGTGCGGTGTCTTTTTCGTCAGGCCCTTTGGCTATTAAAGAGGTCACCCTTTTGCCTCCAATTGAGCCGGTCAATCGGGTCGTAGTGGCGGGCGCCAATTACCTGAAACACCTGAAGGACGACTTTTCACTGGAGCCGCCGAAGCAACCAATCGCATTCTTGAAAGCATACGGGGCTTTGATTGGCGCGGATGATCCGATCCGGTTTCCACCTCTGACCGAGGAGCTGGACTATGAGGTTGAGCTAGTCGTGGTTATCGGAAGCAAAGAGGTCGATACCACGAAGCCGTACGATTCGGTTTTGGGGTATACCGTTGGAAATGATGTGAGCGCCAGAGACCTTCAACGCAGTGGCCCTAAGGGCATTGGCATGGATCTTTTTGCTGCCAAGAGTCAGGACAAAACTACTGGTTTAGGGCCGTGGATCGTAACTCGTGATGAGTTCCCGGAAGGTATGCCTGCCTTACGCTTGACCCTGTCAGTCAATGGTGAGGTTCGTCAGGACGGCAATACGTCAGAAATGACCTGGACGGTAGCTGAGCTGATTACTTTCGTGCATGAGAGGTCCAGTTTTGCCTGTGGCGATGTTCTGTTTACAGGATCGCCGGCAGGAGTCGGAATGGCGACAGGGCGGTTCTTGAATCCGGGAGACGTCGTTGAGGCTTCCGTTGAAGGAGTTGGAACCTTACGAAATGTTGTTGGTGAAAGATCTAATAAGAGGCTTGGAAAATGAACGGCAACAATAAAGTTAAAGTCGTTATCGTGGGTGCAGGTCTTATGGGAACCGGTATTGCACATGCTTTTGCAATCGCAGGGTTTCAAACCGTACTTGTAGACATCAGTGCGGAATCACTTGATAAAGCGTATAGCAATGTTTCAGAAATACTGAAAACCGGTGTAAAGCTCGGAAAAATCAGTGAGCTGGAAGCAGAGAACGCATTGGGTTCGTTGAACTTGGAAAGGAACCTTTCTGTCGGGGCTAAGAACGCAGACTGGGTGATCGAGACGGTTTCAGAAAACCTGGAAGCAAAAAAAGCCGTTGTTCGTACGGCAAAGGAAGTTATGGCCGAAGGCGGCATTATCGCAACCAATACATCTGCGTTGAGTGTGACTGAGATAGGTGCCGCTCTTCCGGATCCCGATCGATTTGTTGGCATGCATTTCTTTAACCCGGTTCACAAGATGAAGCTGGTGGAACTGGTGCGTGGACATGCGACGACAGACGAAACCATCGCCAGAACACGAGATCTGTGTGAGGCCATCGGAAAGACTTCGATTGTTGTCAACGAATCGCCTGGACTAACAACGAGTCGTATGTCCGCTCTTCTTGGTAACGAAGCCATGTACATGCTTCAGGAAGGTACCGCTTCTGCGGAAGACATCGACACGGCATTGCGAATGGGGTTCAACCATCCGATGGGACCGCTGGAGTTGGGGGACCTTACGGGGTGGGATACCAGGCTGTCGGTTTTAAAATACCTTCACTCTACGCTTGGTGAAAAATTCCGGCCATGTCCCCTCATCATAAAGATGGTTGCTGCGGGACACTTCGGTCGCAAGGCCGGGCAAGGTGTATATAAGTATGAAGATGGAAAGCGTGTTCCCGGCTCTGGTCTTGAGGTGAAGGTGTCATGAAAGACGTTGTGATCGTTGATGCTGTCCGGACTCCGGTCGGCCGTTTTAGAGGTAGCCTGGCAGGTGTTCGTGCAGACCATCTCGGAGCTCTAGTCTTGAATGAGCTTTTGTATCGAAATGGCTTGGCTGCGGAATCCATTGACGACGTGGTATTTGGTTGCGTCACCCAAATAGGCGAGCAATCCGCAAATATTGCGCGCACTTCACTCCTGGGCGCCGGCTGGCCAACCTCTGTGCCGGGACTAACTATCGATCGAAAGTGTGGGTCAGGAGAGGCGGCCGTGCACTGTGCGTTTGGTGCAATTGCCGCAGGTTCGGCTGAAATCGTGGTGGCCGGCGGTGCGGAAAATATGAGCAGAGTGCCCATGGGGAGTAATCGAGATCTCCATGGTGAAGCGTTCGGTCACCTGGTTTCAGATCGCTATGAAATGACTTCGCAAGGTGAGGCAGCTGAGCGGGTTGCCGAAAAATGGAATCTTGATCGAGAGCAGCTGGACGCATTTGCACTAGAAAGTCATCGGCGTGCGGCGGTTGCTGCAGATTCGGGCTATTTCAAAAGCGAAATTGTACCAGTGCCTGTTGCGGACTATCGCGAAAATGGGGCCGAAAAAGTCGAGGGTAAATTTGCGGCGGATGAGACCATACGGAGAGACACTTCTCTCGAAAAGCTAGCAACATTGAAAACTAGTTTCAGAAAAGAGAATGGTCGAATCACCGCCGGGAACTCGTCACAGATTTCTGATGGTTGTTCGGCCTTGCTGCTCATGTCATCAGATGTTGCGCGAAATCTTGGTCTCAAGCCGAAAGCCAGAATTCGGGCGGTGACCACAGTGGGAGCAGATCCTACGTTAATGTTAACCGGCCCTATTGGTGCCACTCGTAAAGTCCTCGCGAAAGCGGGGCTTGAGTTAGATGAGATTGATTTGTTCGAAATCAACGAAGCATTCGCTTCAGTACCGCTGGCCTGGATGAAAGAGGTTGGCGCCGACCCCGAACGATTGAATGTTAATGGCGGTGCTATTGCATTGGGCCATCCCTTGGGTGCTAGCGGCGCTCGCATCATGACGTCGATGCTGAATGAGTTGGAGCGACGTCGTGGCCGTTATGCGCTGCAGGCAATCTGCTGCGCCGGTGGAATGGGAACGGCGACTATTATCGAGCGTATAGACTGAACTTTGGGTTGCCAGGTCAAGGAGCTTGCATGAGTCATATTCCGCCAGTGTCTGTTGCTGATATGCCAGAAAGCCTGAGCAACCTAGTGGAGAAAGGATTGAATTCCGGGATGCTGAGCTCGTCGATACCCGTTCAAGTCTGGGCTCATCGTCCTGCTATTGCTCTATGTTGGCTTGAATTGCTGGAGCAGTTCCATGCGAATAGCCTGTTAGGGGATCGATTGAAGGAACTGGTTCGACTCAAGATCGCAAGCATCACGCAATGCCAGGCTTGTCAGTTAGCGAGAAAATCAGATGCGGTTACCGAACGGGATATAGCTTGTCTTGATAATGGCAGTGATCAATTCACGTTGCCGGAACAGGCTGCTCTGAATTTTGCAGAACTTTTTGCCTCGGATTACCTAGAAATTGATGCGGGAGTTTTCGAGGCATTGAGTGCCCATTTCAGCACTGAAGAAATTGTGGAGTTGAATATGTTCTGTGCATTGATGCTTGCGGGCGGCCGAATGACATATGTTCAGAAGGCTTATTGAGGTGCTTTGATGTCTGCTTTGCTAGGAACTATCCCGCTATATCGAATTGATGGGAGTGAATCGCGGCTTTTCGATCATGGGGCCAAGGCCTACCTCGTGGTGAATGTTGCGTCGAAATGCGGGTTGACTCCGCAATATAGGGCTCTGGAGGCACTTTACCGTGAATGGGCAGCAAAGGGGCTGATCGTCTTAGGGTTTCCCTCTAATGACTTCCATGGCCAGGAGCCGGGGAGCAATGAGGGTATTGCCAAATTCTGCTCAACACAATACGACGTTACTTTTCCCCTTTTTTCAAAGATCAAGGTGAGCGGTGCGCTCAAGCATCCTCTGTACAGTGCTTTGGTTGAGGCCGCCCCAGAAGTAATAGGTGATGGTCCCTTTAGAGAAAAGCTTCGCAGTTTTGGAGTCGAACCTAATTCGCCTCCAGAGGTGCAGTGGAACTTTGAAAAGTTCCTTGTTAGTGGCAAAGGGGAAGTGGTTGCCCGCTTTGCTCCAGATGTTGAGGTAGGTGATGAAAGGTTCTTAAGCGCCTTGAGAACATGCTTGCTATGACCTTTATTTGAGCATAAGTTTAGAAAAGGTCTAAATTTTATGGCACCTCATCGCCGAGGCTTTATGGCAGCGGTTTTATACGGAAAACAATAACGGGAGTTGAACATGTCTGAATTGTCCAAGAATGAACTTGAAAACGTCTTCGAAGACGTGGCGAGCAACTACCGTGGAGCTGATATCGATCTGCATGCGGCCTATGCTCAGATGCGCAAAGAGAGCCCGGTTCTTCCTGAAAACTTTATGGAAAAGCTCGGTGTGCCGTCTATCGCAGGCGTCGATCCTGATCGGCCGTGTTACACGCTCTTCAAATATGATGATGTCATGCGCGTCATGCGCGATAGCACTCTGTTCACCAGCGGTTTTATCGCGGAGGGGCTCGGCGCATTCTTTGATGGTTTGATACTCACGGCCATGGATGGTGAAGAGCACAAGAAAATGAGAAATTTGCTTCAGCCAGTCTTTATGCCAGATACGGTAAATCGCTGGAAAGCGGATCGCATAGATCGGGTTATCCGCGAAGAATTTCTGGAGCCAATGGTAGCCGATAAACAAGCAGACCTTATGGACTTTGCCTTGTATTTTCCAATCCGCGTCATCTACTCGCTTATTGGTTTTCCAGAGGATAGGCCCGAAGAAATCAAGCAGTATGCCGCTTGGGCTCTAGCGATTCTTAAAGGCCCGCAGGTGGATCCCGCTAAGGCGGAAGCCGCCAAGAAGGAGGCTATGGAGGCGGTGCAGGCGCTGTATGGTGCCATAAGAGAAGTGGTTGAACAGCGGCGAGCTGAAGGCGGGGAGGGCGACGATCTTATCAGTCGTCTTATTGTCGCCGAATATGAAGGAGAGTCGCTGGATGACCATCAGATTACGACGTTTGTTCGTTCGCTCCTGCCCGCAGCGGGAGAGACCACTACGCGGACCTTCGGCACTTTAATGACCCTGCTGCTCGAAAGGCCTGAATTACTGGCCAGAATCCGTGAGGATAGAAGTCTCGTCAATAAGGCAATTGACGAGGCAGTGCGGTTTGAGCCTGTTGCGACGTTCAAAGTTCGCCAGGCAGCGCAAGACACCGAGATTCGTGGTGTACAGGTGCCAAAAGGTGCGATGGTTTCTTGCATCGTGAGTTCGGCCAACAGGGACGAAGATGCATTCGAAGATGCTGACACTTTCAACATTGATCGGCGACAAAAGCCATCCTTCGGCTTCGGATTCGGTCCTCATATGTGTATTGGTCAATTTGTAGCAAAAACAGAGATCAATTGCGCCGTCAACGCTATTCTAGACCTCATGCCTAACATACGATTGGATCCCTCCAAGCCGGCACCAGAAATCACTGGAGCTCAACTAAGGGGGCCGCACAGTCTGCCTGTCGTTTGGGATTAACTGGTTTGGTAAGAGCCGCTGTTCCGTTATACCGGGCGCCTACCGGTGAAGCGGTAACTATTCAAATTTTGCTCTAAGCTTTGCTGGTAAGCGGAAAGTCGGGCCTCTCGTCCGGCTTTCCGTTCCCGCCCCCACCCCCGAGATTCCAGATTTCTTCCCCATTCTAGTGCGCCGCCCCTTAACACGGCGTTGTCCTATCGATCTCAGCATTGCCCAGGTTTGCCTGATCACAGGCATCTTGACGCCTGAGAAATTTCTTATTTGATGATCTATCGTGAGTCTTAAGTCGTAATAGTTGCACAGAAACAAAAAAACTGTTTAATTTGCTTTGTGTGTGACCTATACTGGAAAGACAATCACAAATCGCGAAAAGCGAAGGGGACCCATCATGAAACTTGAAGATCTGATTCTCGTTAGTGTGGACGACCATGCGATCGAGCCACCCAATGCCTTCAAACACCACATGCCCGAGAAGTTCAAAGGACGCGAGCCGCATGTTGAGAAGCGTGGAGATCGAGACGTTTGGGTGTTCGAGGAAGAAGCGACGGGCTATAT
The DNA here is from genome assembly GCF_000166295.1 of Marinobacter adhaerens HP15. Classification (NCBI taxonomy): domain Bacteria; kingdom Pseudomonadati; phylum Pseudomonadota; class Gammaproteobacteria; order Pseudomonadales; family Marinobacteraceae; genus Marinobacter; species Marinobacter adhaerens. The sequence goes on from NC_017506.1 coordinate 57,042, forward strand.
GGGGCTCAATTCAGTTGTGGGCCGCCCGAAGGAAGAGTACGGCATGGAGCCGCTTGGTTACGATCAGATGCGTCGCGGTACCTGGGATGTTAAAGCCCGAGTCGATGATATGAACGCGAATGGTGTCGTTGGATCTCTTTGCTTCCCGACCTTTCCGGGATTTGCCGGCCAACGTTTTCAGAATCATCCAAATCGCGAAATCGCGTTGGCTGCTATCCAAGCATACAACGACTGGCATCTGTATGACTGGTGCAATGCGGCCCCGGGGCGTTTTATTCCCCTGATGCTGGTTCCATTTTGGGATATGAAGGCTGCAGTAGCAGAAGTGAAAAGGCTTGCCAAGCAGGGTGTGCATGCGTTGTCGTTTTCTGACAATCCCGCTCGCCTTGGTTATCCGTCGATTCACGATGAATATTGGGACCCGCTTTGGAAAGCCTGTGAGGACAACAATGTCGTAATTTGTTGTCACATTGGTTCTGGCGGGAAAGCCGAGCATGCGTCCGACCTTTCTCCCATTGATGCGTGGATTACTACGATGCCGATTTCCATTGCCAACGCTGCAGCGGATTGGATTTGGGCGCCCATGTGGAAGAAGTACCCGAATCTTCGGATGGCTTTGTCAGAGGGAAGTATTGGTTGGGTGCCTTATCTCCTGGAGCGTGCTGATTTCACGCATCGCCATCACCATGCCTGGACCAATGCGGATTTCGGCGGAAAAATGCCAAGTGATATTTTCTTCAAGCATTTCATTACTTGCTTCATTGAGGACAAGTTCGGACTCCAGAATCTCGATTTCATGAACGAGGACATGGTGACTTGGGAAAGTGATTACCCTCACTCGGATTGCACATGGCCTCATTCCCCTGAAACAACTTGGGACCACCTTAAAGGTCTGACAGATGAGCAGATCAATAAGGTTACGCACCTGAACGCCATGCGTGAGTTCTCTTATGATCCGTTCTCGGTTCTTGGTCGCGAGAATTGCACGGTGGGAGCTCTGCGAGCTCAGGCCACTCATGTGAGCACTGAGCCTGCGCTTGGGCTCGGAGGGGCTGAGGTAACCAGAAAAGATGGCAAGCCTGTCACCTCTGGTGACATCACCTCAATGTTCGAAAAGGCGGATGCCAAGACCGCTATCTAAATCTGCCAGCTAGTAACGCCTCCTCTACTCCACTTTTATGGAGAGGGGAGGCTCCTTACATCTGATGCAAACGGAGCTGTTCCGGTTAGCTAGCTAAGGACGCCTTACAATGAGTATTTCCCAATTTCGCCAGAGTTCTATTCCCCAAGAGGCCGAGCTGCTCCGGTCAGAAGTTCAATCCTTTTTAAAGAGCGAGCTTACTGACTACCCGCTGTCAGACAGGGCCCATTCCTGGATGGGATTTGATGCGGAGTTTAGCCGCAAGTTGGGTGCTAAAGGCTGGTTGGGTATGTCTTTGCCCATTCAGTATGGCGGGGCGGAAGCTTCACCATTCGCACGGTATGTCGTTATTGAAGAGCTTTTGGCCGCAGGTGCTCCTGTGTCGGCTCACTGGATCGCGGATAGACAAAGCGGGCCCTTAATTCAGCGCTTCGGCACGGCAGAACAGAAAGAAAAATTCCTGCCCTCGATCTGTAAGGGGGAAAGTTTCTTCTGTATTGGAATGAGCGAGCCAGATTCGGGCTCGGATTTGGCTTCCATCAAGACCAATGCAAAAAGAACCGACAATGGGTGGGTGTTGAATGGACAGAAGGTCTGGACGACCAATGCACATTTATCACACTACATGATAGCGCTGGTCAGAACTGGTGATCGAGAGGAAACAGGGCGTCATGGCGGAATGTCCCAATTCATTATCGACCTAAGTCTTCCAGGGGTAACTGTGCGCGCTATCCCCGATTTGACCGGAGGTGAACATTTCAATGAGGTGTTCTTCGACAACGTAGCGTTAGAAAAGGACGCTCTAATCGGTGAGGAGGGTGCGGGATGGCAGCAAGTGACTGCTGAGCTCGCCTTCGAGCGAAGTGGTCCGGAGCGCTTCCTCAGTAGTATTGCGCTGGTTTACGCCGCCCTTGATGTAATCGGAACCAATCCTGATGCGCTGCAATCGCGGGATATCGGAAGAATTACTGCTCGGCTTTTAACGCTTCGAGACATGTCTCTATCTGTGACTCAACAGCTAAGTGACGGAGAGAATCCGGCTTGGGCCGCCTCGTGCGTCAAAGACCTCGGTAATGCCTTCGAGCAAGAGATTCCCGAGATACTTCAGCTTTTAATTGAACAGCAGCCGCAGATAGATGGTGGCTCAGAGTATTCAAGGGTGCTTGCGTACTTGACGCAAATGGCACCGTCTTTCTCATTGCGCGGGGGAACCCGTGAAATTCTTCGCGGAATCATCGCACGTGGTTTGGGGCTTCGATAATGCGTGAGCTATTTGAATCTACTATTGAAAGGCTACTGGGCGATCTCTCAACAACTGAATGCATTCGGAGTGCAGAATCGGGCGGCTGGGCTGGTGGAGTCTGGGAGGCGCTTGAGGAGAACGGATTCACGTTGGCCAGCGTGTCTGAGGACAATGGCGGTGTCGGGGCTGGTTGGGGAGACCTTTTCGTGGTTGCTCGTGCGGCTGGAAGGCATATGGCGCCCGTTCCTTTGGTCGAAATGCTGCTCGCAAACTGGCTCTTGGAGTTGGCTGGACTGGAGGCCAAGGGCGGTGTTCTGACAGTTGCTCCAGAAGGAATGCTTGAGCGCACGGGAAATCTCATTTCGGGAGATTTGAGACAAGTGCCTTGGGGAAGGCATTCGCATGCGGTGGTCGCTCTGCTAAGTGAGGGTGAAAGGTCGAGCGTTGTTCTATTGCAAACGGCAGACGCGTCTGCAGTCACCAAAAGCAATAATGTCGCCGGTGAACCGAGAGATACGTTGACATTCACCTCTGTTTCGCCACTGGCAGTTGGTGAGCTTCCGGACGGGGTTGGCAATTCTTCATTGCAGCTCGGCGGCGCCATGTTGCGTTCTGCACAAATGGCCGGAGCGATGTCAAAGGCCATGGAGTTGTCATCAAATTATGCGGCGGAACGGAAGCAGTTTGGCCGACCTATCGCGAAGTTTCAGGCTATACAGCAGCAGCTAGCGATTATGGCTGAGCAGACTGCTGCAGCCAGTGTCGCATCGGAGTCTGCGTTTTCGGCTTCGGACTCTCAGCTGAATGCATTTCGGATAGCGGCCGCAAAGATTGCTACTTCTGATGGGGCGAGCGAAGCAGCTCGTATTGCGCATTCGGTTCATGGTGCGATCGGATTTACTCAGGAGTACGAACTGCAGTTGTTGACCCGACGTCTCTGGTCGTGGAGAGGCGAGTTCGGAAGCTCTACGTTCTGGAGCAAGGTATTGGGTGAACATATCTGCGCATCTGGGTCGAGGAATTTCTGGGCAGCGATCACGCATTCCCATCTTCAAGAATTAAAGCTTTCAAGGTAGAGGCATTGCCATGACAAAGTTTTTGAACGTCGAACGTCTCGGTAATGTCGCTGTGGTCCGGATGAACAGTCCTGAGACCCATAACGCTCTCACTACCGAAAGTCAGATAAACGAAATTGTTGATCTTTGCGCGGAGGTCAAGGCTGACAAAAGCATCAGGGCGATGGTTCTTACCGGCACGGGAAAAGCGTTTTGCGCTGGTGGAAACATCAAAGATATGCAGAAGAGGCAGGGTATTTTCGCTGGCTCGCCCTATGATCTGCGAGATGTGTACCGCAATGGAATCCAAAAAATTCCACTTTGTCTTTACGAACTCGACATTCCCGTAATTGCAGCCGTGAACGGCCATGCCATCGGCGCTGGGCTTGATTTGGCATGCATGTGTGACATTCGTATAGCGAGTAACAACGCCAAGTTTGCAGAGAGCTTTGTGAAGCTGGGTATTGTTCCTGGTGACGGAGGTGCGTGGCTGTTACCGCGGATTGTCGGTATACCCAAGGCCAGTCTGATGGCATTTACCGGTGAGACAATCGGTGCTGAACAAGCCTTGAGCTGGGGGCTAGTGGAGCAGGTTTGTGCTCCAGATGAGCTGGATGCCGAGGCCCTGGGGCTTGCACAGCGTATCGCCGAAAATCCTGGGCACGCGCTCCGGTTATGTAAGCGGCTCCTGCGTGAGGGCCAGCACATGCGTCTGGACTCGCTGCTGGAACTATCCGCAGCCTACCAGTCGCTGGCACATCATACCCAAGATCATCAAGAGGCAGTTGATTCGTTTGTTGAAAAACGAAAGCCCAATTTTCTCGACAAATAATTTCTAGAACGGAGATACATTTTAATGCGTACCGTGTTCCGTGAAGATCACAATATGTTTAGAGAGCAAGCTCGCCGTTTCATCGAACGGGAGATTTGCCCGCACCTTGAAGAATGGGAAAAAAGTGGGATTGTTCCCAAGGAAATTTGGAGGAAGGCCGGCGAGATGGGCTTGCTCTGCTCAACTGTACCGGAAGAATACGGCGGAGCTGGTGGAGATTTCGGGCACTCTGCGGTGATGATTGAAGAGCTTGCAAGAGTAAATGCAACCGCTATTGGATTTACTACCCACTCAGAAATTGTAGCTCCCTATATCGTCGCTTACGGGACCGAGGAACAAAAGCAGAAGTGGCTTCCCAGAATGGTCAGTGGCGAAATTATCGGCGTCATTGCCATGAGCGAACCAGGTATTGGTAGTGATCTGAGATCGATGCGCACTCAGTTACGTCGTGATGGTGATCAATACATCATTTCAGGTCAGAAAACATTTATCACTAATGGCGGGAATGCAGACTTGGTTGTGACAGCAACCAAAGTGGACCCTGCAAGCAAGGATCTGACTCTAGTTTGCGTTGAAACCGACCGTGACGGGTTTGCGAAAGGCCGGTTGCTGGACAAGATTGGTCTAAAGGGGCAGGACACGGCGGAGTTGTTTTTTGATGATGTGCGTGTGCCAGTCTCAAACCGTCTTGGAGAGGAGAATGAAGGTTTTGGCTACCTAACACATCAGTTGGCTTGGGAACGGCTGATTATTGCCATTCGGGCAGCAGAGTCTATCGATAGCTTTTTGGATATGACTATCGGTTACACCAAAGAGCGCAAAGTGTTTGGAAAGACAGTGTTCGATTTTCAGAACACACGCTTCAAATTGGCCGAAATCAAGGCCCAAGCCACAATGCTGAGGGTCTTTGTTGATAACTGCTTGGAGCGTGTAATGAACAATGACCTTCCGGCAGATGTGGCTGCCATGGCAAAACTCATGGGTTCGGAGCTCCAGGGCAAACTGCTCGACGAAATGCTCCAGCTGCACGGCGGTTACGGGTTCATGAGTGAGTACCGAATTGGCCAAGCATGGATTGATGCTCGCGTGGCGCGCATTTATGGCGGGACTTCGGAAATAATGAAAGAAATTATCAGCCGAAAGCTCTAAACGATGTTTTCGAATCGGTGCAGGTGACTGACATGATGCACAAGGTTATTGAGGCAGTAACGATCAAGTTGGATGTCATTCTAAAAGTGATTTCCTTACAAATGTTGCTCGTAGCCTGTGCATTTGGGCAGGGGCTGCCGGCAGATGTTGACGGACAGGATGCTAAACGAGCAAAAGCGCTATTAAATAAGGCTGTGTCCTACTATCAAGAAGCGGGCGATGCCTCACTGGCTGCCATCAGCAGGCAAGGCCAATTTACGGATGATGAGCTGTACGTATACGTTGTCAATACGGAAGGTACGATGCTCGCAAGCGGCGGGCCCTCAGCAACCTTGATTGGCCGGGATGTTTCTCAAGCACTAGGCGAATCGCTGAGAACAGAGTTTCGGCAGGCGCTCGATCGTCCCGAGACTGGTAAGATATATCACGCTACTTATCGGTGGCAGAATTGGTCTAGTGGCCGCTATGAAAAGAAAAGTGTTTTCTACACGCGTGTTGACGATAAGGTCTTTGCAGTTGGCTATTACGTTCCTCGGTCGAATGAAAAACAAGCAAAAGAACTGTTGAATCGGGTTGTTCAATCAATCAATGAAAATCCAGAAGAAACCATTGAAAAAATAAATGGTTTGTCTCCCGAGTTTCTCCAAGATGATTTGTATGCCTTTGTTATTGATCGCGATTCAGAGCGATTTGTTGCTCACGGATATAATCGTCGATTGGTGGGAAGTGACTTCAATAAGATTCGGTCGACAGATAAAAAGCCTATCGGGAAAAGCATTTTGGAAATGGCAGAAGCGAACAATAGTGGGAAAATGTCGTATTTGTGGCCAAATCCAACGACTAACTCCAATGAGCCAAAAATAACTCTATTCAGAGTTACAGGTAAATATATAGTTGCGGTTGGATACTATTTGAACGCTGATGATCAGTAATGGCTGAATAAACGTTGAAGAATAAATAAAAACCGGTCCGAAATAATGTTTTATTCAGAGATGAAAACTTTGGGTTCCTTGCGAAGCTCGGAGCTGAAAAAAAGAGAAAAAGTCATGAGTCTTGAAAACCTGACCAAACAATATGAAGAAATCCTCATGGGGCTTGATCCCAATCCGTCCCGTAACGGACTAGTCGGCACTCCACAGCGTGCCGCGAAGGCAATGCAGTTTTTGTGTCGAGGTTATGATCAATCTCTGGATGAAGTCGTAAATGGGGCCTTGTTTGAGTCCGATAACGACGAAATGGTTTTGGTTAAAGACATTGAGTTGTACTCCCTGTGTGAGCATCACATGTTGCCTTTTGTGGGCAAAGCCCATGTTGCCTACATCCCTTCCGGCAAGGTTATTGGTTTATCTAAAGTTGCTCGGATTGTTGATATGTTCGCTCGACGCTTGCAGATTCAGGAGAACCTGACCAGGGAAATCGCAGAGGCTTTACAAAGTGTGACTCAGGCAGACGGCGTTGCCGTTGTTATTGAGGCCAGGCACATGTGCATGATGATGCGAGGAGTGGAAAAGCAGAACTCAAAAATGTACAGCTCAGTTATGCTCGGCGCTTTTCGTGAATCAGTAAATACACGGCAAGAGTTTCTCCAGCTCGTCAGCAGAGGGTAGTGAGAGCCCTTTTGGCGTAAATCGTTGTATTCGTTGATCGCTGGTGCCTCGAATTTTCGCAAGTTGAGCAACCAATAAGGCAGAACTGAAAATGTCGCGCTTTTCCGAAAAATCATTTGTTATTACCGGTGGCACTAGCGGCATTGGGTTTGCTACAGCACTCTCCATTGCTAAGGAAGGGGGGCGCGTTCTCGTCACGGGTACAGGCCAAGAGCGTCTCGAAGCTGCGGCGACGGCACATCCAAATATAGAAGCGGTCTTCAATGATGCGTCTGATTTCAACACCGCGGACCGGTTGGCTGAAGAGGTTCGAAAGAGATTTGGTTTAATTGACGGCGCGTTTTTGAACGCCGGCAAGGGCGGGGGAGCCATTTTGGGGGAAATCACCCCTGAACTCTATCGAGAGCTAGTCGATCTGAATGTCGGTGGAGTTCTTTTTGGCGTGCAGGCGTTAAGCAGTCTGGTGAAAGACGGAGGCAGCCTAGTGCTCATGTCCTCTCTCGCAAAAGATAAGGGAATGGCTGGTGGCGCGGTCTATTCAGCGGCCAAGGGAGCAGTCCGCTCGATGACCCGAGCTTTTGCTCGTGAGCTTTTGTCGCGTCGAATTCGTGTGAATGCTGTAAGTCCAGGGCCCATCCACACCCCATTTTTTAAGCGCACCGGGCGTACTGATGAGGCGGTGGAACAGATGCAATCTGCGTTTTGTAAGTCAAACCCCATGGGACGGATGGGAACGGCTGATGAAGTGGCGTCCGTGGTTCTGTTCCTATTATCGGATGAGGCTAGCTATGTTACTGGTGCCGATTATGCAGTTGATGGGGGTGAGGCCCAGATATAGAGTGTCGCTCAAGTTAAATGGGAAGGTCTGTGGTTAACTTGACTCGTTTTAATACGAAGCTCGAATTGACACCTGTAACTCCCGGAAGATGGACCAGGGTCTTTTTCAGAAAGTTCTCATAGTCTTCAATACTGCGAGCCATGACTCGAAGCATGTAATCACTTTCTCCGCTCATTGAAAAGCACTCGACTATCTCGGGATGAGTTTGGACCTCCGCCTCAAGAGCTTCCAGAGTTTCCTCCTCCTGCCTAGCTACTTTTAAATGAGCGACCACGTCGATAACTATCCCCAAGCTCTTTGGATCCAGGATAACTGCCCGCCCTGAGATAACACCATCGTCTTCCAGTTTCTTTATTCGGCGCCAACACGGTGTCTGAGATAGACCTATCTTTTCGGCCAAATACGACACGGAAGCCTCAGGCCGGTCCTGGAGAAAGCGCAAAATTTTCAGGTCTGTTGTGTCCATAAAAATCCAGATTCCGAAAAGAGAATTTAATTCTAATATAAGTATAAAATAGGGAAATGCAACCCAAAAAATCCGGTTTTTGGAAGAAAATGAACAAAGAAAATCCCTTATGTGCATGACATCATCGTTGTACAAAGAGAGAGGGGAGTGACACTCAATGACTAATTCGAAACCACTTCATTTGCATGTTCCCGAGCCGCCTGCCCGCCCAGGAGACAAGCCGAGCTTCAGTCATCTTGTGATTCCAGAGGCTGGTGAAACTAGGAAGCCAGATGTCACAGACTCTGAATCGGATATGCGGGATCTGCCTTACGGACTGGTTCGTGTCCTGGACGATAATGGGGCGGCCATCGGGCCGTGGGACCCGGGGTTGTCTCCCGATGTTTTGCGCAAAGGCTTGCGGTCTATGCTTTTGACCCGGGTTTTCGACGAGAGGCTCTTCCGTGTGCATCGTCAGGGAAAAACCAGCTTTTATATGAAGTCGACGGGAGAAGAGGCCATCGGAGCGGCTCAATCACTTGCTCTGTCTCAGGGCGATATGTGTTTTCCTACATACCGGGTGATGAGCTGGTTAATGGCAAGGGATTATCCACTAATCGATATGGTTAATCAGATCTTCTCTAATGAGAAGGACCCGTTGAAAGGCAGGCAACTTCCAATTCTCTTTTCTGCCCGTGACTATGGTTTTTACTCACTTTCAGGAAATGTTGGAAGTCGATTTGGCCATGCGGTGGGTTGGGCCATGGCATCCGCCTACAAAGGCGACGATAAAATTGCCCTAGGTTACATCGGCGAGGGGACTACTGCCGAAGGTGATTTCCACGAGGCACTGACTTTCGCCTCGGTTTACAGGGCTCCTGTAATTCTCTGTGTTACTAACAATCAATGGGCGATTTCTAGCTACTCGGGCATTGCCGGTGCAGAAGCAACGACATTTGCAGCGAAAGCGCTTGCTTATGGATTACCTGGTTTGAGAGTAGATGGTAACGATTTCCTCGCTGTTTGGTCCGCGACAAAGTGGGCAGCAGAGAGGGCTAGAAACAATCTTGGTGCGACTTTGATTGAGTTCTTCACCTACCGTGCTGCTGGCCACTCCACTAGTGACGACCCGACAAAGTATAGGCCCGCAGACGAAGCAGAGCACTGGCCTCTGGGCGATCCACTCGAGCGTCTGAAACATCATCTGATCTCCCTGGGAGAGTGGGATGACGAGCGGCATGAGGCTCTGACCGATGAGTTGTCTGAAACGGTAAGGGCGGCGGTAAAAGAAGGTGAGGCCGTTGGCACTCTCGGTCAATCCAAACCCAGTGTTCGTGAAATGTTCGAAGGCGTCTTTGCAGAACCAGATTGGCGGGTGCTGGAACAGCGCCGGGAAGTGGGGATCTGATAATGGCCAAAATGAATATGATTCAGGCGCTGAACTCAGCGCTAGATGTGATGCTTGAGAGGGATCCCAATGTTCTCATCTTCGGTGAGGATGTTGGTTACTTCGGTGGTGTTTTCCGCGTAACCGACAAGTTGCAGGAGAAGCATGGAAAAACCCGTTGCTTTGATGCTCCCATTTCTGAAGGAGGGATCATCTCAACCGCTATCGGAATGGGCGCCTATGGACTGAGGCCCGTTGCGGAAATTCAGTTTGCAGATTACATCTTACCGGCTTATGACCAATTGGTATCGGAGGCTGCTCGGTTGAGATATAGATCTGGAGGCGAATTTTGGGCGCCTATTACCGTTCGATCGCCCTATGGAGGAGGTATTTTTGGTGGTCAAACCCACAGCCAGAGCCCAGAAGCCATATTTGCGCACATTACCGGTTTGAAGACAGTCATTCCCTCGAATCCCTACGATGCGAAAGGCTTGCTCATATCATCGATTGAGTCTGACGATCCTATTATTTTTCTCGAGCCCAAGCGGATCTATAACGGTCCCTTTGATGGCCACCATGAAAGACAAATTAAAAGCTGGGCCGATCATCCGGATGCCTCTGTGCCAGAGGGACACTATACGGTTCCATTAGGTAAAGCCGCCACGGTTCGTCATGGCAGCGATGTCACTGTGCTGGCATACGGAGCAATGGTACATGTGGCTAAGGCAGGAATCGAAGAGAGTGGCGTTGATGCTGAGCTTCTAGATCTGCGCTCGATCGTTCCTCTGGATATCGACGCAATTGTTCAGTCAGTCAAAAAGACAGGTCGTTGTGTGATTCTCCATGAGGCGTCTCGTTATGGTGGGTTCGGAGGAGAGCTTTCCGCGCTTGTCCAAGAACGTTGTTTTTATCACCTCAAAAGCCCTATCGAAAGAGTCGCTGGCTGGGATACTCCATACCCACATGCATTTGAGTGGGATTATTTTCCAGGGCCCATGAGACTTGCTAAAGCATTGCAAAAGTCGATGAATCACTGATTACGGAGGAAAGAAAAATGGGGCTATATGTATTCCGCCTTCCGGATATTGGTGAGGGCGTCGCCGAGGCCGAGATTGTTGAGTGGTATGTAAAAATCGGAGACAAGATCGAAGAGGACCAGACTCTTGTCGATGTTATGACCGATAAAGCTACTGTTGATATCACTTCACCTGTCAGTGGTGTTGTTGTTGCAGTTCATGGAAACATTGGTGATCAGGCTGCCGTTGGGTCAACTTTGGTTGAGCTGGAAGTAGAAGGAACTGGTAATGTTGATCAAGCTGAACTGGTGGACGTTCCGGAAACTCAAGCCGTCGAACCATCCGATAAAGAGGCTGAAGAGGAACCTCAACCTGAATTTAGTTCAGAGTCGAGTAATCCAAGAAAATCAGAGTATAGAGGGGGGCAGGTATCTGCAGATAGATATCCTTTGCGTAATCCTGGAGATGATCCTCTGGCTGCGCCAGCCACTCGAAAGCGAGCCTACGAACTAGGAATCCCTCTTCAGTTTGTCCCGGGCACCGGACCTGGCGGGCGAATTACACCAGATGATCTGCAAAGTTATATCGAGCAAGGAGGCGCTGGGCCTGTCCAATCTGGGCATGCGAAGCGGACGACGGTCACTGAGCAGAAAGTTATTGGTCTGCGCCGGAAAATCGCAGAAAAGATGCAGGACGCTAAAAGGCGAATTCCACATTTTGGATTCGTCGAAGCATTTGATTTGACCGAGCTGGAAAATCTGCGAAAAGCCTTGAATGCAGATCGCGGTGAGGATACGCCGAAACTGACATTGTTGCCCTTCTTTATGAAGGCCGTCGCGCAGCTGCAGAGTGAATTCCCTGAGATTAATGCTCGTTATGATGACGAGGCAGGCATTCTATATAAATACGATGGTGTTCATATCGGCATTGCCGCACAGACTCCCCAAGGCCTGATGGTGCCAGTGGTAAGGCATGTTGAGTCTCTCAATCTTTGGGACTGTGCTAGAGAGCTGAGCAGGGTGACCAAGGCTGCTCGTGAGGGCACTGCCGCGCGAGATGAACTTTCCGGATCGACGATTACTTTGACTAGTCTCGGAGTTCTTGGTGGCATTTCTGCTACGCCAATCATTAATGCTCCGGAAGTGGCAATAATTGGTCCCAATAAGTTGGAAGAGCGCCCTGTAGTACGTGATGGTCAAATGGTAATTCGGACCATGATGAACGTGTCGTCGTCTTTTGATCATCGGATTGTTGATGGTCACGACGCAGCAAGTTTCATTCAACGGCTAAAGCGTTTGATTGAGCGACCCACCTTGATATTTCTGGAGCGTCCATGAGCGAAGTAATCAAAACAAAAGTTCTGGTTGTTGGGGGCGGTCCCGGCGGATACGTTGCAGCGATTCGTTGTGGCCAGTTAGGACTCGATACTGTTCTTGTCGAAGCGGATCAATTAGGCGGAACATGCCTGACTCGAGGATGTATTCCGTCAAAAGCGATGATCCACGCGGCCAGTGAATTTTCCGCCATGATGAAAGCTGCGAGTAAGCCGCATCTAGGGATTTCATTGTCGGAACCGCCAAAAGTGGATCTGGCTGCAACTGTGGATTGGAAAGACTCCATCGTCAAGCGACTGAACACGGGAGTAGCTGCCCTGCTCAAGCGAGCAAAAGTAAAGGTGGTTAAAGGTTGGGGGACTTTTTCGGATGCCAAAACATGCAACGTAGAAACCGCCGATGGGGTGATTACTATCCAGAGCGAGCATGTGATTTTGGCGACTGGTTCTGCGCCTGTTGAATTGCCATTTCTGCCCTTGGGCGGAAAAGTGATTAGCTCAACTGAGGCGTTGTCCCTCCCAGACGTGCCTTCAAAGCTAGTCGTTATTGGCGCTGGTTACATTGGGCTGGAGCTGGGCATTGCATATGCGAAATTGGGAAGCGATGTGACAATTGTAGAATCGTCTGATCGCATTCTACCTCTGTATGATGAAGCTCTCGTTGAGCCAGTCCGGCGCTGGCTGGATGAGAGTGCTGTAAAGCTCCATCTGAATGCTCGCGCTTTGGGAGAGCGTGATGGAGGTCTAGCCGTCGAGCTTGAAGGCGGTAGCGAAACCGTTTTGCCCGCCGATAATATTTTGGTAACAGTCGGGCGAAAGCCGGTGACACAAGGCTGGGGGCTCGAAAATATGGCGCTGGATATGGATGGTCGCTATGTGAGAGTGGACGAGCAATGCGCGACCTCTATGAAAAATGTCTGGGCGATTGGCGATTTGGTTGGTGAGCCGATGCTAGCCCATAAAGCTTCAGCTCAAGGAGAGGTCGTGGCCGAGGTGATTGCCGGCAAAAGGCGTCGATTTGATCCTGTGGCTATTCCCGCTGTTTGCTTTACCGAGCCCGAAATTGTGAGCGTGGGCGCTGAGCCTAGTCTGGCTGGAACAGTGACTGGAGTGTTCCCTGTAGCGGCGAATGGGCGAGCCCTATCAATGGATGCAGGAGACAACGGGGGCTTTGTAAGGGTCGTTGCACATTCGGAAACCCATAGAATTTTGGGGGTACAGGCCGTTGGTACTCATATCTCCGAATTAACGGCAGCTTTTGTCACTGCCGTCGAAATGGGCGCCACCGTCGATGATATTGAAGGTATGATTCAAGCGCACCCGACGTTGGGAGAAATGTTCCATGAGGCATCTCTGAAAATTCTTGGCCACGCAATTCACGCATAGTTGCCGAATGGAGAGGCTCGTAAGCGCTCTTGATATCATCATGCTGGGTACGGCTGAGTATCAATCTGAGGGACTGAATGAACCAGTTCCTCAGACTCTCGCACCTGGCTCGATTACGTGGAGCACGAACGATCACTCAGATCACGATTCACAGCTGAGCCAGGTTCTAGATAAGTCACGATAAGCAGTCACTTATCATGGTTCATATACGAGTGGAAACGACTCCACGTTCAAAGCATGTGGGAGAAGTTAAGAAAAAGTTGACGGGGCAGAGGAATACCAAGCTCAAGTCCTCCGACTACTAAAGAGATATGCATTGTTTACGGAAACCGAAATAAAGTTGAGGATCACTCCTAAAACTGCGGACTCTATCAAGGCTAGCTCGCTGGTAGATTCTCGCTTGGTTGGATGCTGGCAATCGAGCATGATTCTCAATCAGTACTATGATACTGCGGAAAGAGATCTCGCCCGCGCAGGGGTTGCGTTGCGTCTGCGCATCGATGGCAATAGATATATCCAAACTTTCAAGCATAGCGGTAGCGGTCTGGCTGGCCTGTCTGTCAGGAAGGAATGGGATTGGTATTTAGATTCGCCAGAGCTCGACACCGCTTTGATTGAGTCAAATAGCTGGCCGGCTGGATTGCGGGAGTTGGACCTGAGCCACATCGAACCCATTTTCCGCACTGACTTTCGTAGGACCCGCGGTCTCTTACGTTGGGCTTTGCATGGGAGAACCGTGGAAGCGGAAGTGGCGATTGATCAGGGCTCAATAGCCACAGATGCAGGTTTTGAGCCTATATGTGAGCTAGAAATAGAACTAAGAGAGGGGCCTGAAACCGCCGTCACTGCGCTAGCACTAGAGTTGGCGAATACTAATTCGTTAATGCCTTGTGATTTGAGTAAATCAGATCGTGGTTACAGACTCCTCGGATTCTGCTCTGGCATAGCTCATGATGACCGAGAAGAGCTATGGCGCGGATCAAAAATTTCAAGTGTGGTCCTTGGTTTGGGGCGCTCCATACTTAATGACGTGGTTTCATTATCCGAACACTTTTTTTCGTTCCGTGACCACGAAAGCTTCTCCAAACTGCACCTGAAAGTGATATTTCTTTACTCATATTTTCACCTTTTTGATTTTGTGAAATTTCGGATCAAAAAATTTAGGGAGCTGTCGAGTCTGGCGGGCAGACTCTTGGATGAATCTAGCCATTTGTCTCAAATTGCGAACAGTGAAGGTTTCGATTCAGGGCTGGCCTCTCGGATCCTTAGTGTATTCATTGAGGAACATTTGTGGGGGCAACTTTTAATTGGGTTTGGGGACTGGCTGTTTAGTTACGAATTGGAGTGCGAAGTCCAGGAAGCTGGTAACGAAAGCTTTATAGACGAATCCTTAGAGTCTTGGCTAGCCACAGAAGCAAAAAAAACGACTAGCGCCATTAGGCTTTGGCATAAAAAAAATACCTGTAAAGATGGTGGTAGGTGTGCAGAGTCTGAATTAAACCCCATTTATCGCCTCGCGTTCCTGGTTGAGTATTTTGATGAATGCTTTGGGATTAATAAAAGCCACCAAAATCCCGATCTTAAAGAGTTCTTGTTATATGAACAGGTTGAAGCAGTACCCACATATCTTTCTTGGAAAGGTTCAACCGTATGGCTGGCGATAGAAAGGTTGGAGGAGCAGGCTGAACAGTATGTGCAAGGAAGTGCCAAAGGCTCGGATTCATAAGGTCGAATTAATGTTAGATATTGTCAGGAGAAAACCGTGAAGAATAAACCATCAATACTTATCACGGGGGGCGGGCAACGCATTGGACTTCACTGCGCTCAACGGTTTGTTGAGGACGGTTACCACGTTACGATCACATGCCGAAATTTTCGCAAAGAGTGGGCGGAAAATCCTCTTGAAGGCATAGATGTCATTCAGGCAGACTTCTCGACAATAGAAGGGATTGAAGAATTTATTGATACGATAAAATCCCAAGGAAAAAAATTTAGAGCAATCATACATAACGCTTCGCAATGGCTTGATGATAGTGAGGGGTACGAATCGTTTCAAACGATGTTTATGATTCACATGCAGGCTCCTTACATGATCAATAATGCCTGTGACGTGCTGTTTTATGACAACGGGCCTGCTGATATCGTTCATGTTACGGACTATGGTGCTCAACACGGTAGTGGTAAGCACGTGGCTTACGCTTCTACGAAAGCAGGCCTTGAAAACATGACATTGTCGTATGCGAAGAAGTTGGCTCCACGAGTAAAGGTCAACTCGATAGCTCCTTTTCTTATTATGTTCAATAAATGGGATTCAGAGGAGTATAAAGAAAAATCGTTAAATAAATCGGTCTTGGGAATCGAGCCGGGACCTGAAGTCGTCTACCAAGGGGTGCGTTATCTGATGGATAATATTTATGTTACAGGCGAATGCTTGAATTTGGATGGTGGTCGGCACCTGTAAGTGGGATGTATTTGGGTGCTAGACATTTTTTTTATGACATATGAGCTGCAATAGTGGTGTAAGATTCTTTATTATTTTCAGTGATAATTAAAGTGAAAGGCCGTTTTATTAAGCCCTCCGAAGACCTGATTTTCGAGGTCGTCTTCTCTCTATAATGTTCAGCGGCTGATTGGGTTTATAGAGAGCCGAATTTTTAAATAGGTATAAAAAGAATAATGACAGAACAAACCTCGAGCCTGTCGCGTCAAGCTGTTCTTTTATTGCTTCTATTAAGCTGTATTGCAATTGGGGCAAAAATATTACTCCTTGAATTCATGAAAATTGATCTCGTGCCAGTTTCTCAAGATCTCACTCTAGCAGAGGCAGTAGGCCTGATACTGGCGGGCTTCACTTTGGGCGTTATGGTGCTTGGAGTTTCAAAGCCAGTTAGGCTGGTTTTCTCGGCAGTTTTGCTCATATACAGTCTGAGCAGCTTGGTGCAATCAGTTAACATTTTCGGAGTATCTGGGCTTTTCTCGATAAAGGTTGGGTTGTTACCGTTAATGCCCGCTGCGATTGCAACACTCGCAGGCATTTGTTGTGCACTGGGGCTGACTCGACGAACTCTGATTCTCTGGCGGCTATTCGGCAGCATAGCTGGAACAGTCGGCATTCTTGCGATTCTTCAGGGATTGGGTGTTTCAAGCTTCCCGAGTATTCTCCAGATTCCGGCTGATCAGGCGTCTTTTACCGGGGCTCTTTTTGCGATAGCAATTGGCGTTATTGCATGGATGTTGGCCCGAAGTATTGATCGTCCGGCTATCTCACTTCCCTACTCGGCGATCGGCATAGGGATCTCTGGGACGCTGGCAACCGTGATTTTGATGTGTGTTGCGTCCATCGACCGCCATGAAGAAAGGTTGAAAGCTGCAAACGGGGTCCTTGAAAATCTGACTCATGCTATTGAACAGGCCAGTGAAAACAGAATGCGTGTTTTGCAGAGGATGGCCGAGCGATGGGCCTTATTATCAGAGTATGTCGGGGATGAAATTTACAAGACGGATGCTCGATTATTAACTCAAGACAAACTCGGTTTTCTCGCGTATGCGCTTATCGGTGTTTCAGGCTGGCGCTATGCCTCTGTTCCCAGCACTGGTCAGTGGCTAGAAGAACAACTGGATAAGCCGGAGAGCTCTCGTTGGTTACGTGAGTTCAGGGCTGGAGAGGAGCCTGGATCCTGGTTTTTTCCGAGTGATGACTACCCCTCGCGCGCTTTTCTTGTTGTCAGACCGCCTAACAATTCCAAATACATACTCATCGGATTGGTGGACTTAAGAGAGTTTATCCAGGCAGAAACACGTCAAGCAGCTGATGAGCTGGTAATTAACGTGTCGCGTAGTGGTATTCCACTTACCTCCATTGCCGGGGCAATTGGCGCAGCTGGTAAAAAGGGGGAGGTGTACGCCGAGTCTCAAGCACAGTTGCCAGGAAATGGCCAACCGTTGATAGCGCGAGCGCTGCCCCGATTCGATGCGATCGATAATCAACTCCCCGTGGCAATCTTTTTCTTTGGTCTGATGTTCACTCATCAGCTCATACTTAGTCGATCCCTGAGCCATATTCGCCATGAGCAATCCAAGACTCTCGCTTTGAGTGAGCAGAGGTTTCGGTCGTTATATGACCACAACCCGGATGCCGTCTTCTCTCTTGATGCAGATGGACGTTATCGAGATATTAATCCTGCGACGAAACATAGCCTGGGGGTGCCAAATTGTGAATTGCGGGGAAGGCATTTTACCGAACGGATAAACAAGGAAACCGTTCCAGAAGGGGATTTGAAAGAAGTCTTTCGCGCCTACACTGAAGCTACGCGTGGCTATCCAAGAACGGACTTCTCAATGTCGCTTCGAACATCAGGGCATGAGGTCCGCCATTTCGACGTCACGTTCCTTCCAATAGTTATTCAGGATCGGATTGACGGGGTATTTGCTATTGCGAAAGACATCACTAAACGAGTCAGGACGGAAGAGCAGCAACGCATAATGCAGCGAAGCGTTGAGGCAAGTAGCAACGCAGTCGTCATAACTAATGCGAGGGATCCAGGATTCCCGGTTGTATATGTGAATCCGGCATTCTCGCAGATCACCGGTTTCGGTAGTGAGGAGGTAGAAGGCCAGTCCTTGGGCTTCCTGATCGGAGAGGGTTCGGAAGACGACGACATTGAACGCATAAAGGTAGCTGTGCGTGAGCATCGCTCAGTGTCGGTGACCATGCGAAGCTATAGAAAAGATGGTGCACCTTTCTGGTATCAGCTTTTTCTTTCTCCAGTACGGGATGACGAAGGAGAAGTCACGCATTTTGTTGCTGTAATCAATGATATCTCGGAAAAGAAAGAGCAAGACGAGGAAATGGCCTATCAGGCAACGCACGACCTCCTGACCGGTCTTGCAAATAGATCACTTTTTAACGACCGACTAAAGCACGACTTTGAATTGGCAAAGCGTCATAGCCAATCAATGGCAGTTCTATTTATTGATCTCGATGAGTTCAAACCAATAAATGACACGCTTGGGCACAGGGTCGGAGATAAACTGCTTGTCAGTGTGGCGGAGAGATTGAATAGTTTGATCAGGCCGAGTGACACTTTGGCCCGCTTTGGAGGTGACGAATTTGTATTGTTGCTTCCGGATCTTGAAGAGACAGGACTTGCCGAGGAAATTGCAGAACGTATTCTTCAGGAGCTTGCGAAACCGCACCAGATTGATAATAACGAATTGCATATTTCTGCGAGCATAGGGATCGCTACGAATTCGCACTCCTCAAGATTTCCGGAAAAGCTGCTTCAGCGAGCTGATATGGCCATGTATAAAGCCAAACAACAGGGCCGTGATACCTATGAGATTTATTCTGCAGATCTTGATGAAGCGCTATCGACACGGGTGACGCTAAGAAATGATTTGCAGGAAGCGATCAAGGGTGATCAGCTAAGATTGCATTATCAACCACTTGTAAACGCTGATGGCAGCATCGTGAGCCTTGAGGCATTAGTGCGTTGGCAGCATCCCCAAAAGGGCAGCATTTCACCAGCGGATTTTATTCCGATTGCAGAAGAGACAGGACAGATAGTTCCATTAGGGAAGTGGGTGACGAGAAAGGCTTGTGAGGACGCCTTGATCCTTATCGAACGTGGATTGCGTATGGGTTGCATGGCTGTGAACCTATCGCCGATGCAGTTTCATCGTCCCAACTTTCTCAACGTGCTTCGACAGATATTGGAAGAGACTGGTTTGCCTCCTGAATATCTGGAGTTAGAGTTGACAGAGGGAATTCTGATGAAAGATACGGGGGGAGCTAAGAATATTCTGAATGACCTTCGGGGTATGGGTGTCAAAACTGCGATTGATGACTTTGGTACAGGTTTTTCAAGTTTTGGTTATCTGCGCGAATTGCCAGTGGATAAAATAAAGATTGATAGAAGCTTTGTTGAAGATGTCACCTCCTGTGAGAAAGATGCGGCTGTGTGCAAGGGCGTCATTACCTTGGCCAGGGAGCTCGGCATGAGAGTCGTTGCTGAGGGCGTGGAGACGGAAGAGCAGTATCGATATCTTGCAAAACATGGTTGTACCGGATTTCAGGGGTACTACTTCGCTAAACCTATGGCTCTTGATGAGCTGATTGTTTGGGTCGAAGAGAATGCAGGGGGCCTGAGGTGGCAGCGGCTATAATTCCTCACTGGTCTCGTAAATTGCATTAAACTTATTGAATTAGCTGGCGGGTTATGGGCGTCATGTTGGCGTGCTATGACCGCAAGACTATTTGAACCCATACAAAAGAAGCTGTTTCACGCTGCTTGGTATTTCTTACGAACACCAATCCCCACAATATTCTTATGCTTGATTTATGGAACTAGGTTTGCGAATTATTTCGGGAAACTATGTTGTGTAAATCGGTGTAGGAAGAAGAAAAAGCCTACCCGGAGAAAGTTCGGCCAGGATCATACTCCCTCCCTCTTTCTATTATTTTTACCTCTGGTGTAGATAAAGCAAAAACAAGGTGTGACGAACGCAAATAGGACATAAGCCAGAGAAATTAACCCTGACTGGCTCACGTTCTGAATTGCTCCTATGGCAAAGTGGAAGAAACAGGCCGGCTGCAATCGAGTGATTATCGACACAAACTAGACCAGGGGGGCGGTGCCCAAACTCACTTCGAACAAATCAGTTTTACACCAGCTTTTGGTTGTTTTGTTGAGCTCGTGTCGAAAAAACACGTCAAGACGACCCCGGTGCCTGCTATATATCCTAGAAAATGGCTCTATCGAAGCAAATTTGATGGAGTCGACATGAAGCCAATCCTAACTGCACGAAGTTCTTCTTTAACAAGCTCGCGCCATTGCTCAATGGAGCCAACGCTAGTTGCATCGTCAGTTTCGGCGC
Source organism: Marinobacter adhaerens HP15 (assembly GCF_000166295.1). NCBI lineage: Bacteria > Pseudomonadati > Pseudomonadota > Gammaproteobacteria > Pseudomonadales > Marinobacteraceae > Marinobacter > Marinobacter adhaerens. The sequence continues at coordinate 77,350 of NC_017506.1, forward strand.
GCCAAGCAAAACCTACCGCCGCTCAAACTCTTTAAATTCGCTCATTTCAAGCAGCTGATTCCCTCCAATACATGAGAAATCCGGACGAGAAATTATGCAAATGATCCCTCAAATTAAACTGTTCGTTGGTGACGGTGAAATGAGTTACGTGGCGCCAGAACGAAGTGAAATCTGTATCAAGCTGAATTTCGGGATGGGGAAGGAATCCGCGTCCATATCCGAACCGTTCCTGTTGAGGCGAGGAGTGGAACGTGGATGTGAGTGGGGAGATTTTTTTGGCCACACCATGACGCTGAGGCTCGGGCGATACGTTCAGGCCTCGGAACTGGCGAAGCTGAAAGACAGAATCAGACCGCACGTAAAAACAATTAGATCAGGCTATCATTGTGTTGATGAGAAAACTTATGCAATTTTCGATAATTCAGCTTTAGAAGGCATTGATAAACTACATCGGGTTGTCTCGGCGTTCTCCTTTCATTTTGAAGAACCTTGTAACCCTGATGTAGCGATTGCCAAAATCATGTTAAATATGAGTGAGAGCGACCTCGCGCGATTGAGCCGTTGCCCAAGCAGCACTTTGAAACAAATGGCAGCTGATTATTCAAAGCAATGTTAACCGTATATGCATCCTTGGGACGCCTATCAATGCCTTAAACAGGTTCAGAAAAATCTAAAAGAAAGCTGCTTTTCCAAATAAAGAAATGGCTTAGACAGTAGAGGGCCAACTACTCTCCTTCTGTCTGTTTCATAACCTTCTTCCCTGTAGCTGCGAGGGAAGTGAATCCTGTCAAAATGTCGATAAAGCGCACCTGCTGTTTGGCCCCGTTCGGCAAAGAGGATTATGACTACTTCCGGAACTCCGACACTTCCCGCTCGAGATTTGCATACATGGTTAAGAAATCATCGCCATCAAGACGCCCGCCGATGTCTTCCCGGGCTTTCTTCTTATTTATCTGGCTACGTTGCTCGGCATAAACATGGTGCAGCACACTGGGTGGTAAATCGTGGCCTTCGTGTTCGTTTAACTGTTTGCGAAGCGCTTTAAATTGAGCAGGGCTGGGTGTGAGCTTCAGCTTGTCGGCAACGTCCTTTTGCCTAATCTCATAGATTTCTCCCCAATGAGAAACTGCCTGCTGCCAGGCTTGTGAGAGTGTCACTTTCTCATCAATGTAGAATTTCGTGGCAGCCCCTCGCTTGTTAACTGAAAAGTAACAGACTTCTTGGTCGGCTCTTCTGCCCGAGCCGATCCCAAGCGTGATGCCATGAAACCCAACACCGCGATATGGCCGAGTTGTGGGGTGTTCCTTCGTAATGAAGTCCAGGTATTGTATGGCGGCAGATCGCGCCATGTATCGGGCCTCGTAATATCGGGCTCGCGTTTCCTGGTACTGGTGCCAGAGTTCTTGGGAGATTTGGTAGTTCGGTCGATCTAATGAAAAGTATTTCTGAAAGCGCTTGCCACGAATGGTGGCAACAACACGCCAGCCGTGAAATCGAGATGATAACTCACCCTTCTCGTAAAATCTTATAGCCATGAATAGTCGATCTCTCTCTTTAGCACTCTGGTCGAAAATTTCACACTAGTGATGATAACGCAGCAGCGTTAGGCCTTGATTTTTTAAGTCGTGGCAACTTAAACCGCTGATTCAAGTTTTTCGCAGTCCGTATGTCGATGTCGCATTGTCATGCCCGATTAAATTAGATCCTTCTTGCATCTCGAAATACGAACGTTTTAAAGGCCCCGATGCTTTCTCCTGACGTGAATGAAACAGGCTCCCGGAATAAAAATGGTACATGCGGTGCCAATCATTAGAACCGCCACAGAATCTATCACATGCTGAAAAAATGCGATCGCCATGTAACAGGCCAAAAACGCCACCAGATGCAACGCGCAAAAGAGCGTCATCTCCGCGGCAGTGGGTATGTTCCGACCGGCGCGATTCGATGTAATCTGAAGGCCACTTACCACCAGGGTTGCCGCTAGCGGGGCTACAAACATAAGGCCTGTTGCACCACCTACGCCTTGAATGTCCTCTGGACTGATCCAGGAATAGGGGCCGTAGGCTCCGACTAGAGTGATAGCGCTCAGCACAAACAACGCCATTCCTGCGCAATTCAGATAGACGCGAACGTCGTCATTGGCATCCTGATCGGGACAGCCTCCGCCTCTAGCCATGGCTATCCTTCCCTTTCGAGAAATGCTTTTTCGCCCAGGCTTCCAATTGATCTGCTTTCCAATATCCCGCAAGACCAAGCAATGTCAGTGTTACTACAAATCCGCCGAATCCGATCAATCCAAGAAACATATTCATAGGTTTGCTCCAGTAATCTGAACCTGATGACCAGAATACCGGATTTCTGGATTCGTCCAAGTTATGCTCTGTGAGCACGCGGTTTCCTTGGATTGCAGGCGATCTATGAGCACGGTGCCGTCAGTCGGAGATCCGGAATCTTGCCAACTCAAGAACAGGTTCAGGGTTGCCGGTAGAGATGAGCCAGTCACGCGCACAGACCGCGCCACTTTGACCCTCGAGGTCCGGGTTGGGCAGAAGCATGAAGCGAGAGAGTGCCAACGGAGTGATGGATTTTCCTATGAGAGCCAGTATTGATTCGAGGTGGGGGATTGTTTCTGAATCCATGAACTGCCATCGGGGAAAACGAATCTGCCCATCTGCCAATGCAAAAGCGTGCAACATTGGAGGACTACACAACGCTCTTTGCTTGGCTTCTAAGGATGAAATTTTAAGCAAAGTTGCTACAGACTCAAGATTGAGTGAGCTGCCGACGAGGGCGCGGCATTCCTCAACCAACTCACCGAGTAGTTTAATTGCCCCAGCAGTGATTTCTGGCTGGGGGCTTTGGTCGAGCCCCTTGGCCCCTCCTTTTTTAAGGACGGCGATCTCTTTAGCTGATAGTGGATTAGTACTTTGCTTGCGTTCGGAAGCTAAACGCAGCGAGGGAGCAATACCTGCCCCATTCAATAAACGTCGAAGCTGTATGTTGGAGACTCCAAGGCCCGACATTATCTGCATGTCATAATCTGTAATCAGCGGCGCTTTTGTTTGCACGGTATTTTTCTCTACGGGCTCGCTTTCCCCTTATCCCTCCAGTTTGACAGACATTCGTTTTCTTACCAGCTCATATCGGATGTTTAAGCATTTTGGAGAAGGTGCCTCTATCCGATGACGAATTCGCATCGATTTTCGTTAATTTGGCGTCAACACAGTTTTGCTTATCCCGGAGAAAATATGATTTAAACAAGCGAATGGGAGCTAGCAGTGTTGTTGAATTTGGAGTTTCGCGTAATCCGGCGCGATCGATTGTTACCCATTTCCATGGAGCCGGCAGACCGTCTTCTGATCGCTTCCAGAGTGTATGCATTGAGAGAATCTGAGGTTCTTTCTCCGTATGCTCGTCAGCACTTGTCAATCCTGATGCCACCAGTTGTGCGTCGGTCTGGCAGCGGGTATTTGCCGATCGGCAATTTCCGAACGATAGAGATTTGTAACTCTCTACCTCCAAATGCATGGATCGGCGTGCTTGTGTTGCCATCGAATTCAGAGGTTGATGACAGCTTCCTCCGTGTCTCCGATCTGGTGTCGTTGATTCTCGACGGTCTAACGTTGCGGTACGCGAAGAAGCCATTCTTGAATCTCTGGGGCCTGTGCCCGGCATCGTCACTGAAGAATCTCTCACACGAATTCACGACTCGTTCCGGGCTGGAGCGGTCGTTCGGACTAAATCGAAAGCAGGAAATTCCAGCCAAACCCGAGATTCAGGAATCAGTTTGGGGGTGATTTCTCTCAAATTGACGAGTTCGTGCATAAAAAACACCGTTTAACGTCACCTGGACCCTCGCGGCCTTGAAAGAATGGGTCATCGTTTAAGGAGATTCCTGAGCATGACCCATTTACTTGAGAAAGAAGATTTGCAGCGGATTAGGTTTCGTTCCGTGCCCGTGAGCAGTTTGATCGCCCCACCGATTTCAGCCGAGAAACTTCACCTCATGGGGCTAGAAACCTCTTCGCTGACGGAGCCCGCTCAACTCTCCCTCACAGCGATTCAGGTCGCTACGATGACCCAGCCCATTCTGGTGGTTCGTAACGGTGCTCACTACGAGGTGGTGGGCAATCTCCGAACATTTGCTCTGGCAAAGCTACTGCCTTCTGATCATAAGGTGGGTGTGCTGGACCTGCGGGGTGCTCTGGCTGGCGTGAATTACCTGGCGCGTATTGCAGCGTTCCTAACAACCAGTGCTACGGCTCTCGAAGCTCAATCGGCGAATCAACAATTTCTCCAAACCTGGCTCCTGACCTCCCAGGAGATCTGCAAACGGATCTCTCCATCGCTTTCCTCTCGTTCGAGACTGAGACAACTCCTGAGAATTCGGATAAACGACCAGCTTAACTCACTGGCTCCTATTCAATCAGGCTTCGCGCAATTGCTGGATCAAGACGGAGGCAAATTATGAGAACTGATCAATGCATCCAGGAGGTCTCAACATACTGCCAACTGAGTAGAACCCAAACCGGATTGCCGTCAATTGCCCAGCTTTTGCTGCGACTCGACAAACTCACAGAAGGCGTTCCATCAGTTCAACTGCCTTCGGCGATCGTTAACGCGGCTGCAACGGTTGTAGAAGCAATCTCTGAAGAGCCGGGCGAGGATCACACTTTTGAGCGTGGCCTAAAAACAGAGTACCCCGTGCATGCGGGCCTGCTTCAGTTGTCGTCCCGAAAAAATCTCGATTCGGCATCTGCGGTGACGATATCGATGATTCTGGTCGCGACTCGTGAGTGGCGAGACCGTTTGGAGATAGGGGCTACCGAAAAAGACGCTAGCCGAAAAATGTTCTCCTTATCTGAGTACGACGTATGGCTGGCATTGAGAAAACTGCCGACAGCGGTCTTGGCCGATATCTCGGATAGTTCATTCGAGGCGCTTTACCGCAACATTGAAGGGGCGACCGCAGGGGAGTGTTACGGAAAAGGCCAACGTATGGACCTTCGCCGGGTTGAGCGGTTTTTCGCGCGTTTCCTGGGTATTCGAGAGCGGACTGCTAATCGAGCCTCCCGTGATTCGGTGCCAAAAGACGAGCAGCACGTTACAACCCTACTGGAAAGTGACCCCGAAACGGATTTGGAACATCCCAAGGTTTCAATATGGGAGCATCATCTCTGCCCGAAGGAACTCAGGAGAACGATTGCTTACAGTGAGGGCAATAGTGCCGCGGAGATCCAGAATGCTGGCAACTATTTCCGTGAGCAGACACCCATATCGCGAACGCACGGACAGACCCCCGAAATTGCCGCACGGCGAGTTCGAGGTCAGATTGCTCACATACGCCGAACCGCTCAGATGTTGCCGGGTCGGTGGGGCCAATTAACAGATGATGAGATTTGTCAGCTGTTAACAACCGAAGCTGGGTATGTGTTTCTGGCTGTTCCGGCCCTGAGAATCCTGAGTCTCATGACCGGGCGACCTTATGATGATGTTGCGAAGATACGGCTTGTTGCCACTGAGGATAATTTACCTCTGACCATCAGCCCGGATGACCTTTACGTGGTCACGAACGATCGCACGTGGGTGACAGGGGTTCTGGCACCGGAGGATCGCCGCAAAGCTCATCCTGAATGGGAGCCAGTTCTGCAGCCCCATCTTGATCGGTTGGTACTACCAATCACTGGATATTTTTGGGAGCTCCTGAAGGTGTTGGTCACGCGGCGCTCTCGGGGGCTATCAAAGCGCTCTGTGTCGCTTTTTGATTTGGGTGACGACACGGTACGGATTCTGAGCGGGGAAATTTCTTTGTCGGCCAGAAACGCCCCTCGCAGAGTGACGCGTACCCGAATAGAGCAACAACTTTATTCTGAAATCCTGGCCCTTGATGGCGATTTTGTAGAAGCAAGTTTGATCACCGGGCGGCATCCGCCTGGAGGCACTTCGGCTGCATTGTTTTACCACTGGTGTAATCGCGAGCACCTCGTCGCTCAATATACGAAAGTGCTGAAGCGATGGGAGAGGCTGGTAAAGCGAGAACAAACTGGAATTGGACAACAGCAACAACTCCGGCTTGACGGCGCAGTGGGGTCGAACCTGTCTCTTCGAATGTCGGCGATTCAGACCCTTTGTAGCGACTTTCAGAGCGATGTTGAGCGATGGCGAACCGCATGGGGGGATCCGGAATTGTTGACCGGGTTTCACAACGCTTTCACCAACTACACATTGTTCATGGTGTTGTTTCTCACTGGGTATCGCGTTGTCACTGACGTGCTGGATAAGCGCTCGGATTGGGATGAGGAGGCCGGGACGCTCGTGATCGTTGATAAGACCGCAGATGATATGGGGCATGTTCGGATGGTGCCGGTGTGCTCAACACTTCGAGCTCAACTGCGAGCTTACGAACAGCACTCTCAATTAATCAGAGAAAGATTGGTTTGCCTCGGTGCAGAGGGTTCTGCTGGTTTCTTGTTTTATCTCTCCCGCAGTGGGGATCTGGAAAGAGTGACACCTAGAACGATAAAAGCTCGTTTTGCCTGGGGTTACGGTTTACACCTGAATTCTAACCGGCATTACCTGAGAGGTGCTCTGCGAGAGAGCGGGGTATCTGGCAACTACGTTGACGCGTTGATGGGGCATTGGGGGATTGGCCGAGAGCCTACCGCCCGGTATTCGGGATTCGATCCGTTGCATTACACCAAACAGGTTGGAGCAGCTCTAGAGGAGATTGCAGAGCAAATTGGCTTCGTCGTTATTTCTGGATACGGGGAGAAATGATCATGTGGGCAGGATGGGCAGAAGTGGGTTTACCGACGGCGGAGCAGATCCGAAAGGCGGCTGAGAAGCGGGCTTCAGGTGGAGAGCCGAAACTCGGGGCAGAAGCACGGCAGGAGTCCCGGAAAAAACGTCGTGATTCGATGCGATTGAAGTTGATTGAGGGCCTTAAGAAGTCCTGTTCAGAGCTGTACCACGGGGAGCGCAATATCGTGCTGTCAGATGAGGAGGTGGAAAATTTGCGTGAGGCTGTGTGCGGGGGATTGATGGGTCAGGAGCTCCGGGACGCTAACAACTTGCTGGTGAGGGGCTTGTATCGCGGCACCCAGGAATTGGGCTGGCAGTTAAATCCGCCCTGTATGGTTCGCATTCTATCCATGGAAGCATCGGCGATTTCCTCGCGCTCCCAGGCTCTCTGCCAGGAGTACAACACCCTGAACAAGCGATTTTACGAGGATCTGGGCAATATCAGTACCCCGACCAGGTTACAGAACGATATATCCCTAGCGGCCGGTCAATTGCTATTCAGCCTGATCATGCACAGTGGATGCCTGAGTAATATGGTTGTTCTTCAGCTGCCGGAGGCAATACGCTCCGGCGCACACGTTCATGGAGACAGAGTCTGGCTGGAATGTCGCAATCGCTCCTCGAAAGCGGGAACCGTTGAGAGTGAGACTGATTCAGAGCAGGAAGATATTGGTACGCAGGCGCCACTCAAGTACGAGGTTGCCGCTGGGAGACCAGACCGTCGAGTCTTTCCTGTGCCCGTAACTGCGTTGTTACTCATGCGCTACTTCAAGCGCTATGGTCGTCAGTGGCCCAAGGAATCAGTCAGGAATCTCATCGGAAACTACCTGAGACACCTTGACCCCACAGTGACTATTAGCCGCAGTCCACACAAGCGAGTGATTGAGATCAGTCGTGCCAAAGCGGCGGTGCTTTTGCCAGGCGTACTGCGAACGTACGCAGAAACTGCTCGGCTGGCTCCGCCTATCTCCTCCGTCAATATGGCTCGATTAGTCACCGGCACGCATTGGCGGATGACAGATGAAGAAGAACTAGAGGCCGATGATATAAAAGCGGTAGAGCATGACCAGATCGCGAAAAAGACCGTATGCAGGAATCTCCGGGAATCGCTATCGCGACTGAAAGCCCTTCTGCGACAGCCGAATGTCAGTGGCAAACAGGAGGCCATGAGAGTTAGGGCTGGACTACGTGATTTCCTTAACGAGTATGTGGACCTGCATCCACTGATTGAAATGTTGGCGCATTGGGCTATTCACCTGTTGGCACATGGAAACAAGGGCGGTAAGCCCCTAGCTCCGTCGTCAACGCTGGATTATGTCGAGAAGGTAAGCAAGGCGCTGCTACCGCTCGCCTCCGAACTAGCATGTCCAGAGGAACTCACGGGTGAGCAATGGGAAGCGCTGTATGAGGCTGCACTTGAAAATAGCTCTGCTGCCAAGCCGCCTGTCGCAGCGCGCCTGGGGTATTTTCATCGATTTTTAGAGCAGGCATTTGATTACTCCGAAGCTGAGGTTGAGGGTACTGCTGGTTACGGGGATGTTGATGCTGCGATTATTACGCCCACCGAATATATTCAGGCTTATGAGTTGTTGAGCAAAGGGCGAGAAGATGACCTGTCACGCCTATGTGCTGCAGCACTGGTGCTAGGTTACCGCTGCGGCCTGCGGAGAACTGAAGCTCTGGGTCTGACGTTGAAGGATTTTGTGGGATTCGACACGAACCTGGAGCGAGTCGAACTACTGGTTCAACGAAACGGTTTTCGAGGGCTGAAAAGCTTCAGTGCTACTCGGCGCTTGCCGCTATGGGTATTATTGACCAAAGAAGAACTGATACTTATCCGCGCTTTGAGGGAACGACGGAAGGCTCAAAGTTCCGGAGACCTGAAAAAGCCATTGTTCGATTTGCCGGCGGGGACCGAAAGGCACCTAGTCGAGCGAATGGTCATGATGCCGGTTACCCAGACATTGCGCCACGTGACGGGAGATCAAAATGCACGATTCCATCACCTCAGGCATTCATTCGCTAGCCTCACGCTGCTCAGGATGCTGGAATTCGAACCGCTGCAAATAATTCCACAGGTCTATAGAACTGCTACGATTCAGAGCTCTCACCCTTGCGCAAATGCGGTGATGTGGCGAAAGGCCGGTTGTAGTGACACTCTGTCCGCTGTTTCTGTGTTGTCAGCATGGCTTGGGCACTCTAGTCCTTCTGTGACCATGCAGACCTATGTTCACTCGGCTGACTGGGCTCTATTTCAGCGCTTGTCGGACAGCCATGAGGTGGCGTTCACTCAGGCTATGCAGTCCAACATCACTGGTATGTCGCTCGGTGCAACTGAAAAGCACAACCAACGCAGAAAAATCATAAAGCCAACAGCCTCTGTGGTTCTGAACTCATTGGTATCTGCATGGCCGCGCGATCATTGTTACAAACTAGCAGCGAAACCCAGATCCGAGCCGGCAGTAGATTTTAATCCCTTTCACGGGCACACCCAGAAAATTCACTATCGTGCGCCGTACCAGATCGAGCGGTTGCTCACTGAAAAGTCGGACCTCAGCAACCTGACGGACGAGGATTATTCCCGTGTTGCTAAGATTATGGGGTTCAGTGAGTGTTCGATTTTGAGAATCCATAATAATGCCGTCTATCTTGCTACTTTGACTTACAAAGGGCGGGGGCGAGCCAAAGGCCAAGAGCGTAGCCGTTTTTTTACGACCAACGAAAGAACCAGGAAACCGCTAGAAGATAAGGATCAGAAAAAAGGTGATCCCCAACTGCCGTACTTTATTGCCCCGCCTCGAAAACGGGTTGTCAGGCGTTATGCGAAGCGATTTTTCGATGCGTTGATAGCCTGGCACGCCAGCGATTTACCCATGGCAAGTAAAGCTATTAGCGAGCAGCTGCGCGCTGCGCAACGTGTTAAGAGCGGGGTGAGACATCGGAAAGAGTCTAGGAAGTTGAATCAGATCGCCTTGTATAAGGCTATCGGGATTTGGTCGTGGATTCGGATTCAGGTGAAAGTTCCGATCGGCCATGCGACTACCGATCAAGAGTTAAAAAGGCACTACAGCCAGCGGTTCAAGTTGGAGGCAAAATGGATTTCTGTTGAGCGCGTAGTCAATCGTGAGGGGCGTTATGATGGCCTTTATGGGAGTTGGTTTCCGGAGGTTCAGCCGCCTGAAGAACTAATTCTCGATAGGGGCGGCAAGTGGGGGCCTACTGAACATTTTGAGGAGGCGCTCTTGTTTGCGGCGTTCTCTGCTGGGGCGTATCTCCTGGAGCCGGACCAGCTCCAAAGCGCCAGCACGCCATCAGATGATTGACAAGAGGCTCTCGATGCCGCCGTGACCAACCGAAAAGGGATCTAAGTCTGACGCTGATGTTGGGTGGATCCAGTTTCAGGTTTGGTAAACTAAAACGCTCGGTTAGAAAGCCGGAGGTTTCCACGAAAGAGAAACGACCAACAGAGCACGAGCTACTCAAAAACCTGGATGCTTTAGGAGCCCATGCTGACGAATTGGCTAAGCCGCGTCGTCACGGGTCTTGTCCGTTGGAGAGACTTAAAGGTTCCGTTGAGAAATTCGAGCGACCCACGGACCCCGCCATTCAGCCAGAAGATTGGGATGCATGGTTCGATGGGGAGGGAGTTTCAGAGGATTTTATGATGAACCGTCGAGAGAAGCGCTGAATAGGAAGTGCTAGGCATCATGGCGAGGACGAGGATCTGAGCCGCAAAAGGCAGCGTCGACTCAGATCCCACTCTCATTTAATAAGGGGCGAGTGTTGCTAGCAGTGCGGTCACGAAGTTCGCCGTCAGAGCCAGCCCCATGTCGTAGCAAGCCAGCCGGAACAATCCCCAGCTACCCTCTCGCGGAATCGTCTGTCTCGGAAGGTCGTCGACGATCCATACTGCTTCGGTCGCAACGCCCGTTGAATCGGTGAGCTCCAGCATCCAGCTGGCACCCACCGAAGCTGGAGTGACCAAACGCATGCCATCAACTCTGTACCACCGCACGATTTCGTTGGAATGATTGCTCATGGTCCAACCTCCAGATAATCCGTTAACAGCTTTTCCAATCGATGAATCAGCTCCGCCAATAACTGCTGATTCGTCATTCCGCGAAGTGTCGGCAGTTGAAGCCTGACCCAGGTTTCAAGCGCCTCCCTATTCGTGCGCTCGTCTCCAGCTCCCAGCAAAAGGACTAACTGGTTGCCTGGCGCAAGATTCATCGCAACAGCGATTGAAGACCCAAGATTCCGAACAAGTTGAAGGTCGGTGCCAGTTTGGACTGAGCGTTGACGAAGTTGTGCTGTGTTACTTCTCATCGGCAGTATCCTCCATGGGCTCTAGCTCAGGATTTTGAAATTGTGTGATCAGCAGGCGTTCAAAAGCGGATCCATCGCGACGGGTCAGGTTGGGCACGTAGCGGCTGTAAACGCGAAACAGCATCTCAGTGGTGGTGTGCCCCATCTGGCGCGCAATCCATTCTGGGTTCTCCCCCGCAGCCAGCCACAACGTGGCCGCAGTATGGCGAGTCTGATAGGGGCGCCGCTTCCGTAAACCCAGGTGTCGGAGTAGGGGATACCAAACGCGTTTGGTTACGTTGTTGTGATTCAGCGGTCCACCGGTCCGGGTGCAAAAAACAAAATCCTTTTTCCCGGTGGTCTTCTTTTGTTCGGTGAGCGCATCGACCACCAACTGAGACATCTCGATCGTCCTGAAGGAGCCGTCATTTTTGGTGTATTCGAGGCGCCCGTTCACCAAAGCCTGACGAACCAGGATCTGGCGCCGCCTGAAGTCCACGTGGTCCCATTGAAGTCCGTCAATTTCACCGGTTCGCATCCCGGTAAAAAATCGAACGATGTAGTAGTTCCGGAAGTCTGGTCGAACGGTATCGATGATCTGCCTGACCTCATCAATACCAAATGGCTCTACATCCGTGCGCGGAACCTTGAGTGATTTAATCCCGTGGTAGGGTGAGCTAAACTCGAACCGGTTGGCTGCTTCGCTAAGGATCATGCGCAAAGGCGTCATGATTCGGTTGATACGACTGGCTGAAAGACGGTTTCCTTTCCGGGTCGAAACTTTGGCGAGTGAAGCCCGGAATTCGAGAATGTCTTGCTTGGTGATGCAGCCAACCTCTTTTTCCCCGAACTCGGGATTGAGGTAGTTTTTCAATGTTCCCTCCACCGTGGTGATGTGAGACTGGCGCCACTGGATTTTCATTTCATCGAGCCAATCCTTAGAGAAGACCTCGAATAAAGGCGTGTCGTGGGCTTCCCGAGCCCTCTGCACTTCTGCTTGTTTGGTGAACTCCTCTGCTCGCGGGCTGTTGGGGAAGTAGCGGTGGTACTCGAAAGTGCCAAGCGTGATCTCCGCCTCAATTTTCTTCAGGATACTTTCCAGCTTTTTGCGATTCGCCGGCGTACTATCGAGAGTCGTCTGCTCCCGGCACCGTTTACCCTCATACCTGAAATCGAAAAACAGTTTGCCCGTCTCTGGGCGCTCTACGATCTTACCCACGGCAGACACCTCCGCCAGCCATAGGTACGGCAAAGGTTTGGCTGCTGGAGTGATTGAGCATGTCCTGCTCGATCACATCCCAGATATAGAGAATTTTGCGACCGCCGAACGGCCTGATGTAGTGCACGCCCTCGAGCAAAACTGAGTCTTTCAAGCGCTCACGGATGGTCCGAGTGTCGTACTTGATCCTTTCGGCTAGCTCTTCAGTAGTGAGATATTCTTGTGACATACGAAAACTCCTTTGATATTGTCAGCCGTGGAGAACAAAAGGTCTGCGTTACCCTTCAAAATGTTCTCCTGAAGATCATTATGCACTCATAAAGACTTTCTGCAAGTCTTTTTGATCTCCTGTGGGTTAATTTGTTCTTTGGTGGGCCAAATGATTAAGTGCCATCTGTCCAGACTGATGGGTGAAAAGAAGCTCAAGATTGTTGATGTGGCGAGGGAAACAGGGGTGAACCGGGGCACCATTACCCGGCTTTATCACGAGACTGCCAGCCGGGTTGAATTGGATTCGATCGAAGCGCTTTGCCGCTATTTAAATTGCGAGGTGGGCGAGCTTTTCGAGTACGTTGAAGACCGCTGAAGTGCTGCGCCGTCCCTCCTGCAAGTCAAAGGGTTATCAAGGAGAGATGAATGAGACGCTGGGAAAAGAACTTTGAAAAATATCTCGTGCACGAATCGCTGGAACATCTGACGCATTGGCTCGATGTAGATTCGACAAAGCCTGAACAGGATTGTAAGGATTCAGGTCTATTTACCTTCGCACGCTAGTGAGGTCCGAGAGAATGTTTATGAGCTCTCGATGGTGTATACCCGAGCAAGGCCCGTTCAGCTTTTCTGCTTTGCAGACTTGGCTCTAGCAAAGAAAGCCGTTTCCCTCCAGACAGCCCGATGAAGAGCGAGCTAAGCACCTCCGTCGACCTCGCAACCCCAATACTCAAACGAAAACGTCGTTTTGGCAGCCCTAGTTAAAGATCCGAGCGATCCATGCGATTTGGAAATGACGAGACCTTTTGAAGATTCGAAACTAAACAAAAGCGAACATTCGAGTCAGGGCTTCCTCCAGTGCCTCCAGGCAAATCGCATCCATTTCATCCGGTATCATTGCCGGAACAAGTTGGAAACGCTAAATCATTGCACGGCAGAGATGGAAGGAAAATGCGCCAGCGATTATTGTGCCTCATGCGAACAGGAATGCGTGGAGACTATCGGACTTGAGGATTGTCGAACAGGGCCTTTACAAACGCCCTTGCAAAGAACACTATCGAATCCTTCAGTCATTCAGGAACTTTCTTCAAGAAGGGCAACAAGGTCCTGCCGAATGGCTTGAGCGCTTAAATCTTCCGGTCGGATAAGCAGGCGTGGATTACCCTCACGATCAAACACATAAACTGCGCCGCTGTGAGTGACGGCGTAATCACCTTCTGCGTCCGGTTCTTCATGCCCGAACGTGGTCCGGTATCGCTGGGTAAGTGTGCGTAGGTCAGAGGTTTTGCCGGTCAGCCCGACGATCCTTTCACCAAAAAAATTGACATACTCTGCCAGGCGCTCGGGCGTATCGCGCTGAGGGTCAACGCTGACGAACAGCGTAAGTACCTCCTCCTGGTTTTCCGGGCTCAGGCCGCTAACGGCCTGACTGAGTTTTTGCAGAGCAGTGGGGCAAACATCAGGGCAAGAGGTAAATCCGAAAAACAGCATTCGTACCTGACCACTGTAATCATCGCCTGAAACCGGTGCTCCCTGACTGTCGATCAAATCGAATTCAAGCTTGGGCATCACGCCGCTGATGTCTGTTCCGTGCCAATCCGGCGCATCATCGCCCATGCAGCCAACAAGGAGGATTGCCAGCATCATTAATGCAATGGATGCAAAGCGCTTTGTGTGGTGTTGGAAGCAGGGTGTGATCATAAAGTGGTGTCCTTCAGTTACGTGTTGGAAGGCTTCTGGTGTCCCAGAACAATCGCCAAGTCTTCCGGCACCGCCATCGGTTCAAATGCGCTGACGTTGGCACGTCCCGTATTGCCGACAGGAACCCAGATTCGTGAAACCAGCAACGCAGCGAAGGCCCGAGCCAGCTGACCGAGAACCTCGCGAGCATCGCGCGTGTGCCAGCCGAGCCGTAGCATGCGCAAATGTGTTGTCGTGTGCGCTAACGCGAACTTCTGGCTCAGAATATGAGCCCGTTCAAGATGTCTGAACGCTGTATCGACATCGCCCTGATTGTCTGCATCAGCGGCTGCTGCCAGTTCTGTCAGATAGAACGCCTTGAGTTCACTGTTCACTGCTCGGTTCTCCTGCCTTATCGGCCAGCTGAGTGGTGGGCAAAGATTTGCCCGGGATCAACCGAGTCTTCCGAGTACCGGAAATGCGGATAACATCCATGATGCAAACCGGGTCATCTGTCCCGTCAGCACCATTACCCCCATAACAACCAGAACCAGCCCTGCCAGAATTCTCAGTGACTGACTCCAGCGGCTCATCCAGCGCACTCGCGCCCGAAAGTGCTCAATAAATAGAGCCGTTGCCAAAAATGGAATTGCCAACCCCAGCGAATAAACGGCCAGGTACAGCATGCCGGTTTCAGCATTCGCATGGGTGGAACTGAGAGCCAGGATAGCGCCCAATATCGGGCCAATACACGGTGTCCATCCGACGGCAAAGGCCAAACCGAGAAGAAACGCTGCCGTGGGCCGTCCACCCTCAAGGGTTTGCCCAAAGCGCCAGTCGCGCTGTAGCGCGGGCATGCTCCACCAGCCCAGCATAAATAGCCCCATCAGCACGATCAGAATGCCCGCCACCAGATTGGCTTCCTGCCGGTAGGCCATCAGCCACTGACCGAGCAGACTAGCGCTGGCACCAAAAGCGATGAACACCACACTGAATCCAAGGACAAAACAGATACTGAGCCACAGAGATTGCAGTCGACTCGAACGGTCTGTGACGGTGCCGCCCGTAACGACCGAGAGATACCCCGGAACCAGCGGCAGAGTGCAGGGTGAGAAAAAAGACACCAGGCCGCCAAAAAAAGCAGCCAGCATTCCCCATGTCGCAAGATCTGGCATTTCCGTGAGTCCTCAACTTTCTGAGTTCAGTTGACGGTGGAGGGCATCAAGCCCATCCGTGTTTTAATCGACACCGGTCGCTATTGCTGTGCGTCTGGGAGCGACTCCTGAACAAGGCGAAGTAGCGGTTTGGGACCAAACTCCGTGAGTTGGCGGCCATTCACGAAAAAAGTCGGGGTGCCCCGAACGCCGATGGTTTTGACGTCCTGCATGTCTTGATCAAGGATGGCGCTTATCCGTTCGGATTGCATATCCTCACGGGCTTGGGACAGGTCCAGACCGGCTGCCTCGGCCGCTCCCCATGCCTTGGCAACCTTCGGGTCGTCGTGCCAGGCAGGCTGCACCTCCAACACAGCTTCCAGCACCGGTTCATAGACATCTTGCAGGCGAGCTGCTTCCAGAATTCTGGAGACTTCCTCGGAACCCTGATGGAACAGTGTGTAACGCAAAACAAGGCGCACCTGACCTGGATACTCAGCAAGAATCTGTTTCACGATGGGGTAGAACGCCCGGCAGGCTTCGCAGGAGGGGTCGAAAAACTCAACGATGGTCACCGGTGCGTCGGCAGGCCCGAATGTGGGCGAATGGAAGCGTACCAATGCTTGTTGGTTCGCGATCGGTTCGGAAGCGACAACAGACTTTTCACCGGTGGTGGCCGTTTTTTGAGGCTGCTGGGGCTGTGGCTTGAACAAGACAGCGGCCGAAAAGGCTGCGATCAGCACGAGACACACGACAACAACGATGGCACGACGATTCATGAATGAATTCTCCGACGGACAAGCAAGAGCAGAATTATGATGGCAACGAAAATGGCCAGCGATAGAAACGGAAGCGGCAGCCCACCAAATATCGTCATTCCGTCACCCGAGCAGGACGGGCCAGTGGCCGTGCAGGGCTGAATGGGTTGTGGAATTATCCCCACATAAAGCAGTGAGTGGGCCAGAGCGAACAGGGAGCCAATAACAGCCAGCGGCATAGCGTAGCGCCAAACGTTGAAATCCGAGTAGTAGCAGGCGACTGCGAGAATCACCGCCAACGGAAACATGAAGGCGCGCTGAAACCAGCACAGAACGCACGGAGCCTGCCCGAGAACTTCCCCGATGTAGATGGCTGAAAGCGAGGACACCAACGCCAGTAGCCAGGCCGACAGCAGCAGCCCCCATGGAATCACCTGGTTATTGTTGGTCACCGGGATGGCTCTTCCGATGCACTGCCACACGTGCTTTGCGATGAAGAACAGCAGTTGTCTCCGGTAGTGGCGACCTCACCTTCGTCCGATTGGTTGGCGGATTCTGCGCCACCGGCACGCCATTCCCCCATACCTTCACTGATGACTTGCCAGGCGGAATGCAGGAAAAGCGCAGCAATGGCGAGGCCCACAATGATGTCCGGCCAGAGGGTATTGGTGAGGGCGACCAATCCAGCCGCAATGATGACACTGCTGTTGGCGAACAGATCGTTCCTGGAACACATCCAGGTGGAACGCATGTTGAGGTCGTCCGCACGATGACGGTAGAGCAACACAAAACAAACGCCGTTTGCAAAAAGAGCAAGAGCGCCGACAGCGCCCATCCACTCGGCGGCCGGCACTTCCTGTATCACCAGCTTGCGGATGGCATCGGCGACAACAACAAGCCCGAACAACAGCATAAAGCCGCCTTTGAACAAAGCCGCTCCGGCACGCGCGCGACGGCTTCGGTCCAGCACGAACAGTGTCAGTGCATAGACAGACGCGTCGCCGAACATATCCAGCGAATCGCCCAGCAACGCGGTAGAGCTTGCAATCCAGCCGGCGCTGAATTCCACCACAAACATCACTGCGTTTATGGCAAGCGCAATGTAAAGCACCCGGCTTTGGCTCGCTCGCAATTGTGTCAGTTCACCGGCCTTGTTTTCACAGCAGCTATCCACGACGAACCCTCCTAGTATTTGCAATACAACGATACAATAGGGGTTATAGTAACTATAAGGTCAATGATGATGAGCGAAAAAACCTACACGGTCGGTCGGTTGGCTGATGATACGGGCATCAAGCCCGTAACCATCCGCTACTACGAAAGAATTGGACTGTTACCGAAAGCGATCCGCTCGGACTCCGGATATCGACTGTACGCCAAAGCGGATTATTCGCGGCTGCTGTTTATCCGACGAAGCCGGGGGCTCGGTTTCAGCCTTGACGATATTCGAGAGCTGCTGTCGCTAGCAGATCGACATCAGGAGTCCTGCGCTGGAGTAGACGCCAAAGTTGAACAACAGTTGGAACAGGTGCGCTCTCGACTGAAAGATTTGCGTGCGATGGAACACGAGTTGGAAAGACTGAGTGCGTGTTGTGAAGGCGGGGTTATTATGGATTGCCGAATTATTGAGACACTCTCCGGCTCTGCTTAACCAATTTGTATCTGCCCGCCAATCAGGACTGTCCCAATTCGAGTTGGGACAGTCTATTCAGTCAGGAATCCTCCTGAATAAGAGCAACGAGATCATGCCGAATTTCTTCCCCGCTCAAATCGGGCCGAATTAAAAGGCGGGGGTTACCCTCGCGATCAAATACATAAATCGCGCTGCTGTGTGACACCGCATAATTTCCATCGGGGTCAGGTTCGTCATAACCGAAGGTGGTTCTATATCGTTTTGCGAGTTCACGAAGCTGGGGTTCATTTCCAGTGAGTCCTACAATATTGTCACCGAAAAAATCCACGTATTTTGCGAGGCGCTCAGGCGTGTCACGTTTCGGATCGACACTCACGAACAAAGTGAGTACTTCATCCTGAAGCGTCGGGGCCAGGCCACTGGTTGCCTGATTGAGCTTTTGCAGGGCGGTTGGGCAAACATCGGGGCACGAGGTGAACCCGAAAAACAGCATTCTCACCCGTCCACTGTAATCCTCGCCAGATACCGACTCGCCCTGGCTATTGATCAGGTCGAATTCCAGCTCAGGCATCAAGCCACTGATGTTTTTACCGTTCCAGTCTTCCTCGTCATTGGCAAAGCAACCAGTCAGCAATAGGGATGCAATCAGCGTTAAGGTCGCCGATATGATGTTGGTGCGCTGTCGCCAGAAGCGAGTTCTCATGACGCTGTTTCCTCAAGTGGTTTGGATTGATTGGCATATTTTCCGTCCTGATGCATGGCTCGCCGAAGCATCAGAAGAATGCCAAGGATGCTCATCATAGCGGGAGGGATATAGGTCAGCATGCCGCCCAGGAGCTGGTCGACTTCCGGGTCCAGCGGCCAGGCCCTGCCACAGACTTCGTAAACGTCGTAGACCATGTCACGTGAGAACACGATCCACGCCCCAAGAAACATCTGAAGCACACCTGCGGCAGCCAGAACCAACATGCGTCTGCCATACCCCAGCGATGAGGTGATCGCAGGCGGTCGCGGGTCGAAGATCAACCACCAGAACAGCAGGCCATCCAGTAACATGCTCCAGTTCATGACCCAGTACAGATCCCGGCTGAGCATGGCGTCGAAATGGATTGATGGCCACAGCCAGAAATAAATGAGCCCGACAAACAGGAATAGGGCGATGAAGGGTTGTTGCAGGACCTGATAAAACCAACCCAGAGGCCGGAGCGTGCGCCTCCAGCCTGGGCTGATTTTTTCAAACCAGAACCGCATGACCGGCAAGGGATTGGAAAGCGCGATCAGGATAGGCCCAATATGATGAAGGATCAGATGCTGGCCCCGATGGACGAAGAACATGTATTGCGCGTAGTAATCGAAGCGGGTCTGCATCACCGCATAACAGATCATCACCCCCAGGGTGAACGCAAAGATCCGCAGTGCGCCTGGCCGGTCCTGTTCCGGCATCCGAAATAGCCCAACGCCATAGAACCCCATCACGAGCATGTAGCTCAGTATGGTCAGCGGCGAGAAATCGTAAGGTAATAAGTAGTCAAGCAGTGACATAGCGTTGCCGGTTCTGAAGTTGTTATTGAGGCGACTCTACCTTGGAGGTGACAAGGTCGTACAGTTCTTGGGGTCCCAGCCGACTTAAGGTGTCCCCGTTGACGTAAAAGGTTGGGGTTCCAGAAATTCCAACCGCTTTCACGTCAGCCGCATCCTGTTGAATAATGCGGTCAATCTCCTGCGAGTTCATACCGGCCCGGGCGGCTTCTAAATCAAGCCCGGCTGACTCCGCCGCATCCCATGCTGCGGCGACCTTTGGATCGTCATGCCACTGGGGTTGGGCTTCCATGACAGCGTCAAGCACCGGCTCGTAGATCCCCTGTTCGCGGGCGGTTTCCAGAATTCTGACGGCCTCTTCCGAGCCTTTGTGAAACAATACGTAGCGCAGGACCAGACGCACGTTGTCCGGGTATGCAGCCTGAATCTGTTTCACATAGGGATGCATGGCGCGACAGCCTTCGCAGGATGGGTCGAAGAATTCGACAATGGTTACCGGCGCGTCCTCAGGGCCGATAACGGGAGAGTAATCTCTCACCAGCGGCGTTTTTTCAACAACGGCGGGTTCATCAATGCCTTGAGAACGATCGTAATAAACGAAAGCGGCCGCGAAGACAACCAGACAAAAAAGAACGAGGCTTGTGACCAGGGTTCGGGTACGCACGTAAGATCTTCCTATTTTAGATAAGTTTAACGAGTGTCAGATTTTCCGGTATTCGGTAGCAGCCGATTGGGAAGCCACCTCAGATAAAACATCATATCAATAAGTTCCACCAGGGACTGCACGACAATCACCACGACAGCCGCGGCCCAGGCCTCTGGTAGCGACAATGCCAGAGGTTAAACCACGAAGGAGTTGCGGGTGCCAAGGCTGAAAATGACGGTGCGACCGGTTGCTACCGGTAATCGAAAGACCCGGCGCAGAGTCTTTCCAACCGGAGCCTCAGCTAGCAAATAGGCCGGAAACAGAATCATCAAGGGCCAGATAAGTGGGCCGGTACTGTCGATCTGGCTGACTTGTGTCATTGAGATGATGAAAAGTACGACTGTCAGCAGAGGGACCGGCATCAGACCCATGAAGCGAATCAACCCGGTGGCTTTTTCGGACTTTTCCGCCCATTTTTCAGTCAGAAATGCCAGGATAAGGGGGACAACAAGCAGCCCGACAAAGGCCGGCAGGAGGTGTCGCCCAAGCTCAAGATTTACGTCGAACTGATTGCCCAGGAAAAGCCAGAGGTAAAGTGCAAGAAGAGCCAGTTGAGCAATCAACAGAACCGGCGTTGCCGCAATGGCTCGGGTGCTCTGGCACTCCTGCACCCTGTCGCCGAGGGAAGAGGTCCATCCGGCAATGAGGCCGGAAAAAACAGCGATGAGGTAGGCCCAGACCTGATGGCGTTCAATTACGTCTCGCATAAGGTGTTCTTAACCGTGTGGCATGTCGGCCATTCGCAGTCGATCTGCCACACGGCACCCATTTCAGCAGCCCTGTTAGCCATGGCCATAAGTATGGGCATCTTTGTGACTGTGATCAGGGTGTTCAAACTCCAATGTTGAATGAGTGATGCTGAACTCGTTATCCAAAGTTCGTTTTATCCGGCCCTTGACTTTTTCAAGTTCATTCCATGCACTTATTTCGACCACCACATGGGCGTCGAGGGAGGCATCATGCTCACCCATCTGCCAGAAATGTACGTGGTGAAGGTCTAAAACGCCTTCTACGTTTGATAAAGCCTCGATGACAGAATCTGTGTCGATATCCACTGGGCTACCCAGCATGAGTGTCCGGATGGTTCCGCCGATTTCCGTTAAGCCCAGGTAGAGAATATAGCTTGCGATACCAATTGTGATCGCGGGATCAACCCAACGCATGTCGTACAGGAGAATCAGGGCGCCGCCTACAACGACTGCAATTGACGCAAACGCATCAGACAAGTTGTGTAGAAACAGCGCACGGATGTTGACGCTGTCCTTTTGCATGGAGTAAGTGAGCAACGCGGTCAAACCATCCACTACCAATGCGATAATGCCAAGCCAAACTACCCACCAGCCCTTGATTTCCGGGGGATCTAGGAATCGCATGCCACCTTCGTAGATTAAATATGCCCCGATCATAATCAAAGTGGTGTAATTTATAAGTGCCGCAACAATCTCAATTCTCCCGTAGCCAAAGGTCATCTTCGAGTCGGCCGGGCGGCGTGCAATCTTCCGCGCCGCAAATGCAATAAATAGTGACGCCATATCCGAAAAGTTGTGTATAGCGTCGGCTATCAGCGCCAAGCTGCCAGCGAAGATCCCTCCAGCGATCTGAGCCAAGGTTAGGATACCGTTCGCCCAGATAGCTACTGCAACTCTCTTATCCTTAGTATCCGGTGACATGTGAACATGCTCGTGGCCCATTGTTTTCTCCTTGGTCGTTGCTGTTCAATTAAACGTAGTCGCAACACTCGCTAAGCCGGACTCAGAGGGCTTAGCGAGTGATGCGACCGCGCGAAAACTAGCCATTCTGGCGATTTTTCGTGTTGTTCCCAACACCTTTCTCGGCTGTGAAGCCCGTGACCAAAATCATGATCACGCCCAGGACGATGAACACGTCGGCAAGGTTGAACGCCGGCCAATGCCAGGATTGCCAATGGAAATCCAGGTAATCGACAACGTGGCCTCGAAAAACTCGGTCGATGACATTTCCCAGTGCGCCTCCAAGAACCATGGCGTAAGCTAGGGCTTCTGTTCGTTGATGGCTGTCCCGAATCAATTTGACCAGAACAGCTGAGACGACAACGGCTATTGCGATAAAAAAGTATCGCTGCCAGCCCCCGCCATCGGCGAAGAGACTAAAGGCAGCGCCTTTATTCCATACGTGCACCCAATTAAAGAAAGAAGTGATCTCAACCGATTGCCCGTAAGCCATGGATTGCTGGACCAGCCATTTAATGGCCTGGTCAGCCAACGCTATCAGCGTGGAAAAGCCGAGAAAGTTCAGCGTAAAAAAGCGAGAACGGTCTCCAGACATCGAATTATCCTTTTAGTGCAAGTATGCGCTTGGCACCGATGAGTACAATGCCTCCCACAATGCCGCCAATAACCAGATCCGGGTAGTTGGAGCCGGTCCAGGCGACAAGAAGCCCTGCGAGGATAACCCCTAGATTGATGACCACGTCGTTGGCCGAAAATATCCAGCTGGCTTTCATGTGAGCACCGCCTTCACGGTGTTTGGCGATCAGGAGCAGGCAACTGACGTTGGCAATAAGGGCCACAGATGCGACGGCCATCATCATCAGCGACTGCGGATCACTGCCGAACAGAAAACGCCTGCCAACCTCAACTAGTACACCGACGGCAAGGATGAGCTGGAGAATGCCAGCAACATGGGCCGCTCTGACCTGCATTTTGATGCCATGCCCGACGGCGTAAAGCGCAAGACCGTAGACGGCAGCGTCGGCAAGCATGTCTAGCGAGTCAGCAATCAGGCCAGCGGACTGGGCGATCAGGCCCATCGTCATTTCGACCAGAAACATCAGACCGTTGATTGCCAGCAGTATCCATAAAGTGCCGGATTCCTCGGTTTCGTTGGCATTAGACGACTCAGCCGATCTGACGGATTCAGCGCTGGCCTCTTCTGACTTCTGCAAGGAAGCGCCCAGCCCCAGGGTTTCCAGCTTGCTCGTAATAGGTCCGGCTTCGCCTTGATGAATAATTTCCAGATTTCGATTCGATAGGTCGAATGAGAGTGACCGAATGTTGTCAAAGCCATTGAGCGCCATTCGAATCATTCGCTCTTCCGAAGGACAGTCCATTTTTGGCACTTTGTAGGTGCTGATCTGGGCTCCATGTGTGGTGATAACGGGGTTCCGAGTGTAATTATCTGTGCCAGCTTCCTCACTGCCACACTGTCCGTCACAGGTGTTGCTCATTTTCTCGGCTCCGGTTCTCGTACAAATGATGCAATTTAAAACCCTGTAGTTACTACAGGGTCAATGACTAATTTACTCTAGTCGTTAAGATCGGCGTTTATCTGGATAAAGATCTACAATGATAAGTGAAATGGAGTGGGC
Organism: Marinobacter adhaerens HP15; assembly: GCF_000166295.1. NCBI lineage: Bacteria > Pseudomonadati > Pseudomonadota > Gammaproteobacteria > Pseudomonadales > Marinobacteraceae > Marinobacter > Marinobacter adhaerens. The sequence goes on from NC_017506.1 coordinate 100,701, forward strand.
ATCTCATTTTTGGGGGATAACTTTATGATTTCATCTAAAGGGCTTGCTGCAACCGCTGCGCTATTGGTTTTTCCAGCATTGGTAATAGCGCATGGTGACCAAGGCCCCTGGCAAGGGCATGGTCCCGGCATGATGATGGATCAGGAGCAAATGCAGCAGATGCACCAGAACTGGTCTCACATGAACCAGCTGATGCAACGCATACCTGATGAAGCATCACCGCAAGAGCGGCAACGATTGATGCGAGAACACAGGGAGGCGATGCAAGAACAAATGGATTATATGCATCGCGGCATGATGGGACCTGGCATGATGCGTGGACAAAACGACATGATGGGAGGTCAGCACCTGATGAACGGCGGCGGTAAATCAAAAAATGGTGGTAGTCTGTCTAACGAGCAACAAATTCAGATGATGCAAGAGCGCATGGATCAAATGCAGCTGATGATGGAGCAGATGTTGCAACACCAGAAAAATTTGAACGTGCAGTGATTTGACGTGGCACTCGCCCCCAACTCGACCACCAAGCGTGTGGCTGAATTGGGGGACTGAACATCTCTATATGAATTACTGTTTCGAACCTTGCATCAGTTGCTAGATTCTTTATCCCCGGTCAGGCAAAGCGTCCAATTATTTAAAGTGCGCTCTCGCCCATTCAGCACAGAATGCTCTTCATCAGCTATGGCGAACGCGTTCAATCGCTCCGAACAATCTAAGCTCTTGATCGAACTTTCTGCGTTAGATCTCTATTTGACCCTGTAGTTGCTAAAGGGTTTAGGGATGTCTGATCTGAAGAAAAAGAGGGCTTGGTATGAACCGCATGATAATGGCTTGCGCAACTTTTATGCTCGTCGGACTCTTGATCTTTGCAGGCTTTGATCTTCGGAAAGTGGATGTTACCGAGAGCGTTGTTGTTGATGCGCCCCGCACGGAGATTTGGGGGGCAGTGACGGATTTCGAAGGCATCTTTCACCGAGCAAATGACGCTCATATTTTGACTGAGATAACGAGCCGACCCGGTACGGGATTTGTTGACGGGCTTAGATTTCTCCAGGTTGAAACGGTTGGTGGAATAAAAGGGGTTCTGGACGGGCGTGTGTACGACGTCTTTCCGCCAACACGCTACAGATGGTCAGCCGAAACTACCTACAGCCTTTTGGGGATCGATATCGTTGACGTGTTCGAGGGGGGAGATTTACGAATTGAAAAGACCAACTCTGAGAAAGGATGGCGTCTCTCTCACCGGGTATACGGTGTCTTCCCCGATTCCTTTAAAGGCAGAGCCTTGAGTTGGTTCATGTCAGCCTTTATGGGCATCGAGTCAGACGCTGCGCAACACACCCGGGTTGAGTTGGAGTACGTCAAAAGGGAGCTTGAGAAACGATGAGACAGGGCGACAAGAGCGTACTTGTCCTTGGTGGCTACGGAGCTGCCGGGACCGCTACTGCGACTTTCTTGGGGCAACGGATCGACGGCAATATTGTCTTGGCAGGGCGTTCACTGGAAAAAGGGCGTAAACGAGCGGAACAGTTAGATCGCGAAGCCGGTGTCACAGGTCGTTTCAACGCCAGATCAATTGATGTGGCTGACGCTGCACAGGCCAGGCAATGCTCGCATGAGCAAGATGTCGTTATTGTGGCATGTGACCTTTCCGTGTCTGCTCTTGAGAATCTGGTTCACGGTTGTATCGCGAATCGAGCCGACTACATCGATATCACTCCAAATCCGCGCAAGCTTGAGGTATTCCAAGGCATGCGGACACTCATCGAGACCAGCGACAGCCGATTTGTACTGGATGCAGGTGCTGATCCGGGGCTGCCCGGGTGGCTGGCTCGATGGCTTTGTCAGGCCTCTCCGGGGACAGTGAAGGATATTCAGATGTATGGGCGTTATCGATCCACCGACATAGGCTGGGGCGGTGTTGCCGACATCCTGAGTGCCGCTGATCGCCAGGGGTGGAAGTATAATGGCGGATGGACACAGTCCCGTTTTTGGGACGTCCGTTATAGAAGGTTCGAAGGCGGGTTGGGAAGCAGCATCTGTGTTCCGGTTTTTCTGGATGAACTTCATGGCTTACCGCAGGAGCTATCACTGGAATGCTTCAGCTTCTATCACGCCGGTCTCAACCCGGTTACCGATGTGCTGATGACATTTGAGAGAACGGGAATGCTTGGCTGCTTTTCCTTCAAGTCACGCCAGCGCGCATTTTATTCAGCTCTTAAACGCTTCACTAACAAGCCATTCGGCCTTGAATTGACTGCCGAGAGCCGAGGTGACCGCGCATCGCGCCGAGTATCAATTGGCCATCATGATCTTTATCGCGCAACCGCAATCCCTGCCGCGATTCATTGTGAGTCGCTTTTGGAAGGTTCCGGGGATGAATCTGGGGTCAGATGGGAATCGCTTTCATGCTCACAACGCGATGTACGAAAACGGCTGCTTATATTCAAGTTCAATTCAGTGTCAAAGGATATAATAGAAGGTTTTAATTTTATATTGTTGAAAATAAAAGAAAAATATTTCAATGTAATAATTTTGCAACAGATACAAAGCACCATCTTCTCAGCATTTGAAAGACTTCAAGTGTCATTTTGAATCTATCTAATCTGAAGAGGTGTCCATGAAAAAGTGTCTATCGATGTTCGTGTTTGGTGGATTTGTCGTTACTTCAATAAATGCACTCGCGGCGGACGGTCCTATCCTGTACGGCAAAGCCAATGTTTCGTATGAAAACCAGGACGACGGTAATAGCGATACTTGGAAGCTTCAGAGCAATGCTTCCCGTCTTGGTGTAAAAGGGGCGTTCGATACCGACCTCGCAGGCCTGGAGGCGATATACAAGGCGGAATTTGAAATATCGATTGATGATGGAGATAAAGATGGCCAAACCTTCTCGCAGCGTAATATATACGGCGGCTTCAAACAGGCGAACCTCGGTGCACTGATTGCGGGAAAATTTGACACACCTTTAAAGTCAGCGCAGGGCAAGGTTGACCAGTTCAACGACCTACAGGCGGATATAAAAAATATCATGGCTGGTGAAAATCGGACCAGCAACATTGTTCAATACAGTTCCCCACGTCTGTTCGATGCTGTGGGCGTCAGTGTTGCCGTCATCCCGGGTGAAGAGCAGTCAGCTGGTGCAGAGAACGACGGACCTGCGGATGCAGTTTCCAGCTCTTTTACGTTTGAGAATGATCGTTTCTACGGAAGTATTGCCTACGATTCTGATATCGACGATTCACTGGAAGCCGATTCAAGTGGCGATAGTCGTCTCAATATCCTGCGAACCGTAGGGAAGGTCCGATTAAGCAACTTCGAGATCGGCGCAGTTTACCAGTTGGCAGAAGAAAGCGATGGCCCTGGAGAAGATACGTCTTATCTGGTTGGCGGTGCCGTTAACCTTGAGCGTTGGAAGATCAAGGCTCAGTACGGACTGACAGAAGCCGAGACAACAAACGAGGAGCTAACCCTGTTGGCCTTGGGGTTCGATTATAAACTGGCAAGCAAGAGTAAGGTTTATGCTTACGTGTCTCAGGTGGAGGCGGACCTGGCTGACTCTGAGGACTCCACATTTGGTATGGGCTTCGAGCATAAGTTTTCCATGTAGGGTCGAGCGTGATCGCTGAATATGGCGAGACCGACGTATCTAAAATATTTTCCGGATTTCAAGTTCATTTAAGGTTCGTGTGAGAGCCTACTTGCGAGTTAACTAAGGTTATTTAATGGCGGGAATGCTTCATTCCCGCCTTTTTTTTGGTCTTTCGTCCGGTGTTCTAGCTGGTTTTAAGATTTACGCCACTATCCGTACGAATCGAACATCACAAACAATCAAGAAAGAAACTGGAGGAGACTACGTTGAAACGCAACATTCTGGCCACTGCGATTGCGGGGATGACAACACTGTCGGGAAGTTGGGCCGCGACGGCAGCGGAGATTGAATTCCACGGTGATATGGATAACCGCTTTCAGGCTTACACCAATCAAAGAGACTGGTTTTCTGGTGGTAACTCAGGTGGCGGTACGCTGAAAGATGACGAGCCGACCGAGAGCTTCGGCGAGGTCAAATATCGCTTCTGGGCGAAGGCAACTTCCGACGACAAAAACGTTACCGGTGTATTCGCGACGGAGATTGGAGGCATCCGCTACGGTGAGGGTTCGGGTGGCGACTATTCCGGTGATGGTGTGAACATCGAAACACGGTGGGCTTATGTGGATTTTTTGGTGCCCAACACGCTAGACCAGCGCGTATCGCTGGGCTTGCAGCCGGTGTCAGTGAACCGACATGTCTGGACTGAAACCGCCACAGCCGCTGTTTGGAAAGGCTCACTGGGCTCTGGATTTGACTATCAGTTGTTATGGGGGCGAGGTGACTCTTCCAATGAGAGCGGCGTCGACTCAGAACAGGACGAAGGCTGGGATGGCGCGGACAACTTTGCGATCAACCTGAACAAGCGTTACTCACCGAACCTGAGCGCGGGCCTCTTCTATCTCTATCAGATGAATGATCAAATTGCTGAGGGAATAGGTACGGTAAATAGCAGGGAGTATGAACTGAAGAGTATCGCTGATAACTCCAAATATTCCGTTTCCAGCTTTGGGGTGGAGATGGATTACGGTCAAGAGACGTCGCTAGGCCGCATGTTCGTGAAGGGTACGGTGATTGGCCAAAGCGGAACAATAGAAGGTGTAAATTTCGTCCCATTGAATGGTGCTACGAATCCCAATACGAACTATGACCTTTCGACCTTTCTGGGACGCGGCGAGCTCGGGCTGCAATTTGGACCAAACCAACTGACGTACACCGTGCTCTACGCATCGGGCGATGGCAATGAGCAAGACGGGGACTTCGACGCCTTCATCGCCACGGATGTCGACTTCAGCGACAGTATGATTTTTCAGGAAAACATGACGAGCGATGACTACTTCGCCGAAACACCCTATATCCTCGACAAAGGGTATTTCATGAACAAGCTACAGCTCGATCATAAAGTAGCGGCCAATATTACGGTCAGCGGAATGATTGTCTACAACCGCTTGGCTGAGGACATTGCACTTGCCGATGGATCGTCCTCAAAAGATCTCGGACTGGAATTTGGCTCCAAGGTCTCGTACTTCCCATACCCTTCGCTTGAGCTGTCGGCAGAAGCTGCATACCTGGCATCAGGCGATGCTATGGATGCGCTGGAAGAAACTGCCTTGCAGGACGGCAAAAGCGATCAGGACATTGTTCATGTTGCCGGTCGGGTAAGGTACAAGTTCTAACAAGAACGGGGTGGTGGGAGCGCCACCCCGCTTTTGTTATACAAAATGAATCCGCATTAAGTGACTTTTTCCTATGATGACTCGTTCTGCAGTATTTGTGTTCCTGATGCTACTACTAGCTGGTGCGGTACAGGCGGTTGAGCGTGAGCATCCAGCAAAGGCAAAGGTCACTCAGGTAGATCGTGATCAAAAAGTGCTTTCCCTCACAGTCGACGATGCCACTGTTGAGGTAGGTGATTTATTTGTTGTGTTGTGGGAGCCTGATCATGCAGGCATCCTGGAGCAAAACCTTGCAGTCATCGGTATCGAGAGTATCGGAAAGGATCAGGCGGTAGGGAAATTGCTGTTTGGAACGATGCCCTCCGTTGGCGCTGTATCGAAACGCTTTTACGGTATCCCGGCGGTGTTTACTGATAGAGCCGGCGACCCCAGGGCGGTAACGCCGGCGTTGAAAGCCCGATTTCCTGATCTTTTGTGGCGGGACGAGCCAGAGGCGTCAAACGATGTGCCATTGGTGCGTTTTCAGGTTACCGGGAGAGGTCAAGCCGTTGCGACTTACAATAACACCTGGTTGGTCGGCATCGTACAGACCAATGCTGAAGAAGGTCGGGTAGGTCCGGTTGAGGAGGAGGCTTTAGCGTCTCCATTTGCCAGACTGCCCATCAACGCAAAGTCGTTGTCCGCGTTTCGTTCTGGCAGCGATTACTATTTTGCGGCGGAGCATGGAAACAAACTCAGCTTTTTCCATGTTAATTCCAGTGGGGCTGTTCAGAGCCTGGCGTCCATTGAGGTGCCCCGTCGGGAGAAAGTCATCCGAATGGACTGGTACGTTTCAGAGAACTCATACTACCTCATTTTAAATCAGTGGAATGGCCGTCGCGTTTCAAGTTCTTTGATCCAGTTGGCCGAGGGGGAGGCCGAAGCCATCGGTTTCATTCCCTTAATTTTGGGGTTGCAGGATTTGGATGCTGACGGACGCCGGGAAACTATTCTCGGGCAGTCTTTCTACTCAGAGCAGGGGTTTGGTTCAGAGATTTATGAGATATTAATCTCACCGAACGGGCCTGACCTCTATAAGGCCGATCATGAAAAGTTAAGTCGATACACGTCAGTGTTTCGGGTAATCGGTGCTGTTGTTCAGAGCAAACCGGGACCTTTGAATATGGTGACCGTCTCCCAAGGGAAGGTTTCATTTTTCCCTGCTGGCACTGAGGGCCCACAGCTGGACTATGAAATTGGAAACCGGGTGGCAGGCACGAGTATGACTTACGACGTGTCGCCTGAGCTGGTGTTTAGTCCGAGGCAAACACTATTTTTGCCGAACCTGCTCGTACGCTCCGGTGAGGACCCAGTTAATATCGGGATTCCACAGAAATCCAGTGCAGCCGAAGATATGATAGGTGTTTATGATACGCGAGTTGATTGGTTGACGCTGAGATCCGGGAAATCTCCCCAAACGCAGTCAACAAGTCTTCTAACGTCGGCTCCGGTGTCGCCCGTATCAGGTAATACAGGGTTGTTCTTTATGTCGCCTGATGAGAACTCAGTTCAAAGCAACAGTTTTGATGTTGAGACGTTGGTGTATCGGGCTGCTATGCCTGCTGGTCGCTGACTAAAGCTGGATAAGTTGCCCTTGTAGTCGTCAAATGCTTCTGGGAAGCTCGATTAGAACCCGCAGACCACCTTTGGGTGATATAGAAAAATGCATGGCGCCACCGTAGTCATTGGTGATTTCCTCAACGATTGATAGGCCAAGGCCATAGCCAGGAGTTTTTTCGTCCAGTCTTTTCTGGCGCCTGGTAAGATCGGCAAGCTGGTGTGACGCTACTCCGGGGCCGTCATCTTCAACAAGAATGGTCAAAGTGTCATCGTGAAGTTTCAAGTGTAGATGAACTTCCTGAGAGCACCATTTGCTTGCGTTATCAAGGACATTACCCAAGATCTCATTAAAATCACGCTCATCAATTGGCCAGACAAGCTCTCTGGGTAATGTTTCTTGAAGATGGATCTGTTTGTAAGGATAGATTCGACTGACTACGTCCACCAGTGCCAGAGTTCTCTCAATGATCGGTGTCGCCTTTCCAATGTACTGACCGGACATTTCGGTTTTTCTCATTTGAGTGTCGATCAGCTCGTGCATTTCAGACAGTTGAGACTTAATTTGACTCGCGATTGTGGTGGGAATGGCTTCGTCATTGATCATGGAGTTTATGACGGCAAGGGGGGTTTTTAAGCTATGAGAAATATCTGCGGCTAGGTGGCGTGAACGGGAAAGTTTTTTGTCGTACGACTCTAATAGACGATTAAGATGTTTGACAAGTTCAGTGAATTCTTCAGGTACGTTCTCATCCAGTCTATTACGCTCACCATTTTTAAGCGACGTTAATTGGGAGCTCATCATTTTTAAAGGTTTTAGTGCGATAGTTACCCCAATAAATATGATCATTGATATCGTAACGAGAATTGTAAATGATATGATCCATATAAGACCGTGGATTTTGTCAAGAGTGTTTGGGGAGTAGGAGCTTTTTTCAATTATAGTAACGCTTAGCTTATCTTGTCTGTTATTAAATATTTTGTAGTATCCAAGGATTGATCGATCATTATACGATATGTGAAAAATTCCAGGATTTCTGAACGATTCTACCACCTGTAATTTCGGTTCAATGTTCTCGCTTGTAAAACTCCGACCTTGACTGTCTTCGATGTGAACAGAATATTGGGACAATGAAAAATCTCTGAGAGAAGATTTTGTAATTTCTTCTTTATCATTTGTTAGTGTCTTTGAGAGCCGGTTAGCTGCAGCCTCTAGCTGCTGCCTGTGAAGCTCGTCATGGATATAGTCGATTAAAAGGGTGTGTGAGAAGAATATTACCCCGGTACACGCGAAACCCGTTAGTGTCAGGAAAGTAAGCAGTTTCCGTTTTATTGAAGGGCGTTGTTTTTTTCTGGGCATGTGGTCTGCCAAGCAGGTAATTGGAAGTTGCTATCGACTAAATCTAGGCCTAAAAAAGCCGCACTACAAAAGTAGTGCGGCAAGACGGAATGGTGGAGACCATTCACGATGCAACTGGTTTTAAAACGATCTTTGTCGACAAGTTTCTATTGTTCAATCAAAAATTCTATTAATGCGACATTATTTCTAATGAATAAACTGATCTTTTGAAAATTGGTCCAATTGAGATAGATTGATATCTCCCGATTTGATCATCTCGTGATAGATATCGTCCTTAGTCGATAACATCAATTTTCGGCGTGCCTCCATGCCCACTTCAGATAACGCCGCCTGTGTCATTACCTTATGTTGTCTCTTCATATCCTGAATGCTGCTTTTGGAGAGCATGCCTTGTGCTAACTTATCGTCCTTGGCCTCAGTGGCATGGAGGTTTCCTGCCGCCAAGGCTAATGCTAACGATGTGAGCCAGAGATAGTTCCTCATAGAGTCACCTTTAAGTTGAATGATGTGCACCCTGATGGAACCAAATGAACTTTAACTCAGCTTGAAAAAATAAAATTAAATCATGAAAAGAGGACACGGGTGTAAGAACGGTTGCGATGGGGTCGTTAATACAAAGGTATTAAGGGGGTATTTTTTTCAATTTCGTTTCAAGTTCATCTGCTATCAATGGCGATGCGTTGTTCTGGCCGAAAGTGCCGGCATAACCAGCAACTTACCGGTGGTGGTCTGTAACCGAAGCGCCTTCGCGTTTGGTTTATGAGGTGTCGATCGCCGGTAGGGGATCTTATAACGAAAGCTCACGGAGACTGATTTATAATGCAAACTAAAAAACTCAGGTTAGCGATAAGAGCAACACTTGCGATATCAACCATGGGCCTGGTGGTCCCATCTGCTTTGGCGCAATCAACTGCGGAACTTCAAAAGCAGATCAATGACTTGCGCAGTCAGGTGGATCAGATGGCGGGGACCAATGATTCCAAGGGGTGGTTGCTGCCCGGCACTAACACTTCGGTTACGATTGGTGGTTACGTAAAATTGGATATGATTTACGACACAGACCAGGATATCGGTGACTTGCACGACCCGAGTGTTCTCGATACATCCGTAGAGGATGGTGATAGCTCTTTGAGAGCGCATGCCCGTCAATCACGAGTGCGTCTCGGAACCAGTACCCCGACCGATATTGGAGAAGCCAAGACGGTTGTTGAGGCAGACTTCTACGGCGGTGGTGGCAACGAACTGTTCTCCAATTCACGGGGGCTTCGTATTCGTCACGCCTATGGCGAGCTCAACGGCTGGCTTGCGGGTCAGACGTGGAGTAACTTTATGCACTTTACGGCTTACCCGACCACACTGGACTTTAATGGGCCGGTAGGTGTGAGCTTTATTCGTCAGGCACAGATTCGTTACACGATGGGAATAGGTGACGGACAGTTCTCGGTGTCAGCTGAAAACCCTGAAACCAGTGGGTTTGAAGGTTCACGTGATACCGTTCCTGACCTTACCGCCCGTTACAAGTGGGCAGGGTCTGGTGGTGGATTTGAGGTTGCTGGCCTGGCCCGTTCTCTCAAGACCGACGACGTCAGTGCTACAGGTGACGACGCTGCGTTTGGATATGGCGTCATGGCGGCTGGTCGACTCAACGTCACTTCAGAAACCTCGCTCATGGCCGGAGTTGTTTTGGGTGATGGTGTAGGTCGTTATCTTTACAGCTCGTACAGTAACAACGACAGCACTGCGAGTCGGACTGGCATCGGTGAGGCATATATAACTTCCGATGGTGATCTCGAAACTATCGAGGCTTACGGCTTCAACGTGGCGGCGAGCCATAAGTGGACGCCAAAATTCACCACGAGTGTGGCCTATGGGTTTTTAGAGGGTGATCAGGACGAGACTCTCTTTCCAAACTCTTTCCAAACCCTAGAGAGCGCTTACTTCAGCAACTTCTACCAAGTAGCTGATCCGGTGACTGTAGGGGTTGAGCTGTCGTACGCCAACAAAGAACTTGCAAACGGTGAGTCAGCTGACAACACCCGTCTTCAGTTGGCTGCGCAGTTTAGCTTTTAATTCATTATTACATTGCTTCACATAGTTGGACCCCACGACGGGCCTCAGTAGGCCCGTCGTACGTTATTGTTCACTTACACGCGATGCCGTCAGGGGCTCTTTCACCTCTCCTCCTTTTACGACGTTATCCCTGCCATTGTCTCGTCGATTCGACCTGCCCTCGGCATTTAATCCAAAAGTTCGCTAGTAATGTCCGTTCAGTCGCAATGTAGCTCTTATGGAGCGGCATTCAGACTGATTTAAAGGTTTGTCTGTAAGGTCGTCTTGGAATTTACGGCGAAAACGCTGATTCATGTATCTCAGTCAAATAGCCAGGATGATATTGAATGAACAAACGACTGTTGTTGTGGGTGCTGATAGTACCCGGAGTCTTGAACGTCATGCCTTCGGCGGCAGCCACCACCGGGGAGAGCGTTTCACTCAAGGAGTACCAGCAAGCCAAGGCCAGCCAGGCTGTCTCCTTGAATGAGGCAATGGTAATGGCATTTGAGAATAGCCCGGTGTTGGCTTTGAGGCGGGCTGCGGTGTCCATGCAGGAAGCTGACCTCGATCATGCCAGCCGCTGGGCGCCCAGCAACCCTGAGCTTGAGCTGAGTGGCCGTGACAATCCAGATCAGGCGGATCAGGCACTGAATTACGAGGTTCGGGTCACTCAGGAAGTCTGGATGGGCAATCGGGGCGATCTCGGTCAGTCGCGTGCTCAGAGCACTCTCACTTCTCAACAGCAGGAACTTGAATACCTGAAGGTGGCGACCAAGGCCCGAGTGCGGTCGGCCTACTTCAAGATTCTGCTTGCACAGAAAGAGCTGGAAACGGCAAGCCGCACCGTTGAGCTAATGCGGCGAACCAAAGAGCTGGTTGAGGTGTCCGTTGAGCGGGGCAAACAGACCCGAATTGACCTCAATACCGCTGTCATTGGCTTGGCAAGAGCTAAGAACCAGAAGGCCGAAGCGGAGCAAAAGCTTAGGCAATCAAAAATTGACCTGACGGAAGTTCTTGGGGTGTCCCCCTCTGATGCGGTAGAGGTCTTGGGAGAGCTCAATGTAGCTCGTGCCAACTTGCCACCAACTAATCGCCTGGTCGCGATGGCTCAGCGCCAGAGAGGGGATCTGAAGGCGGCAGCAGCCAGAATTGCTGCGAATGAGTCCGGCCTGAAACTGGCCAAGAGTCTAACGATTCCGAACCTGAAAGTGTTCGGGTTCTACGAGCGGGAGGAAAGATCCAACCTTTTTGGTGCGGGTGTGTCGATGCCTCTGACCGTGTTTCATGACTATTCCGGTGAAAAAAGGAAGGCCTCGGCTCAGTTGAAAATCTCCGAGCTTGAGGCCGAAGCGCTGCGTTTGGCGACTGAACGCCAGGTCGTGTCTGCTGTAGCTCAGTACGAATCCGCCGTACGCAGACTGCGCCAGATGAACGAGTCGATTCTCGAACGTTCGGAGGAAACGCTGCAACTGATGCAGAAAGCTCTTCAAGCGGGAAAAGTCGATGCCTCCGATGTCCTAGCTGCCCAGGACAATCTTTTGTCGGTGAGGAAGGAATATGTCCAAGTGCAACACGACTATATCGATGCCGTCCGGGCGTTGGAAGTGAGCACCGGTGGTGCCCTTTCAATGTCATCCGGTTCCTGATGGCAAGAAAATTAATGGTTGAACGTTCTCTTATATCGAAGGTGTTTAGATGATTCGAAATATGCAGATAATGTTTGTCGCGATCAGTTTTCTGGTCTATCAGCCACTGGCGCACGGCGCCGAGGAAGCCGAAGGAGGGCAGCACCAAAAGGGTGAGGCTGGGCACTCGGCTGAAGGCAGTGAGGCCCGCGAAGTTCATCTCACCCCAGAGCAGAGGGAGTTGCTTTCCGTGCAGACTGTAACGGTGCCCCGAGGCCGAGCTGACAATATCGTGACTGCGCCAGCTGAAGTTCATTACGTTCCGGATCGCGTCGCTGAGGTAGGGCCGCTCCTGCAGGGAAAGCTTACGAGACTGGCTGTTGATCTTGGGGACCAGGTTGAAAAAGGCCAGTTGTTGGCCGCGCTGAACAGCGTTGAGTTGGCTCGCATTCGTTCTCGCCTAAACTCGTTGAAAGCTCGGAAAGAAGCCGCGACTGCGGAGTATCAGCGAGAAAAGCAATTGCGGAGTGAAAGCTTCACCAGCGAAGAAGAGTTCCTGGACGCCAAGGCTGCTTATCTTGAAATTACAGCGGAGTACGATTCAATTCGTGAGCAACTGGCGGTTTTTGGCAGTGATTCGTCAGGCGCTGATAGCAGTCTCGCACAGTACGCGCTCCGTTCTCCTATTCAGGGGCGTATTGAGCGCATGGATGCCAGGTTGGGCCAAACCTTAAGCTCTTCAGATACGCCCTTTACCGTGGCTGATACCTCTGTGGTGTGGGTGATGTTGCAAGTTGCCGAAACTGACATTGGCAGGGTATCCGTCGGAGATGAAGTTCAGGTCTTCTCAAAGTCGGTTGAAGACCGCTTTCACACCGGAGAAGTGTCTTGGATCTCAAATGAGCTTGATGAGGAAACCCGCACCATTCCGGTTCGCGTTGTACTCGAATCCCCCAACGGCGACCTTCGTCCAAATACCTACGCCACGGCCAGAATCATGACTGAATCGGCGGCATCACTGCCCCTGGTTCCACACGATGCCGTGCAAACCATCGATGACGAGTCCGTTGTATTTGTTCCGGGTAATGAAAGGGGAGCCTACAAGGCGGTTCCAGTCACTCTTGGCAAGGAGGCTAACGACTGGATAGAGATTAAGTCCGGCATCAGCGCAAACACGGAAGTGGTTTCAGTGGGCGCTTTTGATCTGATGTCGGCCATTACCGCCAGTGGCCGCAGCGCCGCTCACGGACACTAATACTCGGGGGGAGCATGATCAACGCAATTGTGAATTATGCGCTGAACAATCGTTTGATGACGCTTGTTTTTGCTATCGCCGTGATCGTTGCCGGCATATTTTCATTTCAAAAACTGCCGGTGGATGCGTTTCCGGACGCGACACCGACCATGGTTCAGGTGTTCACTACCAGTCCTGGTTTGTCGCCAGTTGATATCGAAACGCTGATTTCCTATCCCGTTGAGATCAGCATGTATGGAATTCCCAAGTTAGAAAAAGTGCAGAGCACGTCGATTTTCGGACTTTCGCGGGTGACCATCTATTTCGAAGATGGCACCGATATCTACTTCGCCAGGCGGCTAGTTAACGAACGGCTATCCGAGGCCAAGCGCCAGATTCCCGAAGGGATGGGGGAACCCGAACTCGGGCCCATCGCAAGCGGTCTTGGGCGCATCCTGATGTATTCCTTGGAAACTGAGGATAAAGAGCAGTACAGCCTGCAGGAAATCCGCACGATCCAAGACTGGATTGTCAAGCCACAGCTCAGAACCGTGCCGGGTGTAACCGGTGTCCTGTCCATCGGCGGCGAGGTAAAACAATACCAGGTCAATATCGATGCGCAGGAGCTTCAGGCAAGGAACTTGACGGTGTCTGATATTCGCGGCGCTCTCACCCAGAATAATCGTAACGTCGGCGCCTCTTTCATTACGCGAGGCGGTGAAGAGTACATTGTTCGCGGTTACGGTTGGGTCGACTCAGGTTACGAAGGCATCGAAGACATCCAGAACATCATTGTGTCCAAGAGTGAGGGTGAGTCCCCTATTTACGTCAAGGATGTGGCGGAGGTTGGGCTTGGGCCAGCGATTCGCCGTGGGGCAGAGGTGTCCTCGGGTGAGGAATCCGTGGGCGGTTACGTGATGAAATTGATTGGCACCAACACCAGTCAGGTGCTTGAGGACGTCAATGCGAAAATCGACGATCTGAACAAGTCCCTCCCAGAGGGGTTGAAGATTGAAGCGTATTACTCTCAGGCAGACTTGGTGGGCAAGGCTATAGGCACTGTCGAGAAAGCACTGCTTGAAGGTTCGGTTCTGGTACTGGTTTTTCTCTATCTGTTCCTCGGAAATGTTCGTTCCACACTGATCGTGGTGGCGACATTGCCGTTGTCTGTACTCTTTGCGTTCATTGCCATGCGCATGTCGGGCCTGTCGGCCAACCTGATGAGTCTGGGGGGGCTGGCTATCGGCATCGGCATGATGGTGGACGGCGCTGTCGTGATGATAGAGAACATCTTCCGACACCTTGAGGAGCGATCCGATGAAAAGGTCAGCGTTTTGAGGCTTGTAGGTGAGTCCGCTCGGGAAGTGGCTCGTCCGATCGTGTTTGCGATTGGCATCATTATCATTGTTTTTTTGCCGCTGTTTACCCTGCAGGGCGTTGAGGGCAAGCTGTTTTCGCCCATGGCCTACACCATCAGCTTCGCGTTGATTGGTGCGCTGCTACTCGCGTTGACATTGGTGCCGGTTCTGGCCTCGCTCTCATTCAAAATGGGTGGGCAACATAAGGAGCCGAAGCTGGTTCTGTTCCTGAACCGGTTATACAAGCCGGTGGTGAATACTGTCGTCAAAGTCCCTAAGATTGTGATGGGCGTGGCCGTCGTTGCTTTTGCAGGCAGTCTTCTGCTCTTTCCCTATCTCGGAAGCGAATTCGTTCCCACGCTCAGGGAAGGCACGTTCCAGATTCGCTCGACACTGCCACCTGGAGCCAGTCTTGAATCCGCCATCAAATATGGCAAACGGATTCAGTCCGTTGTAGATGAATTTCCAGAGGTCACCGGCACCTATGCCAGGATCGGTCGTGCCGAAGTGGGTGGTGATCCTGAACCTGTGAACGTTGTCGCGACGCTTGTCAATCTGAAGCCCCTGGATCAGTGGCGAGAGGACGTGAGCTATGAGGATCTCCAAAGCAGGATTGCAGAGGCTTTGGATGAACGGGTCCCGGGGCTTGCCAACAATCTGTCCCAACCGATTCAGCTCAGAACCGACGAACTCCTGTCAGGCGTTCAGGCGCAACTGGTTGCCAGCATTTTCGGCGATGACCTAGACGAGTTGGGCCGGATCGGCAGGGAGGTAGCGGCCCTGGCGAATGATGTGCCGGGTGCAACGGATGTGCGCGCGCAGCAGAGTGCGGGTAAAAAACAGATCGTTATTCGCCCCGACCGTGAAGTGCTGGCGCAGTTCGGCATCAGCATCGATAACCTGATGAGTACGGTTGAAACCGGTATTGGCGGTAAAAGCGCCGGGCTGGTTTTCGACGGTGTCCGGCGATTTGAGATTTTCGCCCGGCTGCAAGAGTCCTATCGCGGGTCCATCGATGAAATCAGGAAGCTTCCCCTTAGGGGCAACAGCGGCGAGCTGATACCGCTTTCACGGGTGGCAGATGTTGAGATGTACGCGGGACCCAAGAAAATTTCACGCTCCAATGCCAGTCGGCGACAGTACGTGCAGATGAACGTACGTGGTCGCGATATGGGCAGTGTTGTTCAGGATTTGCGCAATCGGATTGAAAAGCAAGTGGACATGCCGCCGGGGTATTTCGTGGAGTTCGGTGGTCAGTTTGAGAACCAGGAAAGGGCCATGGCGCGGCTGGCGATTGTTGTGCCGATTACCCTGGCGCTTATTTTCCTGCTTCTTTTCTCCGCATTCAGCAGTCTGCGCTATGCGGCGCTGATCTTCATGAATGTGCCCTTTGCGGTTACTGGTGGCATTGTCGCGCTTTTTGTGACGGGGCTTTACCTCTCCGTGCCTGCAGCGGTGGGGTTCATCGCTGTGTTTGGCGTAGCCGTACTGAACGGTGTGGTGATGGTGAGCTACATCAATCAGTTGCGGGACGAAGGCTACGAAGTCATTGAAGCAGTCAAGCTGGGTGCTCAACGCCGTTTGCGGCCGGTTCTGATGACAGCCTCGGTGGCTATTCTGGGGCTGATTCCCTTGTTGCTGGCCGACGGTATTGGTTCCAATGTCCAACGGCCGCTGGCGACGGTTGTGGTTGGCGGTCTGATCACCTCAACGCTGCTGACGCTGGTGGTGTTGCCCAGTGTGTACCAGTGGTTTGCATCCGAACGTCGTGACGTTGAAGTCTGATAGGCAGGAGAAGGTTTATGTACGAAATAAAGGCTTATGTCAGAGAGGTGATGGCGGAGCATGTGGTTGATGCTCTAGCAAAAGTCCAAGGAGTGGCAAGCATTGCCGTCGTGTCTCTCAACGAATTTGGCCATCTGGTCGGTGATGAGTCGCCTCTGGAGAAAGTGAAGATGGTCAAGCTGGAAGTAGATGTAGCGACCGAAACTGTTGCCGATGAAGTTGTGGACATCATTGTGCGAACGAGCAGGACCCGGGATGGACACCCGGGGGACGGCAAGGTACTGGTATCCCGCCTGGTTCGGGCTGTTCGCATCGAGGATGGTGCGGCCAACGAAAGCGCACTTCAACCCACTTCAAGCTAGTTCTATTTAAGCTGGATGGTGGCATCGCGGCTGTGCTGGTCGCGCGAGCCGCCATCACAGCTCCATTCCCGGCTGAAAGATTTCAGACCTCGCCTAGGCCGCCCGCAACGAGTCGAAAAGCTCAAATTGCTTGTTTGATCTTGCGCGAAGAGAAGACAATGGTGGCGTAGGCATAAATCAGTAACTTTAGCATCGTCCGTGGATTGAGCGGCGAGTTGCGCCGGCCGACCACTTCATGTTCGTGTTGCGGCGGAAGCGGCGCTTTGAGAATGGGTCAGTCTCTAAAAAGTCGAGGCTCCAACTACAACAAACCCCCGCCGTAATGACGAGGGTTTATCAGCAATCTGAGCCCCAGCCTCGGGCTCTTTGCTGTCGTGACGTAAACGCGAAGCCACCCGGAAATCAGGCGCCATCCGGTTGTTCGTCAGAAGTTGACGCTTATCCCCAATGAAGCGGTGCGTGGTAGGTTTGCCATGGCGCCATCGGGCAAACGTGAGACAATTTGCTGCTCATCGAACACATTGTCCACTTTCAGGAAGACATCCGCACTGGCGGTCAGTGCGTAGCGGCTGATGAAATCAACCAGGAACAGGGACTCGGTCTCGTCCAGTTTCGTGGCGGTGTTGTTGCAACCTGCGCTGACGCACATTTCATCGACGTAGGTGGCCACAAGGTAGTTGTCCCAGCCACTTGGGTGTTCCATGCCTGTCCGGAAGCTCATCTGGTTTTCAGGTACGTCTTTGAGCTGCTCACCTTTTGTCAGGCCCGAGGCAGCATTGTCCTTGCTGATTTCCGCTTGGGTAAAGGTGTAGGTAAGGCTAACCGGAAGGTAGAACTCGCCCGCCCGCGTGCCGGTCTGGAGCTGGAACTCAACACCGGAAATTTCAGCCTCGCCGGTTACAAAACTGCCAGAGGTGGCGCCATTGCTGCACGGCGATCCCACGGAACAGTTTTCGGCCTTGTTGGAGAAGTCGCTGTAGAAGCCGATCATTTCCGCGAAGAACGCATTGCCAAAGTACCGGAGGCCGGCCTCCCAGTTCTTGCTGGTTTCCGGCTCTTCGTTTGCCTTGGCACCACCCCCGAGAGGTGAGAAACCCCGGTGTACGCCACCCAGAACCTGCCAGCTTTGGGATAGGTCATAGGTAAAGGAAGTGCCGGGCAGGAGTTCAGCACTCTCATTGGCGCGGGTGCTGTCGATGGTTGTGCGGCCGGGATCCGCGTATTGGGTGCGACCGGTTTTCACATCCTCGTAGCGCAGGGCGAGGTTAACGCTGAGCTTGTCCGTCGCCTGCCAGGTGTCGAGCGCCCAGAAGCTCAGGGCCTCGCCGGTCTCAAAGCGATTATTGCTGCCCGTGGGGGCGACAGTGTTCTGGAACACCAGAGAGCCGTTGACCTGGTCATAAACATCGACTGGCTGGAAACGATCCATTTCATCTTCGTGGTAGCGGGCGCCGAAATCAAACTGGTGGCTGCCCATGTCGACATCAAAGTTTACCTGCACGCCCTCGGACAGGTAGTCCCTGGCGTTGTTTTTGTAATCCAGACCGCTGGCATCAACTGTGCCGTCCAGAATACCCTGGGCATTGGCGTCGCCGCCGTTTGCCGAGTCGATGATGCTTCCGCCGCCGCTGAGCTTGAACCAGTTCCGCTTGAAGTCGTTGCGATAGAGGGTGGCCGTGCTGCTTACGGTGTTACTCCAATCGAACTGATGGGTCAGGCTGATACCGGAGTGGGTATTGTTCATCTGGTCGATGCTGGACAACCCGTAACGCCGGTTCGGATCCTGGCTGAAGTCCGCATCGGTCAGGCCGAGGTAACTGGAGTTGGAGGTTTCCTCGGAGTATTGCAGCTTGGCGGTCACGCTCTGGCGCTCTCCCTGCCAGCGTAGTTTGCCGACATAGTCTTCGATATCAAAGCCGGTATCGCGGTTGCTGCGGTCAATTTCCTTGAAGCCTTTCGCGGAGCGCTGGACGGTCTCAAGCAGGTAGCCCCAGTCGCCGGCCGTGTCACCGTAGGTTACATGAACGTCGGTGGAGCCGCGGTCGTTGGTGACGGACTCAATATAGCCCTGCCGCTGATCGGGAATGGGTGTGGAAATCAGGTTGACGACACCACCGGTGGTTTGCGGGCCATAGCGCAGCAGCGGGGCACCCTTGAGCACTTCCAGCGAGGACATCCGCTTCAGCGTCGGGAAATAATAGGCGGCCGGATTGGAGTAGGGCGCCGGTGCGATAAGAATGCCATCTTCCATCAGGGTGACATTGCTGCTGCGCTCGGCCGTGGCGCCGCGGATGCCGATGTTAGGTCGCAGACCCAGGCCTTCCTCTTCCCGCACATAGACACCCGGAACGGTTTTCAGTACCTGGTTGATGTCGGTCTCAACTTCGGTTTTCATCTGCTGCTCACCAACAACGTAGCCTGACCCTGGCAAGGTCTGGACGGCAGAAGCATCGCCAATGATTTCCATGGGTTCAAGCATCTGGGGCTGGTTATCTCCGGCGGCCCAGTTCAGACCCGGGGCAAGGCTGATTGCCACGGCCAGTGATAGTCGGCAAGGTTTAAACATGTGGTTATTCTCCGTTATCATTTGCTGGTGGTAATGCAGGTGCAAACAATTCGCATTTCTGTCTATAAACTTTACGGCTCTGTAACTATCGAGTCAATAGTCAATGCTCATGGTGCGGGAAGGTGTCACCAGGCTGAAAACGGTTAACAGCCTTTCCCTGATTACTCGGTCTGAGGGTTATGCCGTGAGCCATCCTGGCGCCCCGGTTGACCTGCTGGCCAGTCGGGCGATGAACCGGTTCAAAACATGGCAGGTCAAAAGCTTATGTCGCGCAGGCCCTAGGCGATTTTTCTAAAATAGGCTGCAAATTCAAACTCATTTCAAAGTTCACACTTAAGATTCCGATCACTTCCTACCTCGTCACGGGCTTCTTACCGCCCATAATTTTTGGCTACTAATTGCTTCGGGAGAACGATGATGAAGGCAAGCAAGCACTCGCCTCGGGCGTTGCTGTGTTCAGTACTATTGTCCATTCCTCTGTTAGGTCAAGCGGAGACTGTCAATTGGGCGAATTGGCTCACAGGCCAGATAAGTAAGCACCCGGAGGTACTGGCAGCGACAGAGCAGGCGGCAGCGCGGAAAGAGGACGCTCAGGCAAGCGAACAACCGCTGTATAACCCGGAGTTATCCGTGGGAGCAGACAGAACGGGCAGTGAGAATAACTTTGAGGCAGGGCTGTCACAAACGATCGATTGGTCTGATCAACAGGGCGCATTAAAGGAGAAGGCAAAGCTGATCAGGCTTTCTGCGCAAGCTGGCTTGAGCGAAGCAGTCCTGACACAAACGTCTGAATCATTGTTTGCGCTTGTCGAGTGGCGCACCACTACGCTGTTAGAGGAAATTGCTGAATCCCAACAGCAGCGCCTGGATGCCTTGCTGGACCAGGTTGAACAGCGCCAGCAGGCAGGTGATCTGGGGCGTGCCGACGCAGAGCTTCTGTTTTTAAATCTATCCCGTCAGTTGAGCGAAGTCGCCCAGGCAAAGGCCGCAGTTGATCGAGCAGAAACTCAAGTTAGAGAACGTCTGCCGGACTGGAGGCCTCAGGATGGGGGAATCCCCGAGTATATATGGTCAGCGCTGGAGTCCGAGATTGGTGATGCTGATCTGCTGGCACACCCGTCAATTGCTGCCGCTCGAGCCGAGTGGCAGGTGCTGAAAAGTGAGGCAGAGGTTGCCAGACGCAAAGCCACAGCATCGCCGACAGTAGGGCTGAGCGGAGGGCGTGACGGCGGCGAGAACGTGGTTGGCCTGACATTCTCGATCCCTCTGAACGTCCGTAATAACTACAGCGCTGAAACCCGGGCTGCGAATCGACGGGCTCTGGAGGCGGAAGCGCGGTTTCAGGCGCTCTACCGGAAACGACAATATGACCTGGCAGGCGCTCGCGCTTCCTGGAAGCGATACGACAAGCAACTCCGTCGATGGAAAGAACTATCCCAGGGGCGTGTACAGCGAAGTGCCGATTTGCTTGAGAAGCAGTGGCAGGTCGGCGACCTCTCCACCTCTGAGTATCTCCAGGCGCTGGGCCAGCGCGCGGAGAGTCTGAAAACCGGTATTGAACTGGAAAAGCTGGCGCAGCTGGGCCTGATTGAGCTCTTGAGCCAGTCTGGCGAACTGATCACCCCCTTCCAATAATATTCTGGAAACTGGATATTCATCATGAAAAAAACTCTGATTTCAGTATTTGTTTTGACGCTGTTTATAGCTCCCCCTTCACTGGTGCAGGCCGAGGAAGATGCTCATAACGAGGCGGGCCACGATCATGCCGCCGGTGGCGACGATCATCGAGAAGGCACCGGTGAAGAGGATGAGCATGAGGGCGGACATGCTGAAGAACGTGAGCATGAAGAAGAAGGTCATGGCCACGAAGAGGAGAGCGATGGTGGTCATGAAGAAGCAACCTCCGCAAGCATCAATGCCAAACAAAAAGAGCTTGCCGGCATTGAAGTAGCAACCCTCGAGAGCAAGCGCGTTGACTATGAAATTTACGCTCCCGGTGAGCTGCTGACCAACGGCTATACCAGCTATCACGTGTCCCCCCGAGTTGCCTCGGTGGTGTTGAGACGTCACGTGGAATTGGGTGAGCACGTAACCAAAGGTCAGCCGCTGGTAACCCTGTTCAGTGAGACGGTGGCACAGGCGCAGGCTGATTACAGGAAGGCTTTTCCTGAATGGGAGCGAATCAGCGGGCTGGGTCGTTCCGTGGTGGGTGATCAACGGTTCAATACCGCGAAAGCCAATATTGAAGCGGCGAGGGCGACTCTGCTTGCTTATGGACTAAACGATGATGACATTGGTGCGTTGAAGGCCAGCGGCGTAGGTAGTCTCGGTGAATACACGCTCAGGGCTCGCGTGGACGGCGCAGTGCTGACCGATGAGTTTGAGCAAGGACAAAGAGTTGAGGCAGGCCAACCGCTGGTGACTCTGGCTAATGAAAGCGAACTTTGGGTAGAGGCTCACCTGCCAGCAAACTCCGACATTGTCCTTAAGCAAGGAGCAGAAGCGGAAGTAAGAGTTGCAGGTCGTGTAGCTGTGGCAACGGTATCCCAAGAAGCTCATACCATTGACGCTGTGACCCGCACGCGGATTGTTCGGTTGGAGCTGGACAATCCTGAAGATCGTTTTCATCCCGGAATGTTTGCAGATGTGTATTTCCTTTTTAAAACCAAGGAGCCGGTACTTGCGGTGCCGGAGAGCGCCTTGATGCGAGGGGCCGATGGCGACTGGACGGTCTATGTGGAAGAGGCTGAAGGGGAGTATGAGCCTGTGGAAGTGGAACTGGGCCGCTCAATTGGCGGACTCCGTGAAATTTCCGGCCTGACTGCAGGCCAGCGGATTGTTTCGCGGGGCGCATTTTTTGTGGCCTCTGAAATTGCCAAAGGCGGCTTTGACCCACACAACCACTGATTCCGGGAGCCATTATGTTCAACCGAGTTGTCGACTGGGCGGTTCAGAACCGCCTGTTGGTTCTTATTGCGCTAGCAGTGCTTATCGCCACGGCCGCGTTTCAGATCCCAAAACTGAATCTTGATGCCTTCCCTGACGTTACAAACGTCCAGGTCGCTGTTAACACAGAGGCGCCCGGACTTGCGGCTGAGGAGGTCGAGCAGCTGATCACCTATCCCATTGAAGCGGTGATGTATGCGTTGCCGGATGTTGAGGAGGTTCGATCCATTTCCAAAACCGGGTTGTCCGGTGTCACCGTGGTCTTTAAAGAGGGCACGGATATCTATTTCGCGCGTCAACTGGTGTTCGAGCGGTTGCAGGCCGCGCGGGAGCTGATTCCGGACGGGGTCGGGGTGCCTGAAATGGGCCCGAATACGTCCGGTCTCGGCCAAGTCTACCAGTACTTGTTGATAGCGGACCCGAATTCGGGGTACGACGCAATGGAATTGCGCAGCTTGCACGACTGGCTGGTCAAACTGTTGCTGATACCGGCCGAAGGGGTTACAGAAATCCTGTCGTTTGGCGGAGAAGTTCGCCAGTACCAGGTGAACCTGAATCCGGCTCGAATGTTGTCCTATGACTTATCACAGAATGACGTCATGCATGCCCTGGAAAACAACAACTCCAATGTTGGGGGCTGGTATATGGGCCGCGGACAGGAGCAGTTGGTTATTCGCGGTATGGGATGGCTGGGCAATGGCGAGCAGGGGCTGGAGCAGATCCGTCAGGTACCCGTTAAAACCAGTGACGGCATCACAGTAACCGTGGACGATGTCGCTCAGGTGGGACTTGGCACTGAAATTCGCCAGGGTGCGGTGACCATGACCCGGAAGGACGAAGACGGTCAAGTTGAACAACTGGGTGAAGTGGTTTCTGGCATTGTACTCAAACGAATGGGGGCCAACACAAAAGCCACCATCGACGGCATCGAGGCTCGCATTGAGCGCATAAATCAGGCGCTTCCGAGTGGGGTTCGTTTTGAGCCCTATTACAACCAGGCGGATCTGGTGACCAAGGCAGTAGAGACGGTGACGAATGCGCTTTTGTTGGCTTTTGTGTTTATTGCGATTGTGCTTGCTCTCTTCCTGATGAATCTGCGAGCAACAACGCTCGTGCTGCTTTCAATACCGATTTCCATCGGTATTGCCCTGATGATCATGGCCTGGTTCGGTCTCTCGGCCAACTTGATGTCTCTGGGCGGCATTGCTGTGGCAATTGGCATGCTGGTGGACGGCTCTGTTGTTATGGTCGAGAACATGTTCAAACATCTGACGCATCCCGATGCTGAGCATGACGCCCATCGAGATGAATTGATTGAAAACGACCCCGATCCGTTGGACGCGTCACACGATGATCATGGCATTGCGCTCAGACTCCAGGAAGCCGGCCGGGAAGTGGCGCGCCCCATCTTTTTCGCCACGGCGATTATCTTGGTCGTTTTCATGCCTCTGTTCAGCTTTGAAGGTGTGGAAGCCAAGCTGTTCCAGCCAATGGCGATCAGCATCATGCTGGCCATTGTGTCCGCTGTGATCGTTGCTCTGATCGTCGTGCCTGCGTTGGCTTCGTTTGTGTTTCGCAAGGGTATCCGGGAACGGGAAAGCTTCGTTTTAAAACCTCTTGAGAAGCTTTATCGCCAGGGCCTTGACTGGTCGCTGAAACACACCCGATCTGTTGTCGGTGCTGCCGCTGTTCTTGTGGTGCTGGCGGCCCTGGTCGTGCCGCGACTCGGCACTGAGTTTGTCCCTGAACTGGAAGAAGGGACGATCAACCTCCGGGTGACGCTGGCCCCTTCATCAAGCCTTGATACGGCGATTGAAGTTGCGCCAAAACTGGAAGCCATGTTGATGGAATTTCCAGAAGTGACTTACGCTCTGTCCCGGGCTGGTCGAGCAGAAATAGGGGGCGACCCGGAGCCCGTCAACAACATAGAGATCTATATTGGCTTAAAGCCAACTTCGGAGTGGACCAGCGCCAGTAATCGCTACGAATTGCAGGCCCTGTTTGAGGAGAAGCTCGAACAGCACCCGGGGCTACTGTTTAACTTTTCTCAGCCTATCGCGACTCGGGTTGATGAATTGTTGTCAGGTGTTCGTGCGCAGTTGGCCATCAAACTCTTTGGCCCGGATCTCGACGTACTGGCGGAGAAAGGCCAGCAGATTGAAGCGGCGGTCCGAACAGTTCAGGGAACACGAGACGTCGCCATGGAGCAGATTGCTGGTGAAGCGCAGTTGGTGGTTCAGCCTGACCGTCAGGCACTCTCCCGGTACGGACTCGCCGTGTCTGATGTGATGAGTGTCGTCCGGGATGGACTGGGTGGTGCCGCCGCAGGCCAGATCATCAACGGAAATGAGCGGTACGATATCTATGTGCGTCTGGCCAAACGTTTCCGGGAGGACCGGGATGCCATTGCCGATCTCAGGTTACAAGCGCCGTCCGGGGCCTGGGTGAGACTCGGTGATGTGGCCGATGTGTCTATTGAGTCCGGCCCGCCTCAGGTGCGCCGCGATGACGTGCAGCGCCGTGTGGTCATTCAGTCCAATGTGCAGGGTCGTGACATGGGCAGTGTGGTTGCCGATATTCAAGATACCATCGCGTCAGAAGTGAACCTTCCCCCCGGCTATTCGGTGGATATTGGTGGTCAATTTGAAAACCAGCAGCGAGCTCAGAAGCGATTGGCCATTGTGGTTCCTGTATCCTTGGGTCTGATTGCGTTGTTGTTGTACTTTGCTTTCAGTTCGGTTGGTCAGGCGCTGCTGATTCTTGTCAACGTACCGCTTGCTGTCATTGGTGGCGTCTTTTCACTCTGGATCTCCGGCCAGTACCTTTCCGTGCCCAGTTCCGTTGGATTTATCACACTGTTTGGTGTGGCGGTGCTTAACGGAGTCGTTATGGTCGAAAGCATCAATCAGCGAATACAGGATGGGTTAAGCGTGGATGCCGCGGTGTTTGAAGGTGCCGTCTCCCGTTTGCGTCCTGTCTTGATGACAGCAATAACCTCGGCACTCGGTTTGATACCGATGCTATTGTCGACGGGCGTGGGTGCGGAAATCCAGAAGCCATTGGCCAGCGTGATTGTAGGTGGTCTCGTGACTGCGACTTTCCTAACGCTTTTTGTTTTGCCGGCTCTATTCACGCGCTTCTCAAGGGCTAAACTCGATGATATGCAACGGTAGAAAAGAGGTGGAAATACACAGTTTTGATCGCGAGCAGGGGAGGGTAGTCCCTCCGTCATAGCGGGGCGGAGGAATTATGGTTGTGCTCTACTCTGGGAAAGGAAGCACAACTGTAATTCTGGCGCCCCCCGTTTCTGAGGGGCCAATGTTCATCCGTCCGAAATTGTCTTCTAGTATTTCGGACACGATGGACAGTCCCAATCCAAATCCAGAAACGGTTTCGTCAAGCCGGGAACCTCTATCCATCACTTTTGAGGCCGCTTCTGGAGTAATCCCAGGGCCGTCGTCTGCAACTTCTATCGTTAGCCCGGAATCGGTCTGGCTTATTGAAACGTCAATCTCAGCCTGACTCCACTTCCCGCCGTTTTCGAGCAGGTTACCGAATAACTCTGATAGGTCCTGACGCTCCATGGGCCAACTGAAGTTATTCGGCAAGGATGTATTAATACGGAAACTCTTATCGGGAAAGATTTTTTCCATGACAGAAATGACGTTGTTCGCTATTTCAATCGGCAAACATGTTTGCCCCATCTGCCTGCCGGAGATATCTGCCTTGCTCATGCGGTAGTTCAAGGACCGGCTTAGATCCTTTAGGTTGGAGGTCATGAACTCTATGTCGTCGCGGGACGGAGGTAATGAACCAGTGTCTGACAAGATTGCGAGATTGGCAGAGATCGAGGTCTTGACCATGTGAGAAAGATCGGAATTGAGGCGGCGATGGCGGTCAAGGCGACGACTTGCTAGTTCAAGTAGGTTATTGAACTGTTTGATCAGCGGACTGAACTCCTCTGGTGCATCAGGATTCAAACGAGGTTGTTTGCCAGATTGCAGTCTCCTCATGTCTTCCTTGATGTGTTCGATCGGTTTCAAAGCCAGGTAAGTAGTGGTGCCTACCAGAGCCAAGAGAACAACAAGTAATATTGCGGAGGCAGCCAGCAAGGTCAGGTGAGCCCCACTGGATCGCTCAGCTAGTCCGCTTTCCATTTCCAAGATGGTGATTGACGAAAGCGAACTATCAATTCCGACACCACGTTTTAATCCGAGAAGGCGATCCGCACCGTGGGATATTTCGACAAAGCCCGCCGGCTTTTCTGAGATCATACGCAACTTCGTTTGATTTACGTTGTTACTGGCAATGACGCTTCCATCTTTCATTTCAACAATGAGGGCGTGTTCCAGTAGCAATTGGAATTGATCGATCATGCTTCCGATCTCGTCGGCCGTCGGCATTTCGTTTGCAATGATGGTTTGAAAACTCTCCACCTCTTTGTCAAGACGATGTTTTCTGGACTCGTTCGAAAGCTCCTCTATCACATAGGTGTGTGAGAAAAAAATAAGCAGAAAATACAGGATGCTAAAAACCATGCCATATTGGAGTGCAGTTTTTCGGATGCTTTTCTGCGCTGTCATGAGGGTGCTTTTGTCGATTGAGCGGAAGGGTTCAGTTGAAAGCAAACAGAGGTGTTCCGGTCCGAAAGCATAGTTGGAATCGAAGCGTGCCGCAACGGGTGCGAACCTGAGGGAGGGCGGCTCTGGCCTTCAGATAGGTCTGGCCTAGTCTTATTTTCTCAGGCATTGAAAAATTAGGTTTAGTGTCATCAAAGCCGACCTGAATGGCTTTTGAGCTAGGGGTAAACGCTAAAAAAACGTTTCATCACCATAGATTTTCAAGTGTGTTTAAAGTTTCGATGTTCTACTGATCATCCGAGGCCATTGAATTTTGTCGGTCTAATTGGAATAAATATCGGAGCCGTTTTATGAAGAAAGTATCCATGATTCTAGTAGCTTCTTTCCTGGCAAGTGGTGCTTCAATAGCCCTCGCAGGAGGGCAAGCGGACAGATACAACGAGGCAAGAACCTATCCTAATAAGAGCATAGATGAACGTTCCTCCCAGTATCGTGTGGAAGAGATCGAGACCATCAAAAAACTGAAGGAAGAACATAGATTGATTAAAGAGTTGATTGGGGATCTTTTGGCAAAGCAATAACATTTATCGTTGTTTATTTGGAGCCAGGCGCGCAATTGCGTGGCTCCAAGATTAGTTTGATGATAGATTTTGTTAATTTTTCCAAAAACGGCGAAAGTCGCGCTTTAAGGCTGATCAATTTCGAAAAAAAGACAGAGTGCAAAAAGTTGGAAATTTGCATTCTTTACTCAGAGTTTTTTTAGTAGTATTCATGACCAATTAAGACCTACCTCTATTTTCCTAATAGAACCATATCTTATCTCGAATTTTTGCGTTAAAAATATTCTACTTTAGTGATATTTTTATTTCAGTTTTTGTTCCTATTTGGTGCGCATTATTAATGAGTGCACTATCGTCGAGCAATGCGAAACTATGAAGCAAAATGTTCATTGCATTGAATGATTAAATATTCAACGGATTTTATTAACTATGGACCTGATTTGACAATAATTGCTCATAAACTAAGTCTCTAAAAGTTGGCGCAAAATATGCAGTCATTGTAGATGCGTTATTCGATGCGCAAATAACTAAGCTGTCAAAATTTAAGGTGAAAACGATGAAAAGACGTATCTCGACTAAGGATTGTTTGCTAAGTGTTGGTTTGCTCGTAACCCTCCAAGCGGTCCCGTTAATTGCCAACGCTAATGTAAGTGCAAATTTAGGTGTAACAAGCAACTACTTATTTCGTGGTGTGACACAAACAGATGGCTCAACGGCGACGCAAGGCGGGCTTGACTACGAACATGCGTCGGGGCTTTATTTTGGCGGCTGGGGCTCCAATGTGGATTTCGGCGATGGGACGAGCTATGAGCTTGATCTTTATGCTGGCTTCTCCGGTGCAATCGAGGATATTGGTTACGATGTTGGGTACATTTATTACTCTTACCCTGATGCTCCTGAATCTATTGATTTTGGCGAAATATACGGAGAGTTGAATTACAGCATTGCATCTATAGGTGTTGCTTACACAGCAAACAGCGACGTAAGCGGCGATGGGCTGTTCGTTCAAGGCGATATCTATTATTACGCATCTGTTGATGTGCCGCTGGAAGACGATTTCAGCACAGGTGTTTTGATTGGCTATTATGATTTCACTGATGATAGCAAGGCGTCTATTGGCGAGGCGAGCTACGGACATGCAGCTGTCAACATCACCAAAGATGCGGAGAGCTTTGGAGCTTTTAGTGTTAATCTGGAGTACGCTGATATCGATTCAAGTAACGCACTTGGTTCGGTCAATTCGGACGACCCGAAGTTTTGGCTGGGCTGGACTAAGTCCTTTTAATCTATTTGGTATTTTTCACCGAAACGGTTAAACATTGAGAAAGCTGGCCCGGTCTTTGGGCCAGCGCATTTATCTGGCGAGCCTTGGCCCTTGAGGAAAAATGGTTAAATCACAGTAAAATAATTTAACCTTCAACCCCTTTTTGAAGAGGATCTCTTGCAAAGAAATATCCTTGTCCTCTCAATGTTTTTATTCGTTTTTTACCGAGTATCTTTCTGAGCCTAGCTATGTAGACTTGAACGACATTTCTGGTTGGGCACCTTTCGATATTATAGAGTGCTTCAACAAGTTCGTCCTGCGAGAAGACTCTGTCAGGAGAGCGAAGAAGGCATTGTAAAAGGCGGTACTCCGTTGCGGTTAGTCTGAACTCTTTATGATCGGGAGTTGTTAGGGTTCTATAGGTTGCATTAAGTTGAAAGCCATCCACGATAATCTTATCAGTTGCTCGCCCGTCTTTTCTTCGTATTATGGCGCTAAGTCGAGCTTTTAGTTCATCGAATTCGAAGGGTTTTGGAAGATAATCGTCTGCGCCGGCATTCAAGCCCTCAACTCTCTCTGTCCAGTTGGAGCGAGCAGTTAAAATAAGAATAGCCTCATCTTTGCCACCGCTTCTCCACTTCTGCATCAAGGAAAGTCCGTTCTGGTCGGGCAGTCCGATATCGAGTATAATCGCCTGATAACTGCATGTTTCTACGAAAGAATTGGCCTCTGCGCCGTTTTTGGCTACATCAACAGTAAAGTGTTCCTTCGCAAGCCAACCAGAAATTTTTTCTGCGAGTATCGCGTTATCCTCGACAATTAGAACTTTCATCTATGAACGCCGTTTCTGGATGTTGGATGATTTTGGTCGCCACCTATCTCGTGCGCAAATCAAAATAGCTCAAAAATGGATTTCAAGCGACGCGGCATTTCAACAGACGAACCTGAATTCAGCTTGAAAAGCACATTACCTTTCGGACAGGTTGGCAATCCACAAAGCATGGGCTGAGGCAAGTTGGTCTTCCACCGTTTATCGTGACAGATGCACCAAGTGTAGTGGTTCAATGATTCCGGACACCAACGTAGGTGGTAATATCGCCACCATAAACGAGGTGTCTGATGACCAGAAAGCGACGTTCTTTTTCTCCGGAGTTCAAACAGGAAGCAGCCAGCCTGGTGCTGGATCAAGGTTACACGATTCCCCAGACGAGCGTGTCCCTGGGAATTGGTGAAAGCGCTATCCGGCGCTGGGTTAACCAACTGACCGAGGAGCGTGACGGTGTCACCCCGAAGGGCAAGGCGTTAACCCCGGAGCAGCGCCGTATTCAGGAGCTGGAAGCCCGCTGCAAGCGCCTTGAGCAGGAGAAAGACATACTAAAAAAGGCTACTATGAGTTCAACCGGTCAACGCAAATATACTTTGTAGCTTCTCCACAGGTGTTAGGTAGTCGAGTGTTTTCCTCGGTCGTTCATTCAGCTTCCTTGCAAATTCATTTAACTGCTTCTGGGAATAGCCCGATAAATCGGTCTTCTTCGGGAAGTACTGGCGCAACAGACGATTGGTGTTCTCGTTGCTGCCTCTTTGCCAGGGGCTCTGCGGGTCACAGAAATAAACCTGCATGTCGGTCGCAAGCGTAAATTTCCTGTGGTTACCCAGCTCACCTCCTCGATCCCAGGTCAGGGTTCTCTTCAACTCCTCGGGGAGTTGGCCGACTTCCCGACAAAGCGCCGAAACAACGCTTTCCGTATCTTTTCCGCCGACATGAACGAGCATCGTAAATCTGGACTGCCGCTCTACTAGCGTCGCAATATGTGAGTTCTTGGATCCGGATATCAGGTCTCCCTCCCAATGGCCAGGAACAGCCCTGCCTTCAACCTCTTTTGGCCGAGCACGGATAGAAACTAAATCTGTGATGCTGGTGCGGGATTCTGCCTCTTCAGAGCTTCTGTGCCGTGATCGACGCATACCGCGTCTTGATCGGAGGTGTTTGATAAGTTCCTTCTTCAGAACACCTCGGGCTTGAATAAAGAGACTTCGGTAAATCGTTTCATGGGACACATGCATCGACTTGTCGTCCGGGAACTGGCGTTTTAGCCAGCCTGCTACTTGCTCTGGAGACCAGTCAAGGCTCAGCTTTTCGGCAACGGCTGCACGGAGGGGCTCATTCAATGCGAGAAGGCATTTTTTCGGACGTCTTGATTGGGTCCAGGCACGCCGATCTGCCACGTTCGCCCTGTACCGACTTCTTCCTCCGTTACGACTGACCTCTCGACTGATGGTTGAGGCAGACCGTCCCATCGAGTCGGCAATCTGAGTCAATGTCAGTCCCGCTGAGATGCCTCTTGAAATCTCTTCGCGCTCAGAGCTACTAAGCACCCTCGCCGACCTGGAACGTCTCAGAGGGGCAATGCCGCCATGTATGGCGAGCATTCCAGTAATCGATCCAGCATGCTTCCCAAGGGCTCTGCCAATCTCGCTAAGCGACTGTCCTTTCTTCCATCGAGCCCATAGCTCCTGCTTCTGCTGGTAGGTCAGCCCTCTGGTCTTTAATACTTGCTGCGACATTCTGAAAGCCCCGATAGTTACCAGTGTGCATTATGTTGCACTGACCGGTTGAATCTACCACCGCTCTCTTGATGTCGGACGACATGAATCGTACGCGCTGATAGACCAGTTGAGTGAGCAAATGCCTGTTGAAATGGTCTGCAATGCGTTTGATATACGCCGTTCCAGCTATTACGAGTACCGCCAACGGCGGAAGCACGTGGATGTTGAGCGTCTGGCCCTAAAGGCTCAGGTAAACCGCCTATTTACCAAGAGCCGCAGCTCTGCCGGCAGTAGAACGATCAAGGGCATGCTCAATGACGACGGCGTTGTCATCGGGCGCTTCAAGGTTCGACGATTGATGAGTGAGCTGGGGCTGATCTGTAAGCAGCCGGGTCCTCACGCCTACAAGCAGGCGACCGTTGAGCGACCGGATATCCCGAACCATCTGGCTCGTGAGTTTACGGTAGACCGGCCGAATCAGGCGTGGTGTGGTGACATCACCTACGTATGGAGCGGCCAGCGGTGGAGTTATCTGGCTGTCGTTCTGGATTTATATGCCCGACGCGTCGTTGGTTGGGCGATGTCATCCAGCCCCGATGCCGATTTGGTGGTCAAAGCTCTAGACCACTCCTGGGAACAGCGTGGTCAACCAGAAAAAGTCATGTTCCACTCGGATCAGGGAAGCCAGTATGCCAGTCGAAAGTTCCGTCAGCGGCTCTGGCGCTATCGAATGACACAAAGCATGAGCCGACGTGGCAACTGCTGGGACAACGCACCGATGGAGAGGCTGTTCCGGAGTCTGAAATCTGAATGGATACCGGCCCTGGGATATCGAAATCTGCCTGAGGCCAAAAAAGATGTTGGTGGCTATCTGATGGACTACTACAACCAGCAAAGACCTCATACGTTCAACGGCGGCATTTCTCCCGTTGCAGCAGAGGAAAACCTTAAAATACTGTCCGGGATTAGTTGACCACTACAAAGGGGTTCTACCCCGTTACTGCGCACCTTTCTAAAAAGAGTCCGAATTTCTTCTAGGGAGAGTCTTGGTCTATCTGTCTGAATATCCGCTTTGCGACCTCAGCCTGCATTTCGCAGAAATTCAAGAATTGTGAGCGTCGAGAAAATATTTTGCCTTGTACCTCGCACAAGGCTGGTGTAATTTTCAAATAGTGCCTCACCGGGTCATTCGGCACACCGCCTCGTCGGGACCCATCTCTCCAGATCGCGCACCTCCGCGCACTTTTACCCAAAAGCAGATTAAACAGACCTCTTTGATAGGCCCACCCCTTTCCTGAGGGTGTTTTGCCGTGCCTGTGAGTTTCTCAGGGCAGGGCAGACCGCCTTTTGGTTTCTCCGGATCTTGTTGCTGTTTGTTCTCTGAACAACGGCACCTGATGAGCATCCTCAATTTAGCCACGAAACGGATGCGATCGCCACGGCGATTTGGCTTAACACTAGACCGGAGAAAATTATGTTTACTGCAAAAGAAAAACTCTTCATTCGAAATTCTGAACTTCATGCACGATGGAGAGCAGCAATGGTAAGCGTCAACGCAAGTTCAATGGCGCCCACATCTGTCGCTCTTTGGGAATTGCTCAATAACGGCGATCTCATCCAACTGGCTATCTACCTCGTTCTCACGATCATCATTGTGAGCCTAAACGTCATCTGCGCTGGAAAAATTGCTCATTACAAGCACTCTGTAGAGCGAATCCGAATGCGACTGGATCACCCTCCGAACAAGTCTGAAAGACTTGATTAGCGAGTAAAAATCCACCAACATTCTTAAGGAGACGCAACCTATGGAGCCTTCCATGCTTATTTTTATGACTTGCTTTGTAGCCGTCGTAGTAAGCAGCGTTTTGATAGCGGCCCACATCGACTCGAAGAACGAGCAGCTATTGATTGCTGAAGTCGAACGCGAAGAGAAAAACCTCTAGGCCTACGGCCTTAACTCTGTTCGTTTTTACGAACACATCCCCGACAGACCGCATGATCCTCAGTTGATTCTCAACTGCTAGGTTTCGTGCGTCTGTCTTTCCTTCCCTACCCCTCACGAGCATTGCGGCCTGGACCCGTATCGGATCCAGACTTGAATGCTTTCCCTGTGATTCCTCGAATCTTGTTGCTGCAGTTCAACTGAACTCGGCACTTGATCAGCGTCCTCACCTAGCCATGAAACGGACGCGGTTGCTACGGCAATTGGCTTAACACTCCAAAGGAATCACTCCCATGAATCGAAGTGAACACGATGCCAACAAGCATCTCTCTCAATTCGTCAACCACGTTGATGAGGTCATCCAACAGGCAATCGAAAAAGCGGACAAAGGACGTTTTGTCGTTGCCACTTCTGAGGCCGGAAATGTGCTGCTACTGCCGCACTTTAACGCCTCTCTGAGACAGGATCTGACTTGGGTCTATGACACTGAGTACGGGTATGTCTTCTCACCTGAGAAAAGGAGTGCTTGATGGAACTCGTTTTGGGTCTGTCTGCAATCCTGGTCCTGATGTTCGGTAGCAGGATTATTCTTTTCCTGGTCGATCTCGGTTTCGAAACTGGAGACCGTCTTCTCGCAGCGTGTGAACGTCGTTTGACGCTGTACACCAAAGCCTTGCTTCGAGGAATGGTCTTCGTGATTCGCTGGATTCTCCATCGATTCTACAAGCCTGAACCCGAGCAAATGACCATCCGGTCAATCATCGATTCTCCTGCTGAACTTCAGCACATGAGAAATCAGCACCTCCTTCAATCCGGCAAGCGTGCGCCTGTCGAGATTGAATACTCTCAACCTAAGCTCAAGAGGAAATAATCATGCTTAACAAAGCACAACTCATTGGCCGTCTCGGTCAAAAAGATGTTCGTTCCACCCCAAGCGGCATGCAGGTGGCTTCTTATTCAATCGCTACAACCAAGTCTCTCAAGGACAAGGATACTGGCGAATGGAAAGAGAACACCGAATGGCACCGTTGCGTCAGTTTCAACAAGACTGCTGAGCACATCGGCATGAACGTTGAACCTGGAGATCTCTTGTTCCTTGAGGGCGAGTTGAGAACCAGGAAATGGCAAACCCAGAGCGGTGAAGATCGTTACACCACAGAAATCGTGGTCAATGACTTCCCACGCAAGCTGCCGAAGTATTTTTCCAAAAATGGTTCGCAGCAAGCCGCTCCCGCGCCACAGTCCCAACAGCAGGCTCATACTTCACCGAGTCAGCCTGGGCATCTGGAACAGCCGCCAGTTGAAGCCTATGGCTTTGACGACGACTACCCGTTCTAGCGACTGGCTTTTTAACCTTTAACCCGAATGGGGCTTCTACCCCAGACGGGAGAGCCCCATCTTCTCGATGGAGACAACATCATGGGGTTCTCAAGGAAAGAGGTTTATTACTGGCTGGAAACGGCAAGTGATGAACAACTTCAGGCGCACCTACGCAATTCTCAGGAAATGCTGGTGCTTCTCACCGATCGGGAACAGATCAAATCTTTGAAGTGGCTTCGCAGTCGCATCATTGAGGAAATCAACGCCCGCAAAGAAGCTAAACAGTCTTAAACGACCGTTTCCGCTTCATCTTCTCAATCAGAGCTTTCTGCTCTTCATCTGACCCAAACGCGATGGATCTGATGGCCTGCCACTCAACGGTGTCCGGCTTTCCTTCCAGCATGCGGTCAGTTTCGTCTCTGAGGTAATCCATAAAGTAAGGCCTAGCGGTCTTCCTGGCCTGGATATATGCCTCATACGTCTTGATGGATGTGGGATCAATGCCGGCTTTAACCAGCAGCGGTCCTTCTTCCTCAAGACCCACCGATGTGAACCTGAAATTGCCCTCGTCATCGACGATGTAATGGTTGGTCTGCATCTCTCTCACCTCTCCGGGAATTATCACCCGGAATTCTTTACGCGCAAGGACCTTTCTATGAATCAGGCACCTCAGGCAGTACAACCCGCTCAATGGCATCAGATCATTGAATCCTCAAAAGAGAAGTTCAACAGCTCCAGTTTGGATTTTAAACAGGAGCAAATCTTTGCGACCCAACAGTTGATGAACAACTCCTATCTGCTGGATGTGGCAAAGAAGAACCTCTCATCACTTCGGCTTGCGATGTACAACGTCGCCGCGGTCGGACTAACGCTCAATCCCAACCAGGGCCTGGCGTTTTTGGTCCCCCGTCGTCTACGCCGCAATGAAGACGCCAAGGTCATGCTCGATATTTCTTATCGGGGATTGATTGCAATTGGCGTGGAAACCGGTGCGATCCGTTGGGCCAAGGCTGAACTGGTGTACGAGAAAGACCAGTTTTCCTACAAAGGCCCCGCCGAGAAACCAGATCACGTCTGTGATCCCTTCTCAACGGATCGTGGCTCCATTCGAGGTGGTTACTGCATCGCAGAACTACCTTCCGGGGGCGTTCTGGTCGAAGCCATGTCGAAAGCTGACATGGACAAGGTTCGGGACGTTTCTGAAGCCTTTAAAAAAGGTTTTGGGCCCTGGGTCGATTGGGCTGAACAAATGATGTTGAAAAGCATCGTGAAGCGAGCCAGCAAGTGGTGGCCAATCTCGAACCCTCGCATGGCACAGGCACTCAGGATCCTCAACGAGGAGAACGGAGAAGGCCTGGCGATTCTGGCAAACCAGCACAAGCCGGTTACGCCTTCGGCGCTTCCTGCACCACCGCCAAGAGAAGAACTCTCGGCCCAACTGCTCAACACCGTGAAAAATCTGGTGGACCGGGCAAAGAACCAAAACGCTTTTGAAGCGTGCAAAGAGGTCATGATGGAGAGGATCAAAGATCCCTCTGAGTTGGCCTACGCTCTGGACGAACTGGATAAGGCAAAGGCCCAACCAGCCCCGTCCGCTGCGGTAAATCAATAAAACCTAAACCCACTTGGGGCATGGACCCCAACACGGGTGTTCATGCCTCTTATCTCTACTCACGAGGAATAATCATGAACGCTCAAACTCAACCAAAGATGACGATGTTCTACTTCGATAGCCTTGAGAAGATCCGCGACTACGACTCTTTCCGAGTCAAAGCCGTTTATCTGTCTCACTCGGAACCTCAGTGCAACGACGGCCGCCCGAATTTCTATTCGGTCATCGGCCACCTCCGGCCCGGTGTTCAATTTGAATACCCGGAATTCCCGGTCGCTGACTTTCCCTCAGAAGGCTACGCGAGGATGTTTGCAGAGCTCTGCGAACAGTACATCAAAGACTTTCCGGCCATGAGCCAGACAGCCTAAACACTCACTCTCTCAACCCAATGGGGTAATGCACCCATTGGGCGGCATTACCCCTCTAATGGAGATTCGTAATGCCGAAAATGACTGTAGTTGACCTGAACCAACGCTCTGAAGAATGGCTGAAATGGCGAGCCCTGGGCATCACCGCAACAGACATTCCGGTGATCCTTGGACTGAGCCCCTATAAAACCCCTTGGCAACTTTGGGCTGAAAAGATCGGACGGATTAACCCGCCAGACCTTTCAGGCAACCCAAACATCCAAAGAGGTGTTGCCCTCGAGGATAAAGCGCGTCAGTTGGCCGAAGCCCGCTACGGTGAGTTTCTGCTTCCTATGTGCGGTGAATGTGCCAAATGGGACGTGCTTCGCGCCTCGTTTGATGGTGTGGATACACATGATCAACCCTACGAATTCAAGGCGCCTTCCAAGACTGTTTGGGATGACCTTGAGGCAAACGGAGTCGAGTCCACGGCCTTCAAGCTTTACGAAGCTCAGGTTCAGGCTCAGTTGACTGTAGCCGGCCAGAGCATCGGACGACTCATTTTCTACCGTGAAGATGGTGCGGACCAGGATTTCGAGATTCGGTTAACTCCTGAACGGGAGCATCAAATCATCGAGGCGGCCAAGCACTTTTGGCAACTGGTCCAGACTGAGCAACCCCCAGAATTGGATCCTGATCGCGACTGGTTTATCCCGGAAAGCGGTACGGAAAAATTCAAGTGGGAAGCTCATGCGGAAGCCTGGCGGATGCAACAGGAACAGATCAAGTCTCTGAAGGACAAGCTGAAGGCTCTTGAAAAAGACCAGAAGGATGTCCAAAAGGCATTGGTTAACCTGATGGGACCTTTTCGCCATGCTGATGTCGGCGGCGTGAAGGTCACTCGCTTCGAAAAGTCGGGATCTGTCGACTACCTCAAATACCTTCAGGAGAACTTCCCTGACCTGGATTTGAGCACCGCGCTGGAGAATTATCGCAAGCCCTCTCGCGAGGAAGTTCGGTTCACCCGTTCTGAGGATGAACTGGTCAATCGCGACGTGGGTGAGGTGATTACGCCAGTCAAAGCGGCCTACTTCTAAACCAGCAATGGCTGTTCCGGGGATTTTATCCTCGGAGCAGTTCCATTTTTTGTGTCTGCCTTCTCTAGTGCCCTGCAATCCAGGGTGTTACGGAAGGCGGTTACCCCACCAGGTAATCCCTTGAGCATTTTGATCGTGCTTGCACGACAAAATAAGTGTCTATACCGGAATTTGAAACGGACACGTCAGCTACGGCTGTAATTCCTCTCTCAAAAAATCTCACTTGCCAGAAGGCCATCATCACCTTCTGGTGTGTGATGCCGCTCTGGAATAAGTGAACTCTCACTGAAAAGGAGCTTTCTATGACCGTTCGCGACAAGGCACTGCCAATTCGCAACACCTTCAACCTCGACGTTCCAGCTGAAGTAATCACAGCCGGTTTCGCCGATTCCACCAATCCCTACATCCCCAAGCGAAACGATTCCTACGTTTTCCGCCGGGAGACTCTGCGGGACATCCTGAACTTTCTGGATGATCCCGACGATGATGGGCTCTACTTCTCTGGTCATTACGGAGCAGGGAAGACCACCTTGCCTTACCAAGTTGCGTCACGCCTTAACTGGCCGACGCAGAGCTTCACCGCGCACTCGCGTATGGAGTTCGATGACCTGGTAGGCACTTGGAAATTGGTTAACGGCACGATGGAGTTCGTTTACGGACCCCTTTCTGTTGCCATGCGTGATGGTCACCTATTCATTTTGAATGAGGTCGATCGAGCTGATCCCGGTCAGCTTGCCGCTTTGCATGATGTCCTCGAAGGACACCCGTTGGTCATTGCGACAAACGGTGGCGAAGTGATTCACGCTCACCCAAACTTTCGGTTCATTGTGAACGGCAACAGCGTTGGTTCTGGCGACAGCACCGGCCTGTATCAGGGTGTAAACCAGCTTGATATCGCCTTCCTTGACCGATTCCGGATGGTGCACGTGGACTATCCAACCGAGGACGTTGAACTGACGATCCTTGAAAAGAAGGCACCAGACCTTCCCGAAGAGCTGCGTAAGAAGATGGTTCGCGTAGCGAATCAGATTCGGAAGCTGTTCATTGGGGGTGAGGAAACGGCGACGCCGCTGACCATCACCATGTCCACGCGCACGCTGTGTCGCTGGGCAAAATTGGCACTGGCCTTCCGAAATGCACCAAATGCTCTGTCTTATTCGCTGAATCAGGCTTTCCTGGCTAAAGCGGAACCAGAGCAAAGGATAGCAATCGAGCGAATCGCACAGGACATCTTTGGTACCTCCTGGTCCAAAGGAGCTTGAGCATGAGCGACGATATCCGTGTCCTGCACTACGCCGATAAAACGTCCGATAAATATTGGGCGATAGATACGCGGCCAAACGCCAAAGGTGGTCACGATGTCTGGTATGGACGCCGTGGGAAGCCCTTGGTTTATCGTTCCTCGGATAAGGCGGATTGGAGAAGGCAGTACGAAGCGAAACTTCGCAAGGGCTACCTCAAATTCAAATCGCTGACGATCGATCGAAGCACCAACATGGTTGTTTCGAAAAACGACCTGGAGAGCAGCATTCCAAACCAGTTTTGGTTTCGGATCTCGACTCAGGTTCCCGAAACGCAGATCGCCAGCTTCTTGGCGTCTGCACTCAACACTTTCACGGAGCAATTCCGTGATGAGGCAACCACACTGGCTTCACTACCGGTGTTCAAAAGCCTTTTAAGTGGCAGTCACAGCGGCGGCGCGGAACTTTCCGAAGGTCCGTTGGCGATTCTGCTGCTGTTTGCTCTTCGTCGGCATCTGACTGAGCAAGGCCCCTCAGCCTCGCTCTCATTTGCACCCATAGAAATTGTGGACGACGACAATACTCTCCTGACGGACAGTTTCGATGAGCTCGCAGAGCTTTACGGAACGTCCAAGGAGTTTTCGGACATGCGTCAGAGCTGTCCCCCTGCTGACTTCAGGAAATACGCCATCGCACTGGGCGCAATCGAGGCACCAATTGATTTGACGGTAATTGAGTCAAACACAAAGGCCGCCTTTTTCTGAGTCTTTCCTCGACCCCGGTTCTCTGAACCACAACTCACCGCCGGCCTCCGGCGGTACACCCTCTTCTCATAATTGCTAAGGAGATAACACATGGAATTCATCCATGGGACCACCCTTGTCCATCTGAAAATGCGGTGTTGGAGCGGTGAGAAAAAAGCCTCTCGCGACAGTGATATCCGATTGGGCACAGACGGCAAAATGCCACCACAGAAACTGCTGGATTTGGGTCGAAAGAAGATTTTTCCTCCCAAAGCTCTCGATCCTTTGCTCAGTAAGCGCAAATCGGCTGAAAGGGCATGTCTGGCTGAAGGCACACGTTTCATGGGCGGATTCGCTGTACGCGATGCAGCAATTGATGACGTAGTTGCCAAACTCGAAACCGTGAAGGCCGGCTTTGAATCCGCGTTGCAGCAATTTCTCAATGATTTTGACCGCAACAAGGAGGACTGGATCGCGGAGAACGAAGAGTACGCTCACATCATGCGGGATCAGGTTCCTGACCGCGAAACCGTGGCGAGCGCATTCAAGTTCGAATTTAAGCTCTACAAAATGCAGCCCCTAAAAGGCTTCGAACCGGATGAGGCAGAAATTGCCGATCAAATCCTGCACGAAGTCGGACTGAGCTGCCGTGAGATGTCCGACCGTCTTCTGGAGCGGAAACGCGCCATCGGCGGAAAGACACTTTGCAAACAACTCGACCCATTGGTGACCAAGCTGGACACCCTGAGTTTCGGCAACGGCCGGATTCTTAGGGTTCTTGGCGAATTCCGCGCGCTGCGTAGCTCCATCCCAGCGGAACGAATCGACCAGGATCATCCTGTGTTTGGCAGGGTACTGACGTTCCTCACGATGTGTTCTGACGATAAAAAGTTGGAGCGGATCGTGTCTGGAGAATTCTCGGTGACAAAACTGATTGCCGGGCTCCAGAGCGGAAACGCACAGCCCCAGGTTTCACCTTCCTCAACCTATCCAACCACTGCATCAGCAATGGGCGCCTACTTCTAGGAGCGGAACTATGAACCAAAGACAATCCGCTCTCGAGCGGGCATTACCAATCGTGGCAGCTGCCTATGGTGAGCAATTTGGTGTGCGCGTCGTGCTTTCGGGCTCAGACGCCATGACAGATGGCAAAACCATTGTGCTGCCTATGCTAGACAACATGAGTGAGATGAAAGATGTGCTGTTTGGCTATCTCTCTCACGAAGCAGCTCATATTCGCGAGTCCAGTTTCGACACCTTAAAAAAGTGCCGGTCTGAAATCGAAAAGAGTATGACCAACTTGATTGAGGACATCCGGATTGAGCGTGCTATCCAGCACGCCTTTCCCGGGACTCAGTTCACGCTGGAAGCCATGGAGAACTACATCCATGGGCGAGGCTGGACACCCGTACCAACCACGGCAGAAAGCGAGGCATCACAATTGTTTCGTTACCTCTACCACCGGTTGTATGGAGAGTTTCTGGATCGGCAGGTCTACCAACCGCTGATTCCAGAGTCTTTGAAGGTCTTGGAGCAGACGTTTCCCAGAGGCTTCTTCGTTCGTTTGGACGGGCTGCTGGCGAAATACATGATGTCCATGACAACCAGTGATGACGCTCTCAAGGTGGCCCGGGCCATTTTGAAAGCGTTAAAGGATGCCGAAAAAGAGGAAGAGCAGGAGCGAAAGTCCGGCCAGGATAGTGATTCGTCACAGCCGCCTGATCCGTCACCCGACGGCCAGGGGGATTCTTCGGACCCGAACTCCAACTCAGACAGTTCCTCATCTGAGAATGGCGACAATCAGGGGGATTCCTCTCCTGAAGCCGCTGACCAGACAGAAGGCCCGTCGGATGCGTCCGGTGAGCAATCAATGTCTGATCAGGACTCAGCTGGTGACCAGGCAGAATCGGACTCGTCTTCGGACGATTCCAGCGACGCTGGCGCAGGAGGCACCTATGAACGGGTTATGTCGGAGCAGGATATGCCGACCAATCCCGGTCAACAGCTAAAAGAAGACTTGTGCTCACAGGCCCGTGAAGACCAGTCCGGTAAATCTTTCGAGATTGATACCGGTGTGGGCCAGGACATGAGGAACGGTAACGGTGACACGAGTGAATTGCAGGCGGGCATTTTGACGTCTTCAAGCATTCGCAGCCGGTTGCTGGGACTTCTACAGGCTGAAACCCGACAGCGCCAGTGGTTGCATGACCGCGGGCGCCGCGTTGATGGCCGTCGTCTAAGCCGTTTGGCTGCAGGCGACACTCGGGTGTTCATCCAGCGAGATGAACATAAGAGGCCTGAAACCTCGGTTCATGTCCTGCTCGATACGAGTGGTTCCATGAGCCAAAGACAGGAGATTGCCAATCAGGCCACTGTGTCGTTGGCGCTGGCTATTTCCACCATCCCGAAATGTGACATTGCGGTGTCGATGTTTCCGGGTTGTGGGGGGAGTGTCAGTCCGATGATCCATCGTGGACAGCCGGTGAGACCCAATCTTGGGCGCTTCCTGGTCAGTTCCGGCGGTGGCACACCTCTGGCTGAAGCAATGCTCTACGCGGCACGGGAACTCAGTGCCAGTCATAAACCACGTCAGGTCCTGATTGTGAT
Organism: Marinobacter adhaerens HP15; assembly: GCF_000166295.1. Taxonomy (NCBI): domain Bacteria; kingdom Pseudomonadati; phylum Pseudomonadota; class Gammaproteobacteria; order Pseudomonadales; family Marinobacteraceae; genus Marinobacter; species Marinobacter adhaerens. The sequence goes on from NC_017506.1 coordinate 142,710, forward strand.
TACCGACGGTTCTCCGAACAACGGTCACGCAGTCAACTACCTGCTGGATCTGATGAAACACCAGATCGACACCTATGCCATTGGTATAGGTTCAAACGCTGTGAAGTCGTATTTCGGGAATTGGACCGTCATCAACGATGTGAGGGAGCTGCAATCAGCTTTGTTTCGCATCGCCGGCAACGTCCTCGATCTCGATCCCTGACTCCACAATCTTCCAACAGCCCACGCGGGAACACATCTTCCCGTTGGGTTGGTGTGTTCTTCGCAAGGAGGACACATGGAAACCTCTCGGAAACCGGACTTCTGTGAGCCTTCGGGCCCACTACAGGAGATCCCCGAATCAGCCTTCGCAGATATTCGTGAACGGCTTCTAATCGAGTCAGTAAAAAGCGCCTTTGGCATCCGTCAGCACGGTGGTGTTCGCAAACCGTGCGATGAAGCCTGGGAGTGGATTCTGTCCGAAAACCGGGAAATGCCCTTCTCATTTGCAGCTTGCTGCAGGGAGTGGGGTGTGGATCCGGAAACAATGGTCGAGTGGCTGCGGTACTACCGCAAGAAGATGCTCGGCTAAGAAAAGACCTCAACCCTCTAAGGGACACACTCTGTCCCTTGGGGCTGGTGTGTTCCCTCAATACTCAAAAGGAAACGCACCATGTCTCAACAACCTCAACTCTCGATTGAGCACGGCCTGACCACGCGGAACGGCAAGCCAATCCGACTCATGACGATCTATGAGCCCCAGAAAACCACCGAATTGTTTTTCCAACAGTTCGGGAATACCTGGGTGCAATACAAAAGAGTCGTTCTGACGCTTCACTGATGACTGAAAGGGCCCCGGCCCTTTCTTACTCACTGCTCGGCAGTGTCCCTTGAAAAGTTCACTGTCTGGAGGAGAACCATGGAAAAACGAAACTCAACTGCTCTGAAACGTCGCATGGAAGGACGTTGGCTCAGTGCTTTCCTTGCACTGGCGCCAGCCCTCGAAACTGCGGTCAATAAGCTTGGCAAAAATGTGCCTTGTCCCGTTGACGGTGGTACCGATGGCTTCCGGCTGTTTCGTGACGCCAACACCACTGGTGGCGGCGTAAAACAGGCTTGGCGAGTGATCCCCGAAGGCATCGACATGCTGATGTGGGTGAACGATTGGTCATTCACCAAGACCTACGACGAACTTGAAGCCTTTTTGGGCGGAAGGATCGTGGACGCCAAACCTATCAGGACGCCCAAGACTCAGATCCAGGACGATTCAAAGCTTCGGCTTTGGCTTAACCAGATCTGGGGGGATGCTCTGCCACTGAACGACCTGCGATCGTACCCGGCGAGAGCCTATTTCGAACGCAGAAGTCTACGCACAGCAGCGATGCTCGCCGATGACCTGCGGTTCCATCCGTCACTCAACTACGTTGGTGTCGACGGTCAAACGCTGGGTCAGTACGGCACGATCCTCGGTCTGGTCCGCAATAATGCGGGTGAACCAGTCTCGATTCATCGGACGTTCATCACCAAAAGTGGGCTGAAGGTCGAGTTTTCCGACGGCAAGAACAAGTCGCGAAAACTCACGCCGGCGGTCAACAAAGAAAGCCGCGGACGCCAGATTCGCGTGAACCCGGTGAAAGGAACCGTTATGGGTGTCGCAGAAGGACTGGAAACAGCTCTTGCGGTAACACTCATGACGCAGCTGCCAGTGTGGCCAACGCTTTCGACGACCATGATGCAATCGTTTCTGCCGCCCGAATGGGTAGAAAAGGTTCTGATTTTCGTCGACAAAGATCGTAACCAAGCGGGTGAAGTCGCTGCCAACACGCTGGCCCAGAAGCTCAGTCTTCTAGGCCTGGATGTTCAGCTGATTTTGCCATCAATTCCGATGCTCGAATCGGATTCAAAAGGTGTGGACTGGGCGGACCAGTTGAAGCGTGACCCTTCTGGTTTTAGCCAGATTGGAAACCTATTAAGGGACCGTCCACGACAGACAGCTTAAACCACAAACTGCCGACCTCGGAGAGCAAGCCAACCCTCTCCGGGGTCTGGCTTGTTTTCTCTGAGCGAGGTCATGCCTGGAGAGAACACACGTATGAAATTGCTTTACCAGAAACTCAACAAACTACGGACGCAGGATCTGATCATTCAGAAAATGCGCTACCGGCGAAGCACCAGGTTGGTGGGCAGTCTGAAAACGATGGCCTACGCTGCCTCAGCTTTAATGGCCGGACACCTGTTCCAAACCTTTGCCGATGGACTGGAACTTACCAGTTTTGACGCAATCGCAATGGTTCTAGTGATGTGGTTGCTCGCCATCATTCTCATGTTAGAAGTGGAAATGGCTCGCGATCTCGCAGGACATGAACTGATTCAGGATCTTTTGGTGCTGCGAAGTCAGCGGCTGAACTTGACTGTCAGTAAGCGTTCCGCTCCAATGAAACGAGGTAAACAGTGATGGGCAATGCCATGTCAGTTTTTCTCATGTTTGGAATCGTCCTTACCCTGGTAGGCACAGTCGGTACCGGCTTCGTGGTCTATCAGCGCCGCCTTCAGTGGCAAGAGATTTGTCGCCTGGCGGATCAACAAGACTGTCGAAAATCGAAATAGACCCACAAAACCCGCTTCGGCGGGTTTTCTATTTTGGCAGGCGGGTTCTGACTAAGAAACTCTTTAACCGCCTACGGTATCTGATTTTAAGAAACGCAGGCACGCATGCAAGAACTTAGCTCAACCTATTTCTAACGCGCATGTCGATCAATCGTTGGCACACACACTCGAAAATAATTGCGCCAAATACTATACAAAAGGCGCCCAGGTAGGTGTGATTTTCGAGAAAATGATCTGCTGCGAGTGTGTAACCAACTGCTGCCCCCATCCCAATCAGGGCCTCTAAAAAATAAAGTTTGCCGAAGTGACATATCCAAAGCAGAACTGCGCTTCCTATTGCCCAAACCACAAATGGATTAACCACGGGTCCGTCAAAACCAAAGAAACTGTTCCACACCGTTATGAGAGTTGCTACTCCCAAGCCAATAACGGAAATGAATTTCCCCCGAGTCTGCCAAAACCTTTCTCCATTAAACTTCATGATTTCCGTGCGTCCATTGATCAATCTATTAGAGCCTGTCACAAAAGCTTTACGCAGCTTTGATAGTCGTTATAGGTCAATAATATCATGACTTTAGGTGCAAAAACCCAAACATAATTTCACTCTGGCCATGACGATAGGCTTTCAGGAAGACTCAGATCCCCGGAGGTCGGACTATAAAACCGATTTGCAATCCAATTCGATCAAATACAAATAGCGGACTATCCAAGTCGCACGGTAACCGTGAATCTCCTGCTCCTCGTGTGGAATCCTAATAAATTCGGTAACTAGATTTCCCAATGATCGATCGGCTGGGGAATCGTGGCTGGATGGATGGTAGGAAGGACCGTAAACTTTCAAGTCGTGCGCCATCAAAGAAAAAAGAGAGAAACGACAGTCATGGATGATAAGCAGATCAATCAACTGATTACCCGGCCCAATGAAAGCCTTGGACTGGAACTGAAGAACTGGTTTGATCCTGACTCGTTCTCAGGTCGCGCGAAACTTATCAAAGCTATCATCGCCCTCAGAAATAATGATGGCGGCTATCTCTTGATTGGTTTCAACGATGAGGATGGATCACCAAACCTCGCCGATGCGCCCGATGATGTGCAAACGCAATTTCATGTGGACAAACTGGTTGCCCTTGTTACCAAGATGGCCTCCCACTCCTTCGAAATTTTTGTCCATTACCCTGTCATCGATGGCAAGCATTTCGTTTTGGTTGAGGTCCCTTCAGGCATAAAGTCACCCATTGTCACGAAGTCAGAGCTAAAGGACGGATCAAACGTCTACGTGAAGCTAAACTGCACCTACGTTCGAACGCTCAAAGCCAATCTCACGCCAAGCACCGCAGAAGCCACTTGGAAAGACTGGCCTGACCTAGTTGAACGCTGCTTTGAAAACCGCGAAGCGGACGTAGGCCGGTTTGTAAGGCGACACTTGGCTAGCGCGATGACCGGGGACATGAAAGAAACGCTTGGGCACGTCTTTTCCAATAGTCGCCCTCCTACTCCCGTCGATCAACTTCATCAGTTTCTTGACGAATCCCTGGCCCGATATCAGAGCCGGATCGAGGAGCGAAAACATGAAGATCTGCCCGAACACGGCTCAATGGAGTTTGCAGCCAGCATTGACGGTGAGATCGGAGAATTTCGCGTGAATCAGGATTTCCTGAACCTGATCCAGTCGACCAACCCTAACTGGACCGGTTGGTCAGTTTTTAGCGTAGTGGGCAGCACGGATTTCCCCTCGTTTAAACCTCGGAACGTGGACGGCGCATGGGAAGCACTAGTCGACATTTTTGGTACCGGATTCATGGATGACCTGACATTCTGGCGTGTAGCACCCGAAGGTCGTTTCTACGCTTATCATGGCTTTGAGGACGATTTCAGCAACGGGGATAGAACACCGGAGCCTGGCACGGCCCTGGAGTTCGTTCTTGCGATCCTCCGTGCTTCCGAATGTCTGGCGCTTTCCCTCCATTTTGCAAAAGCTATGGGTGCCACCGAGGACGGCGTTCTGCACGCGACTTACCGTTGGAAAGGAATCAGCGGGCGCACACTGAGTTCATGGGCCAGCCCGAGAAGAATGATGCCCTCATGGTATACAGCTGAGCAGGATGAAGTGATTTCAACTATCAGTGTACCCATCGAAACCGCGCCAGCAGCACTTGGTGGATACGTCTTTCAAGCGACACGCCCACTGTTCGAGGTCTTTGACGGTTTCACTCTGAAACCAGATATCGTCGACGATATTGTTTCACGCCTGCTCAACCGACAACTCTAAATGGAATTCGGTACATGGGATCAAGTCCATTGTGTTGATAATTGGGAATTCACCTCACTCCGGAGGTTTGCAGAAGTTTCTAGTTACCGACTTTATTGAGGGTCCACGACTTGCCCGTGAAACATTCCATGAGAAGGTTATAGCAAATGGGTAAAACAGGGACATCGTGGACATGGGTTTCACATCAGAGCTGCTCAAGACGGTTACTTTTCAAGGTCTGTCCAGTACACCGGCTCGCCTAATGGCTGCTGGAGCGTCACTGGTCATCTGGGCCTTGTCAGTGTTTGTTCTGGTTGAACTGAGCTTTCGGTTCGAGGCGGCCGGCATCGCTGATCAGGTGGGGTTGGTTGCGGCTTCGATCATCCTCGTTCACTACTCACTATCAGGACGATTCTTGCTGGCGGACATTGCTACCTGGATGGCTTTGCGCACGCCGGTCGGTGTTTTGTACCGGAATGATAGGAAGATCCTCGATAGAGCACGCGAAGAGATCCTTCGCCTGGCTGGGCAACACTCTCTTGCCAGTTTCCTGCCCTACAGCAACATCAACCCCGCGGTTGCGCGCGCCGACGCCTTTGAAGTCTTCAAGCAGCAGGAAGCTGGAACACTTCAGTCGTGGTTGGATGACTCGCAGAATCTGAATACAGCCGCCTACCTGGTGTTCCAGATTGCGCTTGTTGAGCAGGCTCTGGCCGCCGGCGACTACCCAAAACCCGAATTTTAAAAGGTCACACTCCGCTGACCTTTTGATCCCCAATTCGTCGAGTGCCCTCAATAGACTGGCCAAAAGCTCAGGAGGGCGCCTTCATGTTCATAACCACACCGTTTATCAGATGGCTCGTTAACCGGCTTTTCCAGACCGGAAAGATCGACGGCCAGCAGCGTGAACAGCTTCTGTCTCAGGATCGACAGATCAATGTTGTCATCACAGGCGCCGCACTGGTCCTTTTCGCTTCACTTTTTCTCTGACGGGGTGACCCCTTGACCAATATCGTTCACGCGAACTTCGGCGGCCGGCTTTGTGATGGGCAATTTTTCAATGCCGACGTGTACACGGAAAACCGAACCAAGTACCAGTTCGAGGCAACGGCCGATTCAGCCACTGCGGCTTATTTCCGAATCATTGCTCTCGCAGTAAAAGAGGGGATTTCAGTGATTCGGCTGGTAGCGATGTTTGATGGAGTCCTGGCAGACAGAAAAGCCGATCATCCGCCCATCAAAGTATGGTCGCGTCCAAAAATTGCGTCTGGGTTGTAAAAGATGCTTTCCCGCTGGCTTCGCTCGCCCCGCTCATACCCGATCCTCGTTGTCGTGGCTGCGGCGATCGCGATGTTTGTCATCATCCAGATGGGCGATCCGGTCAGCATGACGTTTCCCCTGATGCTCTTCATCTCCGCAAAAATGGGAATTCTCTTTGCCTGCGTAGAGATCGGGCTCTCTGTGACGGGGCTTTATAAGGAGAAAGAGCGGGTGTATCGCAGCATCAGCCGAGCAATAACCGCACTGGGCATGTCGATCAGCTTCATGTTGTTGCTTGGTGCGTTTGAGCGGGCTTTGAGGTGAGGGCGGTAACAATGAACGTCATGCGTGTTACCGAATTCCACTCTGCCGACGCGGCCATAGACCGAAGTTTATTTCAGTTGCTCGAGCATTTTTCTTCGTTTTGCCTGATTGAGTGCAAACGGCAGAACGCGATTCAGATTCCTTCAGAATGCCCAGTCCTTGTTTTGGACAATCTGGACCTGGCAAGGGATCCGGAAACCATATTGGGCAGTGTGATTGCCCAATCCCGCCCGCAGGATGTTCTGATCGTTGTTGATCATCAACCAGACAATTGGCTTTTGGCTGCCGCCGGACTGAGACCAGTGGTTCACCTCGTTCTGGGCTCGACAGGCCACCTCCATCATAAACCCAACAGGCACCAGCCCGACGTTCCGGCAACTGCTTCGATTACGACGGCACTGGCTTGCCTGGAACATGCTCGAGCTGCATAGGACGACATCATGAGTGAAACCAATCAAATCGAGGCTGAAGCGAATCGGAAATCGGATCCTTTGGACGCTAGCACTCCCGTTTCATATGACAACGAAGAAGTCGTCTGGGAGGGCAGTCCATCCCAGATAGTGAATCTTGGCAGCTTTATCTTTTGGGGCCTTGTTTTTGCGGCAGCCGGCGTTGGCCTGGTGTTGTGGAACGCAGGCCTTAAAGCGCAATACACACCACTGATCGATCAAGTCGTCAGGTATTCAATCTACGGGCTTCTCATCGTTGGCGTCCTGAACGTTCTCATGTCCTACCTAACTGTGAAGTGTGAGCGGACAGTTATCACCCGCAACAAGATCAAAGAAGCGAAGGGCATTACCTCAATTTTCCGCCAAGAGTTGTTCTGCGAGATGTCAGAGGTCTCGGATATCAAGAGTCCGCCGGCAGGGCTCATGGGGCTGTTCGGTCTGTCCACGCTGGTCCTTGAAACAAAAGATGCGGATCAACCGATCATTCGAATTCGAGCGATTCGAAATCGTGATGAGCTGGTGCAGAAGATTCTGCCGATTTGGCGGAAGCTCAAAATGGACCGCAAAGGCTACTTTGGAGATAAGTGATGAAAAAACTGACCCTGTTGCTCCTTTCGGCAGGCTTGAGCACATTGGCGCTCGCCGATCCCCCTGAATACGACCGAAAGTCTCTGCGTTTGGCAACGGAAGCGAACGCCAGAGAATTGGTTGAAATCTACTACGACAAGGCTGCGGTTGGCTTGTCTGATCGAGATTTGAATGTCTTCTACAGTCGAAAATACCGCCGCTCTTTAAACGAAGTAGTCGCTCAATTGTCTCAGACGACCGGCCAAGGCACTGACATCGAGCAGCATCGTGTTCTCGAACTCGAGCGGATGAATGCAAAGTGCGAGAATCTCACGTTCCAGGACGCCAAAACCTATGGTTCTCAAACCCGGCAATCTGAACTGCATTACCTGGTGACCAACACCTGTGTGGACTACGTTCCGACAATTGCACGCACCATCGAGCTTCGCTACTCAACAGACATCGACAGCTGGCAGATCGACGAGGTAAGGGACCGGGAGCTCGTGGAATGAAGAGACTAGTCGGCTCTCTTTGTTTGGTAGGTGCCATGATGGCTGGACCGGTCTTGGCCTCCTCTGAAGCTCTTCCTGGTAAGCCGTTCCCAGAGGTTACCTTTGATCTCGTCTCGGAAATTTTCGGTCACAACCTGGACACCAGCGAAGATCGCCTGCAAACGCTGCTTTTAGCAATCGGCATGGACCACACCACGCCAACGTCGCCACATTTCGAAGAAGAGGTTGGTATCCCTTTCATTGTTCATTACGGACCGAACCATTGGGTAAACCGACTGGCCAGCGGGGACATGAGTGTTGATGTCCTGGTCAACAATGCTCTGCTTCTGCTGTTTGCAGAAGCGGATATACCGAATCGGGACAAGGCTGCCTATGACCTAATGAAAAAGGCCTCAGAACAAGGATACTGGCCGGCGGACTATTTTGTGGCCGAAACCAATCTTCTGAAGCAATTGGTCAACGGGCCGGACGTTGCCATTCCTATGGCGCCAAGCATTGAGAACAGTGGTCTCAGAGAGGTAGCGCAAGAGACGATGGACGCCTTCAGCCGATGTGCCGAAGTTGGTTTTGCTCCCTGTCGCTACCGGGTGGGCTTCTGGCTTTCCAATTCCAGGCAGACTCTTCAGGACGGTTTGAAAGTTCTTCAATCCGCCATTGACGTGAATCTGAAAGACACGCGTTACGAGGACAAGCTTGATGGCGCTCTCGTTGCTGCAGCCCATGAGTTGGCAACGCGGGGTGAAGCAATTGGTTTGGATTCAGACACCGTAAACCAGTACAGACAATTGATTGATCAATACAGCAGGAGTGCGAGCCGTCTTCTGAACTGAATGCGGCAATACCAAGGCAGGTATGAGATGAAAGATTCAGAATTTTACTGCGGCCATTTCACGGCTGATCGGTCAAATCAGCATGGATTTGATTCTATTGATGAAGCAGAGGCAAAAGCCCGTGCACTGGCCTCTGAATCCGAAGATCCCGCGATTGCTGTCTGGGACCGCTGGGGGAAGCCCTGCATTGTGATCTGGGGATCTCAGGAAATAAGGCGAGTGTCAGTGAAGCCAAATTCTCATGAGAGCGACCTGTCGAAATAGCCAAAAGAGCTGCCCCGTATTCAGCAGACTGACCGATCATTCAGCTCTAACGGTCTTTCGATTCCAGAAGTTCCTGGAGTGCCATGGGCATTCGCGCCCTCACAGTCTGTGAGATCGCTTTCTCGTGCCGTTGCCAAAGAACGCCCAGGTAAATGATGCCCAGCCCAATGGCGGTCAACATTACCGGAAACAAGACGCTGTCCTGAAAGACGTTTGAGGCAAGGTAGCCAAGGTAGCCACAGCTGCCAAGAGCGCCGAATATCACGAAGACACGACGCACCAGAAGAACACCCACCCCGATCATCAGAAGGTTGATGCAGAAGTAGAGAAACTTCGACAATTCGCTGTCTGATTCTTGGGCGGACAGTCCCCCCCAAAAAGCAACGACGCCGAACAGATACAGCCAAAATGCGTAATCCGCTGTATGCCTGGAGCGGATATCCACCCAGAACGCGATCCCTATGACCAACAAACCAGAATAGAGAGAGACGAGGGCGCGCAACTCCCAAGTCATCTCGCCACCCGTTAAGACCGAGGTCAGGTCCATCGTCAGATACCAGAGCGTAAGGGCGATCGGCATGATCAAAAACGGGTATTTGTACTTCCAGGCAACCAGGACACCTACGGCCAACGTGCCCAGCTCCATAAACAACCAGTGCCACTGGATGTAACGATGGTAATCCCGGTAGACCGAGTCGTCCGGCCATACTCCGAGCCATTGTTGAAGGCCATAAATTGCCAGTGGCGTCAGACAAACGACAAAAGTCGCGCAAAGACCGGCGGGAATAGGGAGTTCTCTTTGCTGAAAATGATGTGTGAGCTTCAGTCCCACGCCGGCATACGCGAGGGCTATGAAAAAAATACCGGCGCCACCGAAAGACTCCCATGCCAGGTTCATAAACAGTGTCATCGCGCCTATCGCGATTAAACCGCCAAGGTAGTAAAGAACGTGTGTGAATATAAAGCGGGGGCGACTTTCCGCCTTATCCGCGAGGAACTGGAACAAGGCTTCGGATTGCTGGCTTGAGATGATGCCCTGGTCGACGGCTTCATCCAGATTCTTTCGGTTTATGTCCACCGAAGACGCTCCTGTCTTCTGCAATTGATAAGGGTAGGTACCGTGTTCGATGGCCACCGGCCGATCACACTTCGGTCGAACCTACCCATTCATCGCCGAGAAAAGCATCCAGTTCTGATGTCGTCAGATGAGCTGTGCACGTCTCCAGAAGAAGTGGTGTCCATCCGTCTGCCGGTGCCGACATGTTGAACACGATGTTCTTGTGCGCGTCCGTGACGGTCAGTGGCAAATGAGCAATAGGGCTCAGGATGTCAGGCTCTCGGGGATTCGCTCGATCAACAATAAAGCAGATTGCCACGTCAGGCACCCAGAATCTGCTGTAAAGCTTGAGCAAGCTGTTCTGGGGTCTTGTAGCCTTTGATCAGGTAATCCCGACCAGTTTTGTGATCGAGAATTCTCAGAGCGGGTGTCCCGGTAATACCCATTCGCGATCCCTCCCGATAATCTTGGGTGATTCGGTCTTGGTGAGCATCAGATTGAAGACAGAGCTCCATCGCTTTCCCACTCAAACCCATTGATCTGGCAAACGTTGGCAAATCACCGACCCCCTGACCATTACTTCGCGTTTTCTCGAAAAACTGATCGAGAGCCGCCCAGGCAACACGATTGCCATAGGACTCACGCACGCATTCAACGGCCTTGGCCTGCATAGCCGCCGCCGGGTTATGCCCGCTTAGTGGGAAATGCTTGAACTCCCAATTGACGACGCCTTGGGAGTTATCAACGACGGATTTCAAACCGCCATGCATTTTTCGGCAAAACGGGCATTCAATATCGCTGAATTCCTGCATGGTCAGGCGAGCGTTAATGCTGCCGTAGACGAGTCGATCTTCCGGAACTCTGGGAGAGGCCAGTTCGTAATCCGCTATCAGCGTCTGAAATTTGTCCTGTGCCCGCCTTTGTTCAGCGACATCCAACCGTTGATCCACGATGGACACAATTTCATTGGACGTGAGGGCCTGTGTGGCCTGAGATCGCTCTTGTTTGAGCGTTTGGATCTCTGAGAACTGATAGGCGTGGCTCACCGAGAGGACGCCAAGCGCTGCGAAAACAGCGACCTGCGTGAATTTGGGCATAACGGGAAGGTCCATAGTAGGTTTTCATCATCCTATCGGCTCAGGACCACTTAAGAAGGTTCAAAAGGTCAGGGGGTCATGACCTTTTGTTTCCCGAACAAAACCTTGCTGGGCAGTAAAATTTACCGATATTTCCAAGAATAGGAATGACAGGTGAGCGAGGTCATTATCTTCGGGATTTTCATACAGTTTCCCTGGCTCGCCGCCTTAATAGGGACTGGATTCTTGATCGCATGGCGGCATTGGCGCGTTCATCGATCGCTGCTGCTTCCCGCTTCCGCGTGGCTTGGCTGTAGCGTTTATGAAGCGATGGTGCACGCGGGAATAATTTGTCCAGCCAGCTGTGACATCCGGATAGATGCCCTGGTTATATATCCTGCTTTGGCGGTTGTTTCGCTGATTCCCTTCATCAAGTTAGCGCTCTCTGACCTTGTCGGCGCCCAAAAAGGTAGGTTCTAAACATGACGACACGGGCAAGTGGAATCGTCATTGCTCAGACTGCAGTTGAAATCGGCGGCGATATGGCAACCAGCTACCTGCCTGTAGGCTATTCGGGACGCTGTGCAATTGTCGCCGATTCTGACTCAAAGGTTATCGCCGTTCTGTCATCCGGGATTGAGGCCTTTAGAGTGGCGGCATACGCAATCACTCCTGATGGAGGCTACGGCTCGGTGAACATCCAACCAACGGAGCTAGGTGAAACCCATGAGTCTCTCCTAGACTGGATCGAGGTCGGCCCAAAAATTAGGTGTGCTGTTGAAGATTGAACTGCTGTTTCTGGCTTTTGCTGCCTACATCATTCTCCAACTTGTCAGTTTGAGAGTTCTTCGCGGCCATTGGAGGTCCGCTGCCGTCGTTTCAGCGGTCATTGGTGCTCTTATCAGCGCCTATACAATCGTCGCATTCATTCTGGCCAGCAACCTTTGGCCGCTGATGCTGCTATTGTCGGCTCCCTGGATGTTGCTCTATGTCGTTGCTTTGTTGGTCCTGAACGCTCTGGCTGGGGCAACGTCTGCCAGTAACGGAAATCGTAGTTCCCAACCAAAACCATGAAAGAAACTGTCCTGAAATTGCTGGGGTGGGCTGAGTTCCGCGCTCGCATGAAGCATCGCTTCAATCCCGGGCCCGTCGATACAAGCCAGTTTGCGGACCATGTTGCCAGTAAGATTCCATGGTCGCCCATGGACACACGAAGCGTACTTCTTCGTCGAAGACTGGCACCAGTTGGGCCATTGGCTCTGACATTCGCATTGCCGCCCTCTCTGAAGATCCTGCTGACTCTGCTACCTGTTCTGATCACGCTGCCGATGATTCTGGTTGTCGATACCTGGAGCACCATCGCTTTTATTACACCGTTCATCCTGGTTCCCAGTTACCTCACAATTGGCTACATCCTCTATCGCTCGGCGAGTCGTCCTGTGTTTGATCGGAAATCAGGAACCTTCTGGAAAGGTCCAAGCCAATCCCGGCACAAAGTTGCAGTAGCGCTGGCCGACATTCATGCACTTCAGCTGATTTCTTACTTTTACTCAGATGGCGAACTGAAATCAGCCGGTGTTGTTTATCAGCTGAACGTGGTCGTCAGCGACAAATCTCGACGCGAAGTTTTCACACAACGCCAACCTTTGACCTCGGCTGGAAGGACTGCGCTCATGGATGATTGCGAACGCCTGGCTCGATGGCTCGGAGTTCACCTTTGGAATGCTATTCATGAATTTGATCGATAGGCTATGGACGATTAAGGTCTGAGAATCTGATTCAATAAGGGACTCTTTAATGGAGCAACGTAAGGCTCGTGTGGTCATTCCCGACCATCTTTCGTTCTCAGATCTCGGGCTGAAACGCCCAGAGACAGGCAAAATTGAATTCGAATGGGACGTAGTCAAACAAATCTGTGAGAGCAGCGAGGGACTTCCTCTGAAGAATCTCGAAGAAGGCCCTGAGGACAATATCGTCGGGTTGATTCTCGGCTGGTATATGGTGATTCGAGAGAATGGTGGAGAGACAGATCCTGTAGCCGAAGAACTCCTGGCTGAAGTGATGGAGAAAAGGGGCGAGTCCGTTTCCACGGACGATGAATCAGGACGTACTTGAGCTGCACCGAACCTCAGTTTTGACTATTCCAGGTACATTAGGAACTAGAAGCCTTGATCAATGCAGTAATTAAGATCGTCGTATTTGTCCTTCTTGCCGCCTTAAATCCAGCTTTCGCATCTGTTGTTAAAATGTCGAGCAGCGGGATTTGTCACCCACCGCAGAGCAGCTGGTACGACCGCACCAAAAACTTTCAGCCGTTTGGTTCGGTCGAAGCCTGCCTTGCAGCTGGGGGACGCCTGCCAAAAGGAATCGCTCGTCCTTCCGCCAGTGACCGGCGAACAATTAAGCCCTCTGATTCAGGGAGCTACTCCAGAACTGCCTTTGGCCACGGATGGGATGATTCTGATGGTGATTGTCAGGACAGTAGGGCAGAAGCGCTCGTTCAGATGTCATCAACACCGGTCAGATTCGCAACAGATCGACGCTGCCGGGTCGTGACCGGCAGGTGGATAAGCCCTTTCTCGGGAAATGTCATTCAAAATGCGTCTGAAGCGGACATCGATCATGTCGTTCCATTGAAATGGGCCTGGGATCGGGGGGCCAATCACTGGAGTGACGCAAATCGAGAACGGTTTGCCAATGACCCCGTAAATCTTCTGCCGGTCGAGGCATCGCTTAATCGTAGTAAAGGTGCAAAGGGGCCCACGGAATGGTTGCCGCCGTCTGGTCAGTGTTCTTACGTGGCGCGGTTCTCGAGAATCACGAAGAAATACCAGCTAGAACCTCGACCATCCGAGACTGTGTGGATCCAAGACTTTCTGCAGCGTTGCCGTTCATGACAACTATCGATCAAAGTTCAGCTGTTAAACAATAGCGAACATCGAGCCAGAGCTTTCCTCCAGAGCTGACGACTTAATCACAGCCAGTTTATCCAGTGTGATTGGCGGAGCAAATTGCAGGCGCTGCCGCCGTAAAGATAGTGCTCAATATATCGGGGTAAGTCCAATATCGATCGATTGACGTTCGTGAAATCGGCGCAGAACCTGGGCTTCAGTCTCGATGAGATTATCGACTTGCTTCGGCTGGAAGATGGTGCCTACTGCCAGGAAGCCAGTGTCCTGGCCGAGCACAAACTGGAGTCCGTGCGTGGAAAGATCAAAAAGCTGGAGAGGATTGAAGGTGTTCTGAGCGATATGGTCACCCGATGCCATATTCAAAAAGGGGATGTTCAATGTCCTCTAATTGCGTCATTGCACACTGGAATCAGTGAAGCCCCAGAGGTTTGAGTGGGATCGTTGTTGAGATTCTAGAAGCGGGGCACCGGGACCTCCGCTTTTAGAAAAACATTAGCCGAGCTTTCCCAGCACTGGAAATGTGGACAGCATCCAGGTGGCAAATAGAGTCATTTGACCGGTTAACACCATCACGCCCATGACAATCAAAACCAAACCAGCTAGCGCTCTCAGAAACCTACTCCAGCGGCTCAAGCCGCGCACGCGCTTGCGGAAATGCTCAATGAACAGGGCGGTCCCAAGAAAAGGCAACGCCAGTCCCAACGAGTATATTGCCAGATACAGCATTCCCGTTTCGGCGTTGGCATGCGTAGAGCTCAGAGCCAGAATGGCACCAAGTATGGGGCCGATACAGGGCGTCCAGCCGACGGCAAAGGCGACGCCCAGTACAAAGGCCGCCGTCGGCCGCCCACCTTCGAGTGTCTGCCCGAGGCGCCAGTCACGTTGCAGAGCGGGCATGCTCCACCAACCCAGCATGAACAGCCCCATCAGCACAATTAGTGTGCCTGCCACCAGGTTGGCTTCCTGACGGTAGGCCATCAGCCATTGGCCCAGGAGGCTGGCGCTCGCACCGAGCGCGACAAAAACCAGGCTGAATCCCATCACAAAACAAAGGCTCAACCAAAAAGCCTTCAACCTATTTGAGGCTTCGCTTACCGCGCCGCCGGTCACAACGGATAGATAACCCGGTACGAGCGGAAGGGTACAAGGGGAGAAGAAGGACACAAGGCCGCCGAGAAAGGCGGCCAGAGTGCCCCAGGTTGCGAGGTCCGGCATATCAGAACTCGTATCGTTTGACGCTTTGAGCCATGCCGTCGGCGGTAAATGCCATCACGTCATAGTTATCCTGCCTGCCTGTTTCCATACCAGGCGTGCCATGAGGCATGCCAGGGACCGCGAGGCCGACGGCGTTGTCGCCGAATGGTTGTGACGGTGAATCAAGGTATGCCTTGATGTCGTCTGCTGGAACATGACCCTCGATCACCAAGCCATCGATGATACCCGTGTGGCAGGATGCCATGTCCCGTGGAATCTGATGCTGGATTTTGACTTCGTTGATGTTGCTTGTGTTCTCAATGGTCACGTCGAATCCGTTGTTCTCAAGATGCTCTGCCCAGTCGGCACAGCATGAACAATTGGGACTCTTGTAAACGGTAATGGCATGATCGGCTTTACCCGATACGCCGTTTTCGAGAGTGGGTTCGGCGGCGTGAAGCTGGAATCCCGTAGAAAGAGTGCTCAAAGCAAGAGCGATTGAGCCGGCAGCGATGGAGGTTCTCATAGAGTGTTCCTGTCAAATGATTTGAGTGAGGCTGGTGTCGCAGGTTTTAGCGCGTCACCAGCCATGGGCTCTTGATTAGTTATTGGCTGGATTCGTCCTGATTGCTTGATGGCGACGCTTTGTTGTGGCTCTGCATCATCTTCATGCACGCCGCCTGCATTTTGGAACGATCCTCGGCGGACATGCCGGACATCATTCCCATCATGCCGCCCATGGTCTCCATGTGTTCGCCCATCATGCCCATACCTTGCTGTTCAGGTTTGTGGGCAAAAGCGGAAACGCTAGCGATGGCGGCGGTAAGAACAGCACCTGCACCGATCATTTTGAACGTAGTGGTTTTCATCGTCATTCTCCTTACGCGCAGATCCGGACCCGTGTAGCCATTGCCAGAACTGCTTTTGTGTTCGAGCGGATATTCTTGTGCCGAGCTTTGGAGCACGGACTCGGCGGAACAGTGGTTCAGGAGCGAGAATCAGGTGGGGGCGTGAGAACGTCTGCAATAGGGCTCTGGTATTCCGCACTGATCGGTGCGGCACGAAAACCTGTGGTGAGCTGAATACTTGGAACGGAGCTTGTGCCTGTCAGCGCATATAACGGTATTAAGGGGCATTGCGCTGCGATCCGCAAACAGTTCATCTTCTCAGGATCACTGCAGTTCGTCGGTACCTTGGCGGTGCCAGATTCCATATCAGCTGGATAACCTTGACCCATTCCGCGGCAATGAGTCTCACTGCCAATCGCGTCAGTGGCACCCATTGCTACCCCAGCTAGACCCGATGGTACGGTGCCGAGCAAAAGCAGAATACTTAGCAATGCGGTGGTGACGTTTCGGAAGAGCATTGGTCGACCCGGATTAAATACCGAAGGTCATAATAAAACCCTTGAGCTGCTCATACGTCAAGCACTGGATCAGGGCAATCAAAAAAATCTTAAACCTATATCACCTCTGTGAACCAGGGCACTGAAAGTGCCTTCCCTCCCAATTCACAGAGGTAATTTCCAATGTCTGAACAATGCCCCAACTGCCTGTCCCGGAGGATTGGCAAGAATAACTACGGAAAGAAAACCGCTGGTGTGGTCGGTGCGTCTGCCGGTATCTACGACGGTTATGCAGCTGCCACTGCCGGTGCACAAGCGGGCGCCGCGATGGGGCCAGCAATTCAGCGGGGTTTAAAGAACGGAAAATTGGAAATAGCTTAGTTAAGCGTTATAAACCAGGCAGCCGAAATATCGGCTGCCACTAAGCGTGCGCCACATCTTTCCAATATTCAGCAAAGCAATGTATTTGGGCACTGGCCCTCACAACGCTCCCACTGAACGGTCGTATGCTGGATTCCAAAGTGCTGATTCAGCATTTCAGCGGCCTCACTGATCACCTGGTCGTCACTCTCGGGGTCGGGTTTCACTAGGTGAACGGTTAGCGCGTTTTCGGTGGTACTCAGGGCCCAGATGTGTAGGTGATGGGCCGATATTACTCCTGGCAATCGTTCAAGACGCTCATGGACAGCCGAAGGATCAATCCCCTTGGGAACAGCATCCACCGCCAGGTTTACGGAGTCCTTCAGTAACTGCCAGGTGCCCACAAAGATCACAACGGCAATAACGAGACTCACAATTGGATCAATCCAGGTCAGGTTGGTGAACATCAGTATCGTGCCGGAGATCACGACGCCGACCGACACTGCGGTATCTGCGGCCATATGCAAGAAAGCGCCCCGGATATTGATGTCCCCTTTCTGCCCTTTGAGAAAGAGCATCATGGTTGCGCCGTTGATCAGTACGCCAATGCCAGCCACGATCACCACGGTCAGACCAGCGACGTCGGCAGGATCTGTCAGGCGCTGAAGGGCTTCCCAGGTAATGCCACCGACAGCGGCGATCAGAATCAGAGCGTTAAACAGGGCCGCCAGAATCGTGGTTTTCTTCAGGCCATAGGTCTTTGCGTTGGTTGCCGCTTTGCTGGCCAGCCAACTGGCTGCCCAGGCCATGATCAACCCCATAACATCGCTGAGGTTGTGGCCGGCATCGGCAAGCAGCGCCAGCGAGCCGGATATGACCCCGTACACCGCTTCGATGACGACAAACAGGATGTTGAGGAACACAGCAATCGCAAAGGAGCGGTTATGGGTGTCGAAATGATGGCTGTGGTCGTGACCGTGACTGTGATCGTGCATTTTTGCCTCTATCAATGATCAACAACGATGTTGGTCTAGTTATGAACCCTGTAGCAACTATAGGGTCAAGGGAGCCGCCGATTCTTCGGTACGTTGTGAGCAACCATACTGACCGCGCTTTTTCCCAGTATCTCTGCCAAGTCTTCGGGCACCGGCATGGGTGCAAACGCGCTGACGTTGGCACGACCGGTGTTTCCGACCGGAACCCAAATTCGGGAAAAGACCAGGGCGGCAATGGTTCGAATAGACTGCCCCAGCACTTCACGAACGTCTCTTGTCCGCCACCCTAGTCTGAGCATTCGCAGATGGGTTGCAGTGTGCGCCAGAGCAAATTTCTGGCTGAGGATATGGGCTCGCTCAAGGTGAGTGAAGGCTGTTTGGAAATCGCCCGCCCATTCCGCAACGCGTGCCGCTTCAAGCTCCGTAAGATAGGACGCCTTCAATTCACTGTGCATTGATGTTCACTCCCCATGAATGGCAAACGACGGCCAAGTATCGACCACCTGACCCCGAAAGGTTCAGCTTTTCAGTGCCAGTATGCGTTTGGCACCCATCAATACGATGGCACCAACAATTCCTCCAATAATCAGATCTGGGTAGTTGGACCCGGTCCAGGCAACGAGCAGTCCCGCAAGTATTACTCCCAGGTTGATGACCACGTCGTTGGCTGAAAATATCCAGCTGGCTTTCATGTGAGCACCGCCCTCACGGTGTTTTGCGATCAGAAGAAGGCAACTGATATTCGCAATAAGAGCAACAGAGGCAACGGTCATCATCATTAACGACTGAGGGTCACTACCGAACAGAAAACGCCGGCCGACTTCAACCAGTACACCGGCGGCAAGGATCAGTTGGAGAATGCCGGCAACATGCGCAGCTCTGACCTGCATTTTGATGCCGTGCCCAACGGCGTAAAGCGCGAGACCGTAGACGGCGGCATCGGCAAGCATGTCTAGCGAGTCTGCAATCAGGCCAGCAGACTGGGCGATCAGGCCCATCGTCATCTCGACCAGAAACATCAGAGCGTTGATTGCCAGCAGTATCCATAAAGTGCCGGATTCTTCGCTTTCGTTGGTTTTAGACGATTCAGCCGCTCTGACGGACTCAGCGCTGGCCTCTTCTGACTTCTGCAAGGAAGCGCCCAGCCCCAGGGTTTCCAGTTTGCTGGTAATTGGTCCGGTTTCGCCCTGATGGATAATTTCCAGCTTTCGATTCGATAGGTCGAATGAGAGTGATTGAATGTTGTCAAAGCCCGTGAGCGCCATTCGAATCATTCGCTCTTCTGAAGGGCAATCCATTTTTGGCACGGTGTAGGTGCTGAACTGACTGCCTATTTTGGCGGTGACGGGGCTCTTAAACTCATTGCTTACGACAGCATCTTCGCTGCCACACTGTCCATTGCAGGGGGTGCTCATTTTTTTGGGGCTCCGGTTCTCGCAGAAGTTCCGTAATTTAAAACCCTGTAGTCACTACAGGGTCAATAGCTGGTTTACTCTCGTCGCAAAAAATCGGTGCCTATCTGGATAAAGATCTACAATTAAAAGCGGGATGGAGTGAGCATCTCACTTTCAGGGGAGAATTTTATGATTTCAATTAAAGGACTGATAGCAACCGCTGCGCTGTTGGGTTTTCCAGCATTCGTACTAGCGCATGGTGATCAAGGCTCATGGCAAGGGCATGGTCCTGGCATGATGATGGATCAGGAGCAAATGCAGCAGATGCACCAGAACTGGTCCCACATGAACCAGCTGATGAAACGCATTCCTGATGAAGCTTCACCGCAAGAACGACAACGATTGATGCGAGAACACAGGGAGGCGATGCAAGAGCAAATGGATTTTATGCATCACGGTATGATGGGCCCCGGCATGATGCGGGGACAACAGGGCATGATGGGAGGCAAGCACATGATGAATGGTGGTAAACCAAAAGATGGTGGTGGCCTGACGACCGATCAACAAATTCAGATGATGCAGGAGCGCATGGATCAAATGCAGCTGATGATGGAGCAAATGCTGCAATACCAGCAAAATCTAAAGGTAGAGTGATCGAGAAGCCTTCAAATACTTCTGTTTAACAGACGCTTAGTATCTGACGAGTTTGATAGGCTGACGTTTGTGAAAACGGCGCAGTAGCTGGCTTTCAGTCTCTACTATCCGTAACCTTTTACGGCTGAAAATTGGCGCTCCGGGCGCTCCGGGCGCTACTTCGAATGTTCGCTTTGCGACCAGGGCATCCTCTGAACTCAGCTAAACAAAAGCGAACATTCGAGCCAGAGCTTTCCTCCAGAGCTGCCGAGTTAATTACAGCCAGTTCATACATTGTGATTGGCGGAGCAAATTGCAGGCGCCGCCGTAAAGATAGTGCCCATGGTGCCGAGGTAAGTCCATAACCCGTATCTTTATAACGTTTTTCTGTCCATCTTTTTTTAATCCACCCACCTGTAAATTTAAAGTTATATTTATTTTTTCTTTTTCAGGACCATTTCAGAAACCAATGGTTAAATATAATCGACAACCAAATAGGAGGTTTCGATTATGAAGAACATACTTTTATTTACCGCAACAATTGCTCTCTCAACATATACATTTGCTGGCAACGTGTCACCAGATGAGAATATGAAAGCCACGCATGATCAGTCTAAAGGTAAGGGCTCCTTAGAAAACATTCTCAACAATGACGAAATGAAACGCCTACACAAGCGGATGACACGTTACAGCATGTCCGAGCCTGGGATGGAGGCTCGCGTGGAAATGATTACGACTGAAGTGGGTCGGGCCTACCACAAGGCACTGGAAAAGGCAGAGAAAAATACCGCAGGATAACCCTGCGGCCAAGTTAACTCATGGAGACGTTAACAATCTAACCATACGAACCTGAACTCAGGCTGAAATAATCAACTGATTTTAAGGTTAAAGGGGAAAGGTCATGAAAAAAGTAATGGTAATCACAGCAATCGCAGCTTTTTTTTCAACAATGGCTTCGGCCAACTCAGGCTTGGCAGACCGTATTAATGAGGCTCGCACTTATCCGAACAAAACGGTCGAAATCCGATTTACAAAAAATTTCAAAGAGCATGCTAGAACGAAAAAGAATTCAAGTAAAATAAATACCGAACACAATCAGCACAGTGAACAGAATGTAGAAACGATGAGCCACAAGCACTCATGAATCGAAGATTATAAGTTGAGAGAAATAAGAACCGACCCTGTAAGTATCGGGGTCGGTTTCATTTTATTGCCTGAACAACTGAGTATCAGAGCCCACTCCTTTCAGACCATGCTTCGTAGATCCGCTTTTCCCATTTGCTTTGGAAATAGGCGATAGCGGCTTTTTGATCGTCCCTGGAGAGCTCGTCTGCGAAGGCCGGCATTTTCCCACCCATGGGGGCGCCACCTTGACTAATTGTACCCATCAGCGTGTCGAAGGAATGGTGCCAGGCATGGCCTGTTCCGTTGAGCGGTGGCGGCGGATAGGAGCCATCCTTCAGGGTCTTTTTCCAATTGAAAGCGCCTTGGGCATTTCCGCCATGGCAGCTTGCGCAGTTGTCGTCGAAGACCACTGCGCCGCGTTCGACCTGGGCCTGTGTGTACCAGCGGTCATCCACCGTCTGTTTACCGCAGCCGCTGATTAGTGCGACAGCAAGAACGCCTGCTGAGATAGTTACCACATGCATCATTCTTGTTCCTCGATTTCCTTGCGCCTCAAATTCCTCAATTGCGGAATAAAACGGGGAGTTCTGGCTGCATAGGCTCGCCAATCGGAGCCGAACGCTTTTTCTGTTTCACGCTCCTCGTGAATAGACAGGCGCGAGTACATCCACACCAGCACCGGGAACATGGCCAGCGTCAGCAGCGTTGGCCACTGCAGGAGAAAACCGAACATGATGAGCACGAAGCCGGAATACTGGGGGTGGCGAACGTGGGCATACAGGCCGGTTGCGGCCAACTGCCCTGCCTTTTGCGCGGCATACAGGGTACGCCAGCCAGCCGCAATCAGATAAAACCCGAGGCCAATAAACACTGTGCTCAAGAGATGAAACGGCCCAAAGTGTGGGGACCCCTTCCAACCAAACAGCATTTCCAGCAAGTGGCCACTGTCGTGAGCCAACCAGTTAACGTCGGGATACTGGCTCTGCAGCCAGCCGGAGAGGAAGTAGAGCGTCAGCGGGAACCCGTACATCTCGGTGAACAGTGCCACCAGAAACGCGCTGAAGGCACCAAACGAACGCCAGTCCCGGCGGGTCTGTGGTTTGAAGAAACTGAAGGCGAAGAAGATGAAAATTGCTGAATTCAAAACCACCAGGCTCCAAAGGCCATAATCCGAAGTGCCACTAGTCATCACGCCGTTCTACGCTTTTGCCAGATTGCTCTACTTGATGGCGATGCCCTCCATGTCCGCCGTGCCCACCATGCATAAAGATGTGGATCAGTGGGCAGGCAAGCAGTATCAGCCAAGGCAAAGCGCCAAGCAGATGAACCTTGTGTTCTCCCCAGAGTAAGACCAGTGCGATAACGGCAAATATTGCCAAGGTGATTTTGAAGCGTCGATCCATGAGCGGGTCCTTTTTGAGAAAACTCAGATATGGTTATTATCGATCAGTCCACCACACCAAGCTGAAACAGGCCTGAAAACAGTTGCGTAACATGCATTCGTTTGACCAGAATCAAGGTCGAACGATTCACAATGACCATGGACGACCAATGCAAGACGTACCCCGGGGAAACCAGCGGACACCCAAATCCCGCGCCGACCGGCTCAACCGGCAGTGTTATTGCATCACTCTTGACCGAAAAGCGCTCACCGACAGCCTCAAAAAGCAGTTTTCAGAGGCCGGGCATGAACTGTCGGCGGCTCCCGAGCTCCACCACTTTTTTTCAAACACGCCGGTTTTTGTACCCCAGGCGGACATCGCAACGATGGAGCGGATCGTCCAGGCGATCGAATCGGCTACCGAGCTTCCGTCCTACCGCGAAAGGGCTCTATCCTGGGCGCCGGACATCGCCGGTTTTGATCCAGGCCCCATCGGGGCCTTCATGGGCTACGACTTTCACCTGGGCGAGAACGGGCCTCAGCTGATCGAAATCAACACCAACGCCGGCGGCGCATTTCTGAACACGGTATTGGCCCGGGCTCAACACCGATGCTGTGACCCGTCCCAGCAGACCGCTGGCACCAACCGTGCACTGGATGGGTTCGAGGACGCGGTGTTTGCCATGTTCCAGCAGGAGTGGCAACGGCAAGGTGGCGACTCGACGCCCGGTTGCCTGGCCATTGTGGACGATGCCCCTGAATCCCAGTTTATGTTCCCGGAATTCCAACTGGCCCAGCAGTTATTCCAGGCCAGAGGCATTGAGACCTTGATCCTCGACCCATCGGAGCTTGAGTATGTTGATGGCGCTCTGAGCGCCCACGGCAAGCCTATCGACATGGTGTACAACCGCTTGGTGGATTTTGGCTTGGAGGCCCCGGCTCTTGGGGCGCTGAGGCGCGCCTACCTCGACGGCGCGGCGGTCGTCACGCCCAATCCACGCGCCCATGCGCTGATGGCCGACAAACGGAACCTGATCCTGCTATCTGATGCCCAAACCCTGCGCGACTGGGGCCTGAGTGAAACCGAGGCAGGATTTCTGGATAGAGCTGTACCGAAGACCCGGCTGGTTTCAGCAAGTGATGAGGCGGAGTTGTGGAGCAACCGGCGTAAACTGTTTTTCAAACCGGTAGCGGGCCATGGCAGCAAGGGCGTCTATCGGGGCGAAAAACTAACCCGCCGCGTTTTCGAAGAGATCCTGAAGGGTGATTACATCGCGCAGAACTTCGTTCCCGCCGGAGAACGCACCCTGAGAGTGGATGGCACGGTCACCACCAGAAAGGTCGATATCCGTTTGTACACCTATGCCGGGCAACATCTGCTTGCCGCTGCCCGTGTGTACCAGGGCCAGGCCACCAACTTTCGAACGCCGGGAGGTGGCTTTGCGCCCGTCTTTGAGGTGTGAAGGTGAGCCTCAATTGGAAACATTCAAAGGGATTAAGCCGTCAGCAAAAGTGCTCGGATCTCATAGATCCTGCATTCGGCCAACCTGACGAGCCAGTCTCATCGACTCATTTTCCTCCATCGCCAAAAGAGATTCGAACAGCTCTTTTGCTTCTGGAATTTCGGCTTTTCCAATCAGCGTTTTGTAGAGATCAATAATCTGATCATGAAAGTCGAACACCTCCCGGCAGATACCATCAAAATCAAGCTTCGCGTAAGGCTCGTCACAGGTTCGATGAGTTTTGATCGGATTATGGGACAGGTAGTCGTACACCCTAGTTTCCAGTGCCTTCTTATCCCCTTGGTGCTCAAACTCGTTCACGATCCGCTCTATTTCCGATTCATGAGTTGCCAGATAATCCAACAGCGCACGGGCCCGTTCTTCTTCGTGCTTTGTTGCGCAATGGGACAGGCAGCTCGCCAGATGTGAGTGCAGATCGCGCGTCCAGTCGATCAGTTGTCCAAAGGTCTTTATATCCATATCTTTTCCCTTTTTGCTTCTCCAAAGTATGACTGACATCCAGTAGATATCCCGTCATCAAATTAGAAGTCCTATTTGCATTTCCAGTGTTCAGCTGGGCTAGGGGCTCGCCTGGCTAGTTTGCTTACCCATTGTAAACCGGAGGCACTCCAGCAAATCGACGCCTCTACTGGCTTCAGATCGATTCGACAACCTCAGAGAGCATATCCCTGACCTTCCCAGCAACCTGCTTGAGCTCGTCATTATCGATGGCGCTCATGGAAGCCACTGGATCCACTGCACTCACCTCAATACCCTCCGAAACCTCTCGAAGAATAACGTTACAAGGCAGCATGGCACCCACGCGAGGCTCCACACCAATGGCTTCCCAGGCCATGCCAGGATTGCAGGCCCCCAGAATCCGATAGGCCAACATATCCTTGTCCAGCTTTTTCTTCATGGTGGCTTTGACATCAATTTCTGTCAGCACACCGAACCCGTGATCAGTGAGGGCCTGACGCGCTCTTCTGTCCACGTCCTCGAAATCGACATCTTTGATAACTCGATCGATCGTGTATGACATAGCTACCTCCAATGATTCAGAAGTTCATTGCTTTGACCCGAGTTTCACCACCCTCAAACGCAGCGCATTCACGATCACGCTGACCGAGGACAGCGACATGGCGGCCGCTGCAAAAATGGGCGACAGCAGTATCCCGAAAAACGGGTACAAAACCCCTGCCGCTATCGGAACACCGGCGGAGTTGTAAACGAAGGCGAAAAACAGGTTCTGACGGATATTGCGCATGGTCGCCAGAGACAAACGGCGCGCCTCGACAATGCCCATCAGGTCGCCGCGTAGCAGCGTAATGCCGGCGCTTTCGATGGCGACATCGGTCCCGGTGCCCATGGCCACACCGACATCCGCCGTTGCCAGTGCAGGCGCATCGTTTACGCCGTCACCCGCCATCACGACAACACGGCCTTCGTCTTTCAGGCGCTGGACGATCTTGCCCTTATCTTCCGGCAGGACTTCCGCTTCCACTTCGTCGATATGCAGTTTTCGGGCAACTGCTTCAGCTGAAGTGCGGTTATCGCCGGTCAGCATGACCACCCGGATGCCGTCTTTTTGCAGCGCGGAAATAGCGGCTTCGGTGGTTTCCTTGACCGGATCGGCAATCGCCAGCAACCCTGCGACGTTTCCGTCGACAGCAGCAAAAATCACGGTAGCACCATCTTTTCGGAGCTGGTCGGCGTCGTCGTCAAATCGCGTGGTGTCGACATTTTCCGACTCCATGAGAAGGCGGTTACCAAGTAGCACCCGCTTGCCGTCTATTCGACCGGCAACCCCTTTACCATTCGGAGAGTCAAAGTCTTCCGCATCCGGAAGCTTCAGGTCCATGCCCTTGGCTCTATCGAGTATGGCGTGAGCCAGTGGGTGCTCACTGCCTTTCTCCAGGCCGCCTGCATAACGCATGAGACTACTGTCATCGAACCCGTTGGCCGCGACAAGCCGGGTGACTTGCGGCTTGCCCTCTGTCAGCGTGCCGGTTTTATCCACCACCACGGTGTCCACCTTCTCCATACGTTCCAGAGCTTCCGCATCGCGAATGAGCACGCCACTCTGGGCACCGCGTCCGACACCCACCATGATGGACATGGGCGTCGCCAGGCCAAGTGCGCAAGGGCAGGCAATGATCAGAACACTGACCGCTGCAATCAGCCCGAACGCCATAGGCGGTGCGGGTCCAAAGAAGGACCAAGCAATAAAGGCGACAATAGCAATCACAATAACTGCAGGCACAAACCAGCCTGCTACCTTGTCAGCCAGCCCCTGGATCGGTGCTCGGCTACGCTGGGCGCTGGCCACCATCTGAACGATCTGGGACAGCATGGTATCGCGGCCAACCTTGTCGGCGCGCATGATGAAACTGCCCTGCTGGTTGATGCTGCCGCCGATCACCTCATCGCCGGATTTCTTACTAACCGCCAGGGGCTCACCGGTCACCATGGACTCATCCACGTTAGAACTGCCTTCAAGCACTTCGCCATCCAGCGGCACCTTGTCTCCAGGGCGCACTCGGAGACGGTCACCAACCTTTACCTGATCCAGCGACACATCAGACTCACTGCCATCATCATCCAGCTTCCTGGCTGTGGCGGGCGCCAGATCCAACAGAGCTTTGATGGCGCCGGAGGTTTTTTCTCGGGCGCGCAATTCCAGCACCTGCCCCAGCAGCACCAGCACCACGATGACAGCAGCCGCCTCGAAGTAGACGGCGACCGACCCGTCTTCCTGCCGGAAGGCGCCTGGGAAGATCTGCGGCGCCAGGGTTGCCACCAGGCTGTAGATCAGCGCGACGCCGGTACCAATGGCAATGAGCGTAAACATGTTCAAGTTACGGCTAACCACGGATTTCCAACCCCGGACGAAGAAGGGCCAACCGCACCAGAGCACCACAGGCGTTGCCAACACCAGTTGAATCCAATTAGACATTTGCGGGGCAATGATGTGATCAAGCCCGGTAAGGTGCCCACCCATTTCCAGCACCAGCACCGGCAGAGCCAACACCAGGCCGATCCAGAATCGGCGGGTCATGTCTTTGAGTTCTTCCGAAGGCCCGTCGTCCAGGCTTACCTGCTCGGGCTCCAGGGCCATGCCGCAAATGGGGCAATCTCCGGGGCCTTGCTGGCGAATTTCCGGATGCATCGGACAGGTGTACATTGTGCCCGGAGCCACGGTTTCTTCCGGCTTCTGTTCTCCACTGAGGTAGTGTTCCGGATCCTCGTCAAACCTTGACTGGCAGCGTGAAGAGCAGAAGTACCAGGTTTTGCCGCCATGCTGGCTGCGGTGTTCCGCGGTATGCGGATCCACTGCCATGCCGCAAACTGGATCCTTGGCGGTGTGCTCGCCAGGTTCTTTATCGGTGTGGTGATCATGGGCGTGATGGTGCTCAGCCATTGCGATCTCCTGTTTTGTCGGAGGGCCAGTCTGCAAATGCGATGAAGTAGAGTAGAACAAGGTTGACGATGGGGATGAGTATCAACCCGCCCAACCACCCCGGGTAACCTGTTCGCTGGCAGATACGCCAAGCCGGAATCACCACCACAATGGCGATCACCAGCATCCACAACCAGTGCCCGGCCCACATGGTGTTTCCAAACATGTCATTGTTCATCATGGTAGTGCTCTCCCTGTCGAATTCTGGTATTCAGTGATGATGAGCATGAGATTCCTCCTGCCCTAGCTGCCCAGCATTGGCGGCCCTTTTAAGAAAAACCTGTTCAGCCACGGCAATCACAGCCATGGTGACAACCGCTACGCCGATCACAAACGGGTCAGTATTCAGTTTGACCCAAACGAAGCCACCAAGAGCGAGCAAATCCAGAACAATTGCCATCGTAGGCACCCACACACTGGCCTTCACATCCTTCCGCAAATAGCGCAGAACGCCCCAATGGATAGCAATGTCCATGATCAGGTAAAAAATGATGCCCAGCGCTGCAATTCGGGATAGGTCGAAGAAGGCCGTGAGGATAAGACCAAGCACCACGGTATAAACCAGCGTGTGCTTCTGGATGCTTCCCGGCATGCCGAAATGGCTGTGGGGGACCAGCTTCATTTCAGTCAGCATGGCCAACATGCGTGAGACGGCGAAAATACTGGCCAGAATGCCTCCGGCGGTGGCCATCATCGCAATGGCAACGGTAAACCAGACGCCATACTCGCCCAATGCGGGGCGCGCAGCGGCCGCGAGGGAGTAGTCCTGCGTCTTGATGATTTCCGCCAGGGACAGATTGCTGGCAACGGCAAAACCGACCAGGGTGTAGATCACCACGCAGGCTGCGATGGAAATAATGATAGCTCGCCCTACATTCCGCTTGGGGTCG
Organism: Marinobacter adhaerens HP15; assembly: GCF_000166295.1. Taxonomy (NCBI): domain Bacteria; kingdom Pseudomonadati; phylum Pseudomonadota; class Gammaproteobacteria; order Pseudomonadales; family Marinobacteraceae; genus Marinobacter; species Marinobacter adhaerens. Next base: position 171,074 of record NC_017506.1, read on the forward strand.
ATGACTTCCGAGCCGCTGTTCGTAATGGTGGTAAAGCCCTTGAACGCCAAGATGCCCAGTGCGGTCGCACCGAGAAAATTACCAATCGTTCCTGTTTCTCCCGGATCGGAAAAATCAACCGAGATCGAGTCAGCAATCCAGACCCCGACCAAACCGAAAATCAATATGCCGCCGATTTTCAGGATCCCTATAAAGGAAGCCACCCCCTGAATCATCCGATTGCCCAGCAGGTTGATCAGAAAGGCCGCCAGAATGAGCCCCACGCCGAGAATAGGCACCATGCGGCCACTGTCATCCCCGCCGAAAAGTTGCATGGTGTAGGAACCGAAGGTGCGCGCAAGAAAGCTCTGGGCGATCACCATCGAAAAATACATCAGCAAAGCATTAAACGCGGTCGGTAGCCGGTTGCCATAAGCTTTGTGCAGGTACATGCCAATGCCCCCGGCTGATGGGTAGGCATTGGAGATTTTGATGTACGAGTAAGCGCTGAAGCCGACGATCACCGCGGCAGCGAGAAACGCCAATGGGAAAAGAACTCCGGTCATCTGCGCCATCTGCCCGGTCAAAGCGAAGATACCGGCGCCAATCATGACGCCGGTACCCAGCATAACGGTTCCCGGGAGAGTAAGACTGCCTTCCTGGTAACGAGTGGTTCGGTCTTGTTCCCGACTCATTCAACCTCCTGTCATTTTTTCATGGGTGGAATTTTCGAGCAGCAGAATGGCTCATGCTTGGCATTAGCTCGGACGTTGTCGTCGGTAAACCGGTACCAGGCCAGTTTGTGCCGGGACCACCACCCCATTTTCAATCGGCCACCGTAAGCCTTGATTAGTTCCAATAATTCATCGACGGACCAGTGGGTTCCATCGTAATTGACGTGTAATTTGCCATTCGGCTTACGCTCGGCGATATCAACGCAGGGGTGGTGATTAAGATCGTATATGAGACCGTCCCATTGATCTTCTCCAAGCCCCTCGACAGCCATTCTCCGGCGCAACAAAAACTGCTCCTGATTGGTTGCTTTGTGTGCTTTGGTCATGGGGTGACACCTCTCTTCCTGATGACTTCTCCCTGTATCAAAACACTTCAACCTGAACTGCTACTGAAAACGAATACAGGTTTAAGGTGGATTTGAGCTACATCAATTCATAGAAGAAAAAGGGCCATGGGTTTCCCCATGGCCCTTCAGCATCAGAATGCGATTCGAGCGCCGATTACGGCAAACCAATCTTCTGTGCCACCGCCGCCCGCCTCGGCCAGGTCGGCGCTATCGCCATACTTACGTTCGTGCACCACACCCACGTAGGGTGAGAACGCACGGTCAATCAGGTCGTAGCTGAGCCGGAGGCCGGTTTCGGTGGAAACCAATCCCTTGCCTACGCCTATCTCTTCATCCTCACTGAACGCTACTGAGGCATCCAGCGTTGCCGCCAGAATCCAGTAGTTGGTGAACAGCAATTCGTACTCAGCGTCCAGTTCGGCTGACGTATCGCCATCCTTACTGACATACAGATTTGCGTCGATCTCGAACCATTGAGGTGCCAGCCCCGCGACGCCGAGAACAGCGTATGTGCGGTCCGGCCCCTCCGGAGTATCGAAACGCACGCCCGCTTTGGCGTCGAAGAACTTGGAGATGGGGATCTGGCCGACCAACTGGTTTTCCAGTGTTTCGTAGGCCTGCTCCTGTATTTCGTATTCACCGGTTGTGAGCAGCCGGATTTTAAAATCATCGGTGCCATAGAAGGCATCCGCATTCCAGACGCCCAGCTCCTCGTCATCGTCGCTGTAGCGGTATTCAAACTCTTCAAATTGAACACCCCAGGTTGTGAGTGGCTGTTTACGAGCGGTCGTGTCGGAGATCATTTCCTGAGCGGTCACCGCCGTCGAGAATCCGATAGAGGCAAGGAAACTGACCGCAACAAGTGATCGAATACAACTCATGCCTCACCTCCTTCTTCAGCCGCCACGTCTGTTTTGGCCTGCGTTGACTCTGGCCCACCTTCAACAATCACCTTGCGGAACATGCCAGCGGCCGCGTGATAAGAAAGGTGGCAGTGGAACGCCCACTGGCCAGGCTCGTCGACTTCGGTTTCCATATAAACGGTGGTGCCGGGCTGCACACTGACCGTGTGCTTGATCGGATTCCACTGGCCTGCGCCAACATCAAGAATTGACCACATACCGTGCAGATGCATGGGGTGAGTCATCATGGTTTCGTTAACAAACTTGAAACGGACCCGCTCACCGTATTTGAGGCGAATCGGATCGGCGTCTTCGTACTTAACGCCATTTATGCTCCAGGTATACCGCTCCATGTTGCCGGTCAAACGAAGCTCAATTTCCCGGGTCGGCTCGCGAACTTCATACAGCGGATCCTGAGCCTTCAGGTCAGCGTAGGACAGGAACTTACCGCCATTGGCTGCCGTGGGTACGAGGCCACTACCCTTGGCATAGAAGGGATCACTTGGACCTTCTTTTTTACCCATCGCCATGGAACCGTGATCCATGCCTTCCATGTTAGAATGATCCATTCCTTTCATATTTGAGTGGTCCATTCCTTTCATCGAAGAATGATCCATTCCGCCCATCCCTTCTGAGCTGCTCATATCCATGTCGCCATGATCCATACCGGCCATGCTGCCATGGTCCATGCCATGCATACCGCTCATGTCGGCCATAGTCAGGCGGGCCGGTTCACGCAGTTGCGGTACAGCCGCTTCCATACCCTCTTCTGGGGCCAGTGTTGCTCTGGCATAGCCCGAACGCCCCATGGATTCGGCGAATATGGTGTAGGCCTGCTCATCTTTCGGACGCACGATTACATCGTAGGTTTCCGCCACACCAATCCGGAATTCGTCTACATTAACCGGCTGAACATTGTTGCCATCAGCCTGGACAACCGTCATATCCAAACCCGGAATCCGGATGTCAAAGTAGGTCATCGCGGAAGAGTTGATGAATCGCAGCCGAATGCGTTCGCCCGGCTCAAAGAGTCCCGTCCAGTTCTGGTCCGGACCTTTGCCGTTGATCAGGCCCGTAAAGCCCTGCACGTCTTCAACGTCTGCCTTCATCATCCGCATGCCACCCCAGGCCATACGGTCACTGACGGTGTTCATCAGGCCATTTTTTGACACGTCCGAGAAAAACTCGCCGACGGTTTGCTGCTCGCGGTTGTAGTAATCCGGCATCATTTTCAGGTTGCGCATGATGCGGTCACCGGAATGGGGGTGCTTATCAGTCAACTGCACCACGTATTCACGATCGTAGCGGAATGGCTCACGGCCCTCGGGCTCGATGACAATGGCACCATAGGCGCCGTCCGGCTCCTGGAATCCAGAGTGGCTGTGGAACCAGTAAGTGCCCGCTTGCTGGATAGGAAATTCATAGGTGAAGGTTTCACCCGGCTTGATGCCCGGGAAGCTGATACCGGGCACACCGTCCTGGTTAAAAGGAAGGATCAGGCCGTGCCAGTGAATAGACGTCATCTCATCCAGGTTATTGGTCACATTGATCTTGACGTTTTCGCCTTCCTTGAAGCGCATAACCGGCCCCGGGGATGCGCCGTTGTATCCGATGCCTTCCTTCACAAAATCGCCGGTATCAATTTTTACCCGGTCGACCGTAAGGTCGTACTCACCGGCCATAACCAAGGCTGGCATCAGCAGGCTCAAAAGCCCTGTCAAAAAGCGTGTTTTCATCTGTTTTACTCCAAACTACACGTCATTGAAGCCGGGCCAAGAAACGTGTCTCAGCCCCGCTGATCGCGGACTTCCGCCAAGCGATTTACTCGAAATTGACCTCACCGTACATACCGGCCTGATAGTGGCCTGGCACGTTGCAGGCGAATTCGATATTGCTTTTATCAGAAAACTTCCAAATTATTTCTTTGCTTTGGCCGGGTTCCAGCAACACGCTGTTCGGGTCGTCATGCTTCATGGAATGGCCATTGCCCATATCCATATTCATCATGTCGTGGTTCAGCTTGCCGCCCTGGATCACGCCATGCTCAACCATCATCATCATTTCCTCTTGGTGAGCGTCGTGCATGTCGGGAGTGCCCACATTGAATTCATGCACGAGGTTTCCTTTGTTCTCCACCACGAAGCGAACGGTTTCGCCAGGCTTTACACTGATTTCTTCGGGCTCGTAGTAGTTGTCGTACATTTCCACTGTGATAGTGCGAGAGGCCTCCGAGGCTTTACCCGGTTCGCCGCTGCTGGCGCCATGACCACCGCCATGAGCACCGGCGGCGAGGGTCACTGCGGACATCGACATGGCCGCGGCTGCAACAATCAACTTGGATGCATTCATCTTGTCTTCTCCATTGATAAAGTGGCCGGAAATCCCGGCGTCGGTTGGCTCTGAACAAAGAGCGATGCCAGAATACGATTCACACCATCGCGCATTAACCTGAATTCTTGCTGAAAATATTGAACTAATTTGCCATTCAGGCTGAATTCAGGTTGATCAGCGACACTCCAAAGCTATTACTTGGCTCAGAGAAGGAATGTCCGATGCGATTACTGCTCGTTGAAGATGACCGTTTGCTGGCTGACGGATTAAGTGGTCAGCTTGAAAAGGCAGGGTTCAGCGTTGATACGACCTACACCGCCAAAGAGGCTGCGATTCTGGGCGAGCAGGAGGACTATCGAGCCGTTATTCTTGATCTTGGCCTACCCGATGGCAACGGGTTAGACGTTTTGAGGAAATGGAGAACCCATCAGATAGGCTGCCCGGTTCTTATTCTGACCGCCAGAGGCGACTGGCACGACAAGGTGGAAGGCCTTAAAGCTGGAGCGGATGACTACCTTGCAAAACCCTTTCAGACCGAAGAACTCATCGCCCGGCTCAACGCCATTGTGCGTCGAAGCGAAGGCCGTATTCATTCAATGGTAAAAGCCGGACGCTTCGAATTAGATGAAAATCGTCAAAGCCTGAAATCGGAAGATGGCACGGAGCACAGCCTCACCGGCACGGAATTTCGCCTACTGCGCTGCCTGATGAGCCGTCCCGGCCATGTGTTCTCGAAAGAGCAGCTAATGGAGCAGTTGTACAACCTGAACGATACCCCTAACGAAAACGTGATTGAAGCTTACATTCGCCGATTGCGGAAACTGGTCGGCAACGACACCATTGCAACTCGTCGCGGTCAGGGATATCTCTTCAATGACGCTGTTTAGCAAGCCCAAATCCGTCAAAGGCACCTTACTTTTATTGCTACTGCCAGCCGGCATTGCGTTAATGGGGCTTGCATGGCTGGTTCACGGCCTCTTACTGGACCGGATGTCCCGGGAATTCGTCGAGACACGTCTGAAAGATGAGGTCGCATTTCTGGAACACCAGATTCTTGATTCTGGCGGTCAATTGGACAGCCTCCAGACCGGTGACTACTTTCAGGAAGTCTTTCACCACGCCTTCGCCATACATTCTCCGTCCAGAACGATCATTTCCCCGGATTCCTGGGCACCGGTGTTAACGTCGTTGATTGAATCAGCAAAGGATGGAACCGTTCGTGTTCGGGATGCGGATACAGTCGAGGGCCCAAAGAACATTCTTGCGTATCGAAAGTCGTTCCAGATCGGCGATACGCCGATTGTTGTGATCGTGTCCGAGGATCTTGGCGCACTGAAACGCAGCCAGGCAGAGCTGCACGCGTGGACAGCCATCGTCTCTATTTTACTGATTCTGCTGTTGGTCGTTGTGATCTGGTTCGGTATCAATCTGTCCATGCGCCCTGTCGTCGAGCTGAAGGCCACGCTTAAGCGACTTCAGGATGGCAAGGTTTCCCGGATTCACGTCCAGGCACCTGAGGAATTTCGACCGCTGGTTCAACAGCTCAACCAATTACTCGACTCGCTGGATCAACGCCTGGAACGATCAAGGGATGCGCTGGCGAATCTGTCTCACAGCGTCAAGACCCCCATTGCGGCGGTCCGGCAGATACTTGAAGACACTAGTCGTCCGCTTTCCAACGATCTCCGCCTTCAGATGACCGCGAGACTCAATGACATCGACAAACAGCTTGAAGCCGAGATGCGCCGAAGTCGCTTTGCAGGACCACAGGTTGGGAAAAGCGCTTACCCGCTGAAACAGGCGCGGGATCTACTCTGGATGCTGGGGCGGCTCTACCCGGAAAAGTCCTTTGAACTGTCGAGTTCTCTGCCGGAGGACGCCCGCTGGCCGATCGAGGAACACGACCTAAATGAAATTATGGGCAATCTCCTGGACAACGCCGGCAAATGGTCAGATCACTGTGTGGAACTGTCACTCGTTCAACGCTCCGGAACACTGCAAATGGGTGTCATAGACGATGGCCCCGGCGTCGCAGACGCTGAAATCAGCAAGCTGGGTCAACGGGGATTGCGGCTAGACGAGCAGACGCCGGGCCATGGCCTTGGGCTGGCAATTGTTCGGGAAATTGTCGAGCGTTATGGTGGAACACTGCGTTTTCCCACGATCCCGGAGCGCGGCTTTTCGGTGGTGGTCAACCTCCCAAAGTCAGCATCAGTGATCAGTCATTGAACCGCCCATTTGGGATGCAAGCTATCAGAGAGCTGGGCAAAGTTTTGCGCTCATGTATTCGATGTTCGCGATCATTTACCATGTTTAATGCCTATCACCCTTGGGAGGGGTGGTATTCTCTGTCCTCAATGAAATCCAACCACAGACTCTTCCCATTAGATTTATGATTTCAGCCATCCACCAGAGAAAACTGCTTCCGACACTCGTCATGCTGTTTGCATTGGCGGGCCTATCAATGTCGGTGATTGGCGAGTCTTTCTCTCACGGTGTGGCTGAGCTGGCAGGCGATTGGGAATCGCAGTCTGACGGCCAAACGGACAGTCATGGTGCGCATGGACACACCCACGATTTTGACGAAGAGCCAGAGACATCATCAGTGCATCATGATGCTGGCAATCATACCCACGAGACCATGGACCACCTCAGGGTTCCGTTTGTTTCCCAAAGCCTGACCGTTCTCCGGCAGCCCGTACCCTTTGCCGGAGGTTCGCCCCGCAGTTTGCGCTATCGGCTTGAACGCCCTCCAAAAGTTCTCCTTTCCTCTTGATTCTTGCCGCTTAGGCGGCCCGAGAAAACACATTCGATTGGAGTCTTTATGTTGTCAAACTTGCCTGGCCGATGCCGTGGTGTGTCCTCAACGGGCACAGGCAATCGTCTACTCTGGATATTTCTAACTTTGGGCTTGCTGGGTCTGAGTACCGATGTACTCGCTCATGCCGTCGCCCAGGGCGACAAGGGGTACATCCAGGAAATTACCGGGATAAACCTTATTTCGTTCATCTATCTGGGGGCCAAACACATGGTCACCGGATATGACCACCTGCTGTTCCTGCTGGGTGTCATTTTCTTCCTCTACCAGATGAAGCACATCGCGATCTACGTGAGCCTGTTTGCCTTGGGGCATTCCACCACGATGCTGCTGGGGGTTTACTTCAACGTGGGCATCAATAGTTACATCATTGATGCGATTATCGGTCTGTCCATCGTCTACAAGGCACTGGACAACATCGGTGCCTATCAGCGGTGGTTTGGTTTCCAGCCCAACACCAAAGCCGCCACGTTGATTTTCGGGTTCTTCCATGGCTTTGGTCTGTCCACCAAGATCATCGAATACGACATCTCACAGGACGGCCTGATTCCGAACCTCCTCGCCTTCAATGTGGGCGTGGAAATCGGACAATTGATCGCCCTGGCCATGATCCTGATTGTCATCAGCTTCTGGCGAAAAACCGACGGATTTTTCCGCCATGCCTACACCGCCAACGTGGCCATGATGAGTGCAGGTTTTCTGCTCTTTGGCTATCAGCTCACCGGTTACTTCGTCGCCTGATTCTGGAGATTTTTTATGTACAACACCGATATTCCCAACCGTGAAGAACTGCCCAGCACTGCCAAGCTGGTTCGATCAACCATCATTGCGGCAATTGTGGCGTTGGTTCTGCTTGTAACCGTGGTCATGCCCGCCGAATACGCCCTGGACCCAACCGGCGCAGGTCGCCTTTTGGGCCTGACTGAAATGGGTGAGATCAAGGAGCAGCTCGCCGAAGAGGCTGCTGCTGACGAAGCTGCTCAGATGGTTGCTGTTCAATCCTCAACTGAGCGAGAGGCCCCGGAAGTCAAAGAACCTGTCGTGGCTGAAGCCGTTAAGGAACCAGCTCCCTCGCCTGAAGCAGAAGTTGCACCTGCCGAGCCAGAACCTGCGCCTGCACCAGAAGTTGTGGAACCGCAGTGGCAGGATGAAGTGCGCGTGGTTCTCACACCGGGAGAAGGCACAGAGTTCAAACTTACTATGGAGGAAGGCGCTACAGCCCGATTCTCCTGGGTATCAGAGGGTGGCCCGATCAACTTCGATACCCATGGTGATGGAAGTGGTCAGTCAATTTCCTACGAAAAAGGCCGGGGCGTGCTTGAAGACGAGGGCGAGTTGGAAGCAGCCTTTACCGGCAATCACGGCTGGTTTTTCAGAAACCGGAACGACAACGACATCACTCTGGTACTACGTACTGGGGGAGACTACGGACAGTTAAAGAAGATGTTGTGATTAACATTAGACAAATGTAACGACTTCCGGTCCCGTGTACTCACGGGGCCGGATCCTTTTGAGCAGCTAAATAGTGCTTGCCGGCTCATCTTTCGGTGTAACTTTCAAGCTTGTACCGAGCGACATGCGAGACTCAGAACCTGGTCGCAATAAAGTGCGCCTGAATGTTCGCTTCGCGACCCTCCACCACCTCGATTTCCTAAACAAAAGCAGACCTTCGGTGGGCGGCAAAGACGCCGTCTAGTTTTTCGCTTCGATAATGTAGCCCCAAAGGGAGAGGAAACGATACGGCATTGGGAATTGGGAGAAGGTCACAGAAGTGAACCCTGCTTTTTGAAGTGCCTCTTCAAGTTCTTGCTTGCTATAAAGGTTTGCTTGCCACCATCGGCCGATAAGCGGACGTGTGAGCCAGTTCCTGCGGGTGATAAAGAGAACGAATTTTCCATCTGGCTTTAGTCGTAAACGAAGCGCTCGAAATCCTTCGCTCAAACGTTCTGTTGGAAGGTACTCGAACATCGATGCCGCAACGATTAGATCGTAATTGCCCCATTCAGCCGGCAAGCCCTGAGAGTCGAGCACATCTGCCTGTGCAATGTCGACGTTGTGGATAGCACGCTTTTGAAGCTTGGAACGAAAGCGATCAAGCATCGCCGGCGTCAGATCGAAGGCCTGAAGCGAACCAGGCACTATGCCCTTGCTAAGCAACGCGTCTCTAAGAGCGAGCGTTGCGATTCCAGAACCGCACCCGGCATCAAGCACACGAAGGCCTGACCGAAGGTGTGGCGAGCGACGGAAGTACGCGCGGATACCCTGGGGGTAGCACACAAGATTCACAAACCTAGCGTAAGTACTCACGCGACTGGTATACAAGCGAACGGGGTCCATAAAACAAAGGGTACCTTCACAAATGACTCTCGCATAGATGGTCTGTTTATGTGTATCGGGATAAGTCCACAAGAGGTTGATTGGTTCTGAAGCTAACCCTTTTGGCCTCTTGTCCCAATACCTCCCTCATGTAACGAAGCAATGAGCGGGCACGCGATGCTGTCCGGCTGTGCGTGGCATTGACTGACCATATCGCTCAGAGCCATCTCAATTTTGACCAGCCTTTCGATCTTTTCACGCACATCCTTCAGCTTGTGCTCGGCGAGCGCACTGGCTTCCTCACAGTGGGTGCCATCTTCCAGCCGTAGGAGGTCGCTTATCTCATCGAGACTGAAACCCAGGTGCTGCGCCGTTTTCACAAAGGTCAACCGATCAATATCGGCGAAACCGTAGCGTCGAATGCCACCCGGAGGCCGCTTGGGTTCCGATAACAGACCACGTCGCTGGTAATAGCGGATCGTCTCTACATTTACGTTGGCCGCCCTGGCCAAGCCGCCAATAGTCAGTGAATTAGCTTTATCCAACATGATGCTTGACTCCGTACTTGACTACGGAAGTAACCTTATCTCATCAAGTCCATGGGCAACAGGTGTAAACGTCATGTCGAAATTCAAATCTAAATCCGGAGGTGCTTCTCTCGCTGTCGGGGGGATGGCTGGAATTCTCGCCTCGGCTTGCTGTCTCGGGCCATTGGTACTTATCACTCTGGGCGTTTCCGGTGCCTGGATCGGCAATCTGACAGCTTTGGAGCCCTATCGACCGCTGTTCATTGGCGCGGCCATCGTCGCCATGTACCTCGCCTGGCGACGAATCTATCGCCCTGTAGAGCAATGCTCACCCGGTGAAACGTGTGCGATCCCTCAAGTCCGAAAGACCTATAAGATGATCTTTTGGGTAGTTACGGCTCTGGTACTGGTCGCTTTAGTGTTCCCTTACATTTTGCCCCTATTCTACTAAACGGAGATTTTCCTCATGCGTAAACAGCTTGTACTTGCCATGTTCCTCACTTTGCTCAGCATGTCCACCTGGGCTGCGTCTCAAACAGTGACGCTCTCGGTGCCTGACATGACCTGTTCCGCCTGTCCGATCACCGTCAAGCTGGCCTTAAGTAAGGTGGAAGGGGTGTCGCAAGTTTCCGTGAGCTACCCTGATCGAGAAGCCGTCGTCACCTTTGACGATGCGCTCACTTCCATAGAGGCGCTCACCGAGGCCACGAGCGACGCTGGTTACCCCTCCACTCCCACGGCCTCAGAGGCGACCCCGGAGGGGCAATGAAGAATCCGAAGAACCTGCTCAGAGTTGGCATAGTAGGCACTATTCTGGTTGCACTATGCTGCTTCACACCGATTCTGGTCATTCTTATGTCCACCGTGGGACTGGCCGCCCTGACGGGCTATCTCGACTATGTGCTTCTTCCGGCACTGGCGGTATTCATCGGCCTTACGGTCTATGCGTTCTGGCGGAAAAAACACTATGACGCCAGCTACGAGAGCAATTCCAAAGCTCCAAGGAGTTTCCCGAGTGAAAAATGACCAAAAACTGCATATTGCTGTAATCGGCAGTGGCGGAGCCGCCATGGCGGCTGCCTTGAAGGCAACAGAGCGCGGTGCCCGCGTCACCCTGATTGAACGTGGGACCGTCGGCGGCACCTGCGTAAATGTTGGCTGCGTGCCCTCGAAGATTATGATTCGTGCAGCACATATCGCGCATCTTCGAAAAGAAAGCCCTTTTGACGCGGGCATCAGTGCTGCGGCTCCTGAGGTAGACCGAGCGAAACTGCTTCAGCAACAGCTTGCACGAGTGGAGGAGCTGCGTGACACCAAGTACGAAAAGATACTTCGAGAACACAAGGACATCACAGTCCTGAACGGTGAGGCCCGGTTTCTCGACACCAATAGCCTGTTAGTCACGTTGGCTGAGGGTGGTGAAAAACCGGTTCATTTTGATCGCGCCTTTATTGGAACCGGAGCCAGACCGGCAGAACCGCCAATAACGGGGCTGGCAGACACTCCTTACCTGACATCAACCAGTGCCTTGACGCTGGATACCGGCCCCAAACGGCTGATCGTAATTGGTGCCGGTTTCGTTGCCTTGGAATTGGCTCAGGCGTTCGCCAGACTCGGTAGCAAGGTTACCGTTTTGGCCCGGAGCCGTGTGTTGTCCAGTGAAGATCCCGCGATCGGAGAGGCCATAGCGGGAGCGTTTAATCGGGAAGGTATTGAGGTGCTTAGCCAGACCCTGCCCAGCAACGTGGACTATAGCGACAACGAGTTCATCGTCGAGACGCCTGCCGGCACCTTACGAGCCGATCAGCTGCTGGTGGCGACCGGTCGAACTCCCAATACCGAGGCCCTGAACCTGGCGAGCATTGGCGTGGAAACCTCACGCGACGCAATTCAGGTGGATGAGCATCTGCAAACCACGGTCCCCGGAATATACGCTGCCGGAGACTGCACCAATCAACCGCAGTTTGTCTATGTCGCCGCTGCCGGAGGCAGTCGGGCCGCCATCAACATGACGGAAGGCGAGGCCAAACTCGACTTCAGTGCCATGCCTGGGGTCATGTTTACCGATCCTCAAGTCGCCACCGTTGGCCTCTCTGAAGCCGAAGCAGTTGCTCGGGGTTATAGCGTGGACACCAGGCTGCTCGACTTGGAAAACGTGCCGCGTGCGCTAGTAAACTTTGACACCCAAGGATTTATTAAGATGGTGGCAGAGCGCAACTCAGGCCGTTTGCTTGGGGTGCAGATTGTCGCAGCGGAAGGCGGTGAAATTATCCAAACGGCAGTGATGGCGTTACGAGCAGGTTTGACCGTTCAGGAAATCGGCGATGACTTGTTCCCTTATCTGACCATGGTTGAAGGATTCAAGCTCTGTGCGCAAACGTTCACCAAGGACGTAAAACAGTTGTCCTGCTGTGCCGGTTAATCGCTCCGGCTCTGGTCAACGCTAGCATTGTCCATAATTTGAACGTTCGCTTTGCGAGCCAGGCTAGCGAGCGGAAAATCCTTTTCTGAATCATAATTAAAGGCCTGGCAAGCCCCGATACCATAAACGCCCGATAGCATTACACGGAATTACGCGGGAAACTACAGAGAAAAAATCTATCCCGGTTTTCGGATATCGGTCATGATCACTCTGCCTATGACTGTTTACTGATTTGAACAATCAGGGCAGATTGGAAGCAATCAAGCATCACATAACGCGCAGGAAGCAAGTGAGATGGCTAAAGGCAATGGAACCAGAAAATATTCAGCACTGGCCTTGAGCGCGTTGATGTTATCCGGATGCATGGATGGTCACAACAGTCGCTACAGCGTCGACAACTGGCCAGCCAGTTTCAGCAGCGAAGGGGAACGCCTCTATTTCACTGGCGTTTCCAGCTCCGGTGAGAGGATCCGCCCGGTTGGCGGAAACCATCATATGCAGATGCACGGGGGCGGTTGTGCCACCTGCCATGGTTCTGAAAAGGAAGGCGGCGCCATCATGTGGCCGCGTTTCTGGGTGATGGCTCCGGCTTTAACCGACGCGGCGCTGCAGAGCGAACACGATGACGGCCACAACCATGCCTCTTATGACGAGTCATCGCTAAAAAAGGCCATCGTGAACGGTATTGGCCCCGATGGTGAGCCATTGCACGCTACGATGCCACGATGGAAAATTTCGGAGGAAAGCTTGAACGCGCTGGTTCACTATCTGATGGGTGAGCATTCGCATTGAAGCGTGGTTTGAGCGTGCTCAGTTTTTTATTTGCCCCCCTCGCCAAGCATGACACTTCCGGGCCTCAAACGGAGCCCTTTTTCATTGCCTTCGTCGGCCATTTTGAATGTTCGCTTTGCGACCGAAGCGAATATTCACGCTGAGTCCTGCCGGTCCTGACCCCACCTAAGGAGAAAGCTGTCTGGCTAAAGGCGAGCAGGTCAGAATGACAAATACTGTCAGAGGCGGTTGTAGCTCTTAGAGCCATATTTCCAGCCATGAATTGCTCCCACGGACGAGTGGTCTCGTTCGGCAATTTCTGTGTCCAGTAAGCAAAATGACGCGTTCAGGGCAAAGGTCAGAATTTTTGCGCTCAGAAAAATACCCGCAAAAGTCTGGACACACCGTGGACACAGTTTGGACACAGACCCAATTTCATGTGCCAAACAGGACAATTTCATAAGCAGTGCAGGGGTCGTTGCCTGATTCGACGCTTGAGCGTCTGCAGTTTCAGTATACGAGGATGAAAAGGAAGATTGCGCGGTGTAACTTGTTGAATTGCCATTGAAATGGCCCGCCCGTCAGGATTCGAACCTGAGACCTTCGCCTCCGGAGGGCGACGCTCTATCCAGCTGAGCTACGGGCGGATTTCAACAAGTTTGGCATGTTTGACCGTTGCCTTCGGTTCCGGATTTTTCTCTGACCCTTGCCTCCGGAGGGCAACGCTCTATCCAGCTGAGCTACGGGCGCTTCGAGCTCGACGATGACTCGCCGATTTCGAGTGCGCAATCTTACGTGCGTAGCGGGTGTCTGTCCAGCCCCCGGCGGCAAGTCCTGACCTCAGTTCTGGGGTAGTCGCTGCTCGGGGGTAATCGATACCAGATTGTTGTCATTGCTGAAGGTGACCTCGCCATCCTGGATGGTCACCTGGAAGCTCATGGACCGGTCCGCGAGCGCTGCCAGGGCCTCAGTGCTGTCGCCGGGTAGGTGAACAATGGTGAGGTTGTCGAAACGTTCCAGCTTGCCGTGATGTTTGTCCCACCAGACTGGGAATGCGCGATCGCCATAGGTGTAGAGGATCACTTTCCCGGCGCGGTTGCAGGCCTTCCTTATTCGGTCTTCTTCTGGCAGGCCAAGCTCGATCCATAATTCAATTTCGCCGGTCAGGTCTTTCTGCCACAGCTCTGGCTCATCATCGGTGCTCAGGCCTTTGGTAAATTCGAGGGTGTCGCTGGCGTTCAGGGCAAAGGCAAGCAGCCGGATCATCACGCGCAGGTCCGTTTCCGACGGATGCTGGGCGATGGTCAATTGATGATCCGAGTAGTAGTGACGGTCCATGTCGGCGATGTTGAGCGTCGCCTTGAGGATGGTTGCTTTGAGCGCCATGGGCTTCCTGCATTGGTATCGGGATAGGGGTTTGGGCTAGTGTAATGCAATTCTTTCCCGGGTGAGTGTAAGCGCATGCCGATGTTGCGTGGTTTTCTGGTTCTGGTGCTGTTTTTTATTCTTGGCGAGTCTGTGCGCCTGCTGCTGGCGTTGCCGGTGAGTGGCGGCGTGCTGGGGATGGTGGTCATTACCTTCACGCTGATGCTTAAAGGCAACGTGAGTGATGATCTTGCTCGGGCCAGCCAGGGGCTTATATCGGTGCTGGTGCTCTTGATCATGCCGGGGGTGGTGGGTGTGTTTTTCACGGCGAACCAGTTCTCCGGGCAGTGGCTGGCGGTTGCGGCGGCATTGCTGGTGGGCACCTTTCTCAGTGTGCTGACTACCTTGTTGTTGATGAAGGCGGTGACGAAAAGAGGCGTTAGCGATGGTGAGTGAGCTCCTTGCGCGCTTCCAGGCCCTGCCGGAGTCGCTTGCCGCCACCCCGATTCTTGCGATCGGTTTGACCCTCGGTGCCTTTTTTGCCGGCAACTGGCTGTTCTCCCGCATTGGCCGGCCTATCTGGCTGCCGCCGGTTGTTTTGTCTGCGTGTCTTTTATCTGGCTTCATCGCGTTGGCGGTGGATTACCAGGATTACCAACAGGGCGCGCGCTGGCTGACGGTGTTGCTGGGGCCTGCCACCGTCGCACTCGGGATTCCCTTGTACCAGCAGATGCACCATATCCGTGCCATGTGGCGCCCGATTGTGGTCACGCTGCCGATTGCCGCCACCATGGCGGCGGTTTACGCCGTGGTGATTGGCTGGGCTCTGGGGGCCACACCGGAGGTCCTGGCATCGCTGGCGCCCAAGTCGGTTACTGCGCCTATCGCCATCGGTATTACCGAGCAGTTGGGCGGTTCGGTGCCCCTGATGATGGGCGGGCTCCTGATCACGGGCGTGGTGGCAACCCTCTTCGTTGACCTGCTCGCGCGGCTTTTGCCTGTTGAGGACGAACGGATTCTGGGCTTTGCCCTGGGGCTGAATGGCCATGCCATCGGAACCGCGAGGGCGTTTGAAATCAGCCATAGCGCCGGCGCGTTTGCGTCTCTGGGAATGGGACTTACCGGTGTGTTTACTGCCCTGATCCTGCCTCTGGTTTTCCGGCTGTAAGTCTGCGCCAAATCAGGTCATTCACCTGGCGTATAGCCCCATGTCGCAATTTCGATTGCCCTAAGTGTTTTCCGAGACTAGCTTGTTGGCCAGGCATTCGGCGCCGTTCTGCGCCGATGTTCCGTGAAAATTCCTAAAACAGCGACGGAAAACGCGATGAAAAAACTGATTGCAGCATTTGTCGGTTCCATGGCCCTGGCGGCGGCGCCGGTAGCCCTGTCTGCCGAGGCGACCAAGGAACTGAAGATGGCGTACGACGCCGACCCCGTGACCCTCGACATTCATGAGCAGCTGTCTGGTGGCATTCTCCAGCTGTCCCATATGACCTTTGATCCGCTGTTGCGCTGGACCAAGGATCTTGGTTTCGAGCCGCGCCTGGCAGAGAGCTGGACCCGGGTTGATGAAAACACCATGCGCTTCAAACTCCGTGAGGGCGTGAAGTTCCATTCCGGCAACGAGCTGACGACCGCGGATGTGAAGTTCACTTTCGACCGCCTGAAGCAGAGCCAGGATTTCAAGGCCATCTTCAAGCCCTTCAGCGGCATCAACATCATCGATGATTACACCTTCGAGCTGGTCACCAGTGAGCCCTATCCGCTGCTGCTGAACACCGCCACCTATATCTTCCCGTTCGACAGCGAGTTCTACAGCGGCCAGACCGAAGACGGCAAAGACAAGAGCGCCATCCTCAAACATGGCAACTCCTTCGCATCCGAGAATCTGTCGGGCACCGGCCCTTACACCGTGACCGAACGCAAGCAGGGTGTCCGGGTCGAGTTCGAGCGCTTCGACGACTACTGGGATACCGAGTCCCCGGGTAACGTCGGCAAGATCGTGCTGACTCCGATCAAAGAGAACAACACCCGGGTTTCTGCGCTGCTGTCCGGTGGTGTCGACTTTATCGCCCCGGTTCCGCCCAATGATCTGGAGCGGATCCGCAACGACAAGAGCGCCAACCTGGTCACCATGAGTGGCACCCGCATCATCCTGTTCCACATGAACCAGAAGCGAGTGGAAGCCTTCAAGAACCCGAAGGTTCGCCAGGCGATTGCCTACGCCATCAACCAGGAAGGCATTGCCGCCAAGATCATGAAAGGCTTCGCCACCCCTGCCGCCCAGATGTCGCCTGAAGGCTACCAGGGCTATAACGAGTCCCTGACACCGCGCTTCGATGTGGCCAAGGCCCAGGAGCTGATGAAGGAGGCCGGTTACGAGGACGGCTTCACCATCACCATGATGGCGCCGAACAACCGCTACGTGAACGACGACAAGATCGCTCAGGCAGTGGCTGCCATGCTGGCACGCATCAACATCAAGGTGGATCTGAAAACCCTGCCAAAGGCCCAGTACTGGCCGGAGTATGACAACCGCGCCGCGGACATGATGATGATCGGCTGGCACGCGGATACCGAAGACTCCGCCAACTTCTACGAGTTCCTGACCTTCTGCCCGGATGCCGACACTGGCGCTGGCCAGTACAACGCCGGTAACTACTGCAACCCGGAAATCGACGCCCTGGTTCAGAAGGCCAACGTCGAAACTGACCTGGACAAGCGTGCCGCCATGCTGCAGGAAGTGGAACAGCGTCTGTACGACGATGCCGCCTTTGTTCCGCTGCACTGGCAGGATCTGGCCTGGGCCTCCAAGAAGAACGTGAACATTGAGCCGGTGCTCAATGTCATGAACTTCCCGTACCTGGGTGATCTGGTTGTTGAGTAACTGCCTTTGATGGCCGGCCGGCGCTGGAGTGATCCGGCGCCGGCCTTTTGTTTGCAAGCCTTATCCGGAAGCTTTCCATGTTAGCGTTTTTGGTTCAGCGGATTTCCCAGGCGTTTCTGGTCATGTTTGTGATCAGCGTGATTGCCTTTGCCATTCAGGATGGCCTCGGGGACCCGCTTCAGGAAATGGTGGGGATGTCCGTCTCCGAAGAGGAGAGGGAAGCCATTCGAGAGGAGCTTGGCCTGAACGACCCGATGGTGGTGCAGTACCTGCGGTTTGCAGGCAATGCGCTCCAGGGCGACCTGGGCAACTCCTATTTCTACAGCAAGCCGACCCTGGAAGTGATCGCCGAACACCTGCCGGCGACTCTGGAGCTGGTCATCGGTGCCAGTCTGATTATTGTGTTTCTTTCCGTGCCGATTGGTGTCTATGCCGCTATCCGGCCCCAGGCATGGTTATCCAAATTCTTTATGGGCGTCAGTACCGTGGGTATTTCCATACCGGTGTTCCTGACGGCCATTGTGCTGATTCAGCTGTTCTCCATTGGTGTGACGGTGAACTGGTTCCCGTCGGATACCGGCTGGGGTCAGTGGCTCAACGATTTCTTCAGCACCGAAGGCGGGCTGCCTTCCTACGGCCGTGGTGATGAGCTGACTCACCTTTTCGGCACCTGGGAGTCCGGTTTCTTCACCGGTACCGGGCTGATGCATCTGGTCCTGCCGTCCGTGTCGCTGGCCTCGATCATGCTGCCTTTGTTCATCCGACTGATCCGGGCCGAGATGATGGAAGTGCTGCAGAGCGACTATGTGCGTTACGCCCGGGCCAAGGGCCTGAGCGCCGGCCGCATTAACTTCCTGCACGCGCTCAAGAACACCATGCTTCCGGTGATCACCGTGGGTGGCGTGCAGATCGGCATTATGGTGGCGTACACCATCCTCACGGAAACCGTGTTCCAGTGGCCGGGCGTGGGCCTGATGTTCCTGGAGGCGATTACCCGCAGTGACATTCCGCTTATCGTGGCCTACCTGATGGTGGTGGGCCTGATTTTCGTGGTTACCAATACCCTGGTGGATCTGATCTACGGTCTGGTGAATCCCACCGTCAAACTGACAGGAAAGAAAGCATGACAACGGCAACGGTTTCCCGCTGGGACCGCTTCCGCGAGTCCTTCTTCTGGTACAGCTTCAAGCGCGACAAGGTGGCGATTGTCAGCTTTGCCGTGCTGCTGCTGATGGTGCTGGCGGCGGTGTTCGCGCCCCTCCTGGCGCCCGCCGATCCCTACGATCTGGCGCAGATCAACATTATGAATTCCGAGCTGCCCCCGGTGGGCATGAGCGGGGCTGATCCGGCATTCCCCCTGGGCACCGACGCCCAGGGCCGGGATCTGCTGTCCACCATTCTTTACGGTACCCGGGTGTCCCTGATGATCGGTTTCGGGGCGGTGGTCCTGCAGGCGTTTCTGGGCATTCTGTTCGGTCTCCTCGCCGGCTACCTGGGTGGCAAGGTGGATGCGGTGCTGATGCGCATTGCCGATGTTCAGCTATCGTTCTCCACCCTGATGGTTGCCATCATCGTGGGCGCAGTGTTCAAGGCCAGCTTCGGTAACCTGATGTTTGGCGAGATCGCCATTTACATGCTGATCTTCATCATCGGTGTCGCCGAGTGGCCCCAGATTGCCCGGACGGTTCGTGCTTCGGTGCTGGCGGAGAAAAAGAAGGAATACGTCGACGCCGCCAAAGTGATGGGCTTCGGGACCCGACGGATCATGTTCCGGCATATCTTGCCCAACACCCTGTCGCCGATTTTCGTTATCGCCACGGTCCAGATTGCCAACGCCATTATTTCCGAGGCGGCGCTGTCGTTCCTGGGGCTCGGTATGCCGGAGACCCAGCCGTCGCTGGGGTCGCTGATCAAATCCGGCTTTGACTACATCCAGAGCGGTTCCTGGTGGATCACCCTGATCCCGGGCCTGGTGCTGGTGGTGCTCGTGCTGGTCATCAACCTGTTGGGTGACTGGTTGCGGGATGTGATGAACCCACGGCTGTACAAGGGGTAACACCATGGCACTGTTGGAAGTAAAAGATCTTGATGTACGTTTTGCCGTGCGTGGTGGCGACCTGACAGCGCTGCGCGGCATCAGCTTCAGCCTGGACAAGGGCGAGCGCCTGGGCCTGGTGGGGGAGTCCGGTGCCGGCAAGTCGGTGGCTGCCTTTTCCATCCTGAACCTGATTGCCAAGCCGGGCTACATCGCCGGCGGACAGATCCTGTTCGAGGGCAGGGACCTCGCCGCCATGAGCGAGCGGGAGCTGCGCCGAATCCGTGGTAACCGTATCGCCATGATCTTCCAGGATCCGATGATGACCCTGAACCCGGTCCTCACCATCGGAACCCAGATGGTGGAGGCTATCCTTGCCCATCGGAAAATCAGTAAAAAAGAAGCCCGTGCCATTGCTCTGGACCGGCTGCAGAAGGTGCAGATTCCTTCTCCGGAGAAGCGTCTCGATCAATACCCCCATGAGCTGTCCGGGGGCATGCGCCAGCGGGTGATCATTGCCATCGCCCTGCTGCTGGACCCGGAAATCATCATCGCGGATGAGCCCACGACGGCTCTGGATGTCACTATTCAGGCGGAAATCATGGATCTGCTGCTGAACCTGTGCGAACAGGAGAACGTGGCGTTGATGCTGATTACCCACGATCTGGGCGTGGTTTCCCAGGTGACCCAGCGAATGCTGGTCATGTACTCCGGCCGGATTATCGAGCAGGGGCCGACCCGGGAAATTATCAACGATGCCCAGCACCCCTACACCCAGGGGCTGATCAATGCGCTGCCCCAGATGGGCGAGCCCGGCGAGCGGCTGTTCCAGATTCCTGGCTCCATGCCATCGTTGAAAAACGTGCCCTCGGGCTGTCCGTTCCATCCCCGCTGCAACTTCGCCACCGAGCAGTGCAAGCAGGCCATGCCGGAGTATGTGCGCTCGGGCAATGTGAATGTGGCCTGTTACGAAGTTGCCAACCTGATTGAACAGGAGAAACGCATGCAGGAGGCCGAATCATGACCTCCCCTCTGGTAAGTATCCGCGGTCTCGAGAAACGTTTTGACCTGTCCGGCAGCCTGCTGGAGCAGATCACCTTCGAAGGGGGGCGTTTCCGCCGCAAACAGGAGGCAGTCCATGCCATCAACGGCGTGGACCTGGAAGTGCAGAAGGGCGAGGCCCTGTGCGTGGTGGGCGAATCCGGCTGTGGCAAGTCGACCGTGGCCCGAACCGTGATGGGGTTGCTGTCGCCCAGCGCCGGCGAGATCCACTACGACGGCCAGCGCATCGACAATCTGGAGCGCAAGGATTCGCTGCCGTACCGGCGCAAGATGCAGATGATCTTCCAGAACCCCTATGCGTCCCTGAACCCGCGCATGACCATCCAGCAGACCCTGGAGGAGCCGATCCGGTTCCATCATCCGGACTGGTCCCCGGTGCAGGTGCGGGACAAGATCCATGAGGTGATGCATTCGGTCGGCATCGATCAGGACTGGGGCAACCGTTTCGGCCACGAATTCTCCGGTGGCCAGCGCCAGCGGATCGCCATTGCCCGGGCCCTGGCAGTCGATCCGGAGTTCATCGTGGCCGACGAGCCGATCTCGGCCCTGGACGTGTCGATCCAGGCCCAGGTGCTGAATCTGCTGATGGACGCCCAGGAAAGCCGGGGCTTGACCTACCTGTTTATTACCCACGATCTGGCGGTGGTGGAGCATTTCGGCACCCGGGTTGCCGTCATGTACCTTGGGCGGGTTTGTGAGCTGGCGGATACAAAAACGCTGTTTTCCGCGCCCCGCCATCCCTACACCCAGGCGCTGTTGTCGGCTATTCCGAAACTGGAGGACGACCGCCCCAACCACATCCGCCTGAAAGGAGAGGTGCCCACGCCGGTGAACCTGCCGTCGGGCTGCGTATTCCATGGGCGGTGCCCTTATGCCAACGAGCGATGCCGGCAGGAATTGCCCCAGCTGATCACCACGGATGGCGGAACCCAGGTTGCGTGCCACGCGGTGGAAGAGGGCAGGTTGTAACGGCGCCGCTGCGATAGGCTATGATGCCAGCAGCAGAACTCGCATCGATACAACGACATACCCTCAGGGGACTCCATGGAAGTACGCTGGTTGGAAGATTTTCTGGCGCTGGCCCGAACGCGCCATTTCTCACGTGCTGCCGAGTTGCAGCACGTGAGCCAGCCCACGTTCAGCCGCCGGATCAAATTATTGGAAGAAGCCATGGGCAGCACGCTGGTCAACCGCCAGACGCTGCCGCTCTCGCTGACGCCCGCTGGCGAGATATTCCGGGAGCTGTGCGAGCGGATCACCCGGGATGTCCGGGATACCCGTGATCGAATCAGCGCCCTTGAAGCCGAGGTGTCTGCCAGGATCAGTGTGGGTTCCACGCAGGGTCTGTTTTCGCATTTTTACCAGGGCTGGGCGAAAGACGCGGGCATTGCCGAGCGTTTGCAGCTCAATCTGAATGCCACCAGTTGGGTGGGGGAGCAGTTTCTGGAGGCGCTGGACAGTGGCGAGTGTGATCTGGTGCTGTGCTATTGGCATCCCGATCTGCCCTGGGGCGGGAGGCTGACTGCCGATAGTTACGACTGGCTGGTGCTGGCTCGCGAATCCCTGGTTCCGGTCAGTGTTGCTGACGATCAGGGGCATCCGCGGTTTGCCTTGCCCGGCAGCCCGGAACAGCCGGTTCCGCTGATCGCTTATCACAGTCGTGGTTTCCTGCAATCGGCGATTGAAGGCCACCTTGCCCGCAACAGGTTGACGGCCAATCTTTTACCCCTGAATGAGAATACCCAGTCCGCCAGCATCAAGGCGCTGGTGAAGCAGGGGTTCGGCATGGGGTGGTTGCCCCGGCGCATGACAGAAAAAAGCGAACAGTTCGGCAGTCTGGTGCGAGCCGGTGACGAAGGCTGGGATGTCCCCCTGGAAATTCGCCTGATCCGTCTCCGTGACACCCGGTCGGACGATCTTTTAACGCTCTGGAAAACACTGGAAGATGGCCATGCCTGATGATGCGCTGTTGTCGCTGCAGACCGATCACCTGAAAGAACTGCAGGCCCGATACGAATCGGCCCTGGCAGAGCATGGCTACGACAGCCTGCTCATTGCTTCCGGCGCCGCGCCTTACCGTTATGGAGATGACCAGGCCTGGCATTTCCAGGGTTATGGTCCGTTTCTGCACTGGACCGGGCTGGCCGGTCGCGAACACTGCTGGCTCTGGATCCGGGCCGGGCACAAGCCCGTGCTCTGGCTGTTCGAACCGGTCGACTTCTGGCACGCCAATTCGCCACTGGCGGAAGAGCCCTGGCGGCAATTCATCGAGGTTCGCAGCAGTGCCTCACCCGAGGCCCCGTTGCTCGATGATCCGGAAAGCCTTGCGGTGATCGGGGATCCTGCCCTGATATCGAATATTCCGGGTGAGAAAAACCCGGAGGCTCTTTTGAGGGATCTGGACGAGACCCGCGTGTGCAAAACGCCCTACGAAATCGAGTGTCTCGCACAGGCCAACAGACTGGCTCTGGCAGGCCATGCGGCGGCCCGGGAGGCGTTCCTGGTCGGTGAGAGCGAGTTTGGCATCAACCTGGCCTACCAGCAGGCAACTGGTCAGCGGGAAGCCGAAGCGCCTTATCACAGCATTATTGGTCTGAACGAGCACGCCGGGACGTTGCACTACCAGTATTACGATACGCAGCCGCCGGGGCAGACCCGCAGCCTGCTGATCGATGCCGGGGTCCGTTTTCGGGGCTACTGCTCCGATATCACCCGTACCACGGCAGGTCCAGAAGAGTCGCACTTCGCAGCGCTGATCCACGGTCTCGACCGGCTTCAGGTCAGGCTCTGCGACATGGTCGCGCCCGGGGTGGACTACATCGACATCCATCGCAAGGCCCATCAGGGGCTTGCCGCCCTGCTGTCGGCCACCGGTCTGGTTACCGGCCTGGATGACGAGGGCATCGTCGAAAAGGGCATCACCCGTGTGTTCTTCCCCCATGGCATCGGTCACTTCCTGGGCGTCCAGGTTCACGACGTGGCTGGAAAACCAACGCCGCCTCCGGACGACGCGCCGTTTCTCCGTCTCACCCGCCGGCTTGAACCCGGTATGGTGGTAACCATTGAGCCGGGTCTCTATTTCATTCCGTCGCTGCTGGATCCACTGCTGGAAGGCGAGCTGGGACAATATTTAAACCGGGAGCTGATAGGCCGGCTGAGAGGCTGCGGCGGAATCCGTATCGAGGACAACGTGGTGGTTACCGACGCAGGTTCGCGGAATCTGACCGGGGGTTGTGAGTCTCGCAACACAAAAGTTGCACAAATTTAAGCCAGAAGGCTTGCATTTCGAGATGCCAATGACAATAATTATCACTAACTTTTATTGTCATGGGTGAGTCATTGCTATGTACGTTTGCCTTTGCCACGGCGTAACCGACCGGGAAATTCGCGAAGCTGCCGATAACGGCGTGTCATCCATGCGCCAGCTTGGCAAAGAGCTGGGTGTGGGCACCCAGTGTGGACGCTGTGCCTGCACCGCCCGCGAAATCCTGCGCGAGAGCCGCACGCCCGATTACCTGGCCATGGCCAACATGCTCGCCCAGCCTGCCTGACCGGCACGATTGGCCGGTTCTGTTTTTCTCCTGCGCCATAAGGGGCTATCCTAAGACACTGATTCATTCGGCCATCAGGGAGCCCGACCATGAAAGGCGATAAAAAGGTCATCCAGCACTTGAACAAGGTCCTCGGCAACGAGCTGACCGCGATCAACCAGTACTTTCTCCATTCCCGCATGTACAAGGATTGGGGTATTACCAAGCTGGCCGCCAAGGAATACGAAGAATCCATCGACGAGATGAAGCATGCAGACCAGCTTATCGAGCGGATCCTGTTCCTCGAAGGGCTGCCCAATCTCCAGGATCTGAACAAATTGCTGATCGGCGAAAACGTCGAGGAAATGATCTCGTGCGATCTCAAACTGGAAGAAATTGCCCACACCGACCTGAAAGAAGCGATCCTCTACTGCGAGGAAGTGCAGGATTTCACCAGCCGTGAACTGTTCCGCAGCATTCTCGATAGTGAAGAAGAGCACATCGACTGGCTGGAAACCCAGCTGGAAATGATTTCCCAGATGGGCATCCAGAACTACATCCAGCTTCAGTCATCCGCCGCGGAGTAATTTCAGACAATGGACTTGTCCTGTTTTAAAGCCTACGACCTGCGAGGCCGGGTGCCGGATCAACTGAATCCGGTCCTGGCCGAAAAAATCGGGCGCGCCTACGTGGAAATTACCGGCGCGAAAAAAGTCATCGTGGGCTACGACATCCGGCTGTCCAGTCCCGACATTGCCGAGGCACTCAGCTCCGGTCTCATGGCCGCCGGCGCGGATGTGTTTGATATCGGCCTGTGCGGCACCGAGCAGGTGTATTTTGCCACCAGCCATTACAAAATGGACGGCGGCATTATGGTGACTGCCAGCCACAATCCCAAAGATCACAACGGCATGAAAATGGTCGGTCCTGAGTCCCGGCCTATCAGCTCCGACAACGGTCTGAACGAGATCCGCGACCGGGTGCTGGAGCCATTCGGTGATGCGCCTCAGCAGGGTCGCTACGAACCGCTTGAGGTGATGAGCGCCTACGTGGACCATCTCCTGGGGTATATCGATGCCGGTTCGCTCAGCCCGCTGACCATTGTCTGCAACGCCGGTAACGGCGGCGCCGGCCTGGTGATCGATGAACTCGAACAGCACCTGCCCTTTGAATTCGTGAAAGTGCACCACCAGCCAGACGGCCATTTTCCCAACGGCGTACCGAACCCGATCCTCCCGGAAAACCGGGCGGCGACGGCCGACGCCGTTATCGCGGAAGGCGCTGCCATGGGCATCGCCTGGGATGGCGACTACGACCGCTGCTTCTTCTTCGACGAAAACGGTCGTTTCATCGAGGGGTACTACATTGTTGGTTTGCTCGCCGACCAGTTCCTGCGCAAAACCGGCGGCGGCAAAGTCATCCACGACCCCCGTCTGACCTGGAACACCATGGACCTGGTGAAAGCCGCCGGTGGCGAAGCTATCGAGAGCAAGACCGGCCACGCCTTCATCAAACAGAGAATGCGTGACGAAGATGCCGTGTACGGTGGCGAAATGAGCGCCCACCACTACTTCCGCGACTTCGCCTATTGCGACAGCGGCATGATCCCCTGGCTGCTGGTTGCCGAACGCCTCTGCCAGTCCGGCCAGACCCTGTCGTCGCTCATCGATGCCCGAATCGAAGCCTACCCCGCCAGCGGCGAAATCAACCGCACCATCGATGATCCCCCCAAGGTCATCGCTGCGATTGAAGCCAAATACAGCGTTGGCGCCAAAAGCGTCAGCCACGTGGACGGCGTAAGCATCGAATTCGACGACTGGCGCTTCAACCTACGAATGTCCAACACCGAGCCGGTTGTACGGTTGAACGTAGAATCGCGGGCGGATATTCCGTTGATGGAAGAGAAGACGGAAGAATTGCTGGCAGAAATGCAGAGATTGAACGAGGAGAGGTAACTCCTTTTTTTGGGGCCGAGTGGGACGCTTGTCCTCATGAAACTGTGCGGAGCCAGGGATGGCGGAGCCCAAGCGTCACAGGGATGTGCCGCTAGGAGCGTGTTTCAGGAGGACAAGCGTTCCAGTCGGTCTTGCACCTGAAATCAGAGCCAGTCGTTCAGCATAATCCCGATACCGAACCGCTGAATCCGGTGGTTATAGTCGATCAGACTCTCCCCATATCCGTTGTAGTACTGGAAGAACCCCTTAACTGTATCCCCCATTGGGAAACTGTACCCGAACTCCACCGACGTTTTGTTATCATCCGACCGCAGGTTATTCATCAGCCGCAACGAAAACGTCCGATCCTCGGTCAGCTTGTATACCGCATGGTAATTGGCATACCCCAGGTAGCGCTGGATGTCCACATTATCATCGTCATTGTTCTCCGGAATCCGATACCAGGGCTGGACCATAAAGAGCCAGCGATCATAACTGTACGCGGCTGAGCCCATGATGCGATTCCAGCTCCGGGACCTCGGTTCTGACTGCCCGTTGGACTGGTGATTAAATCCGAGGGTTACGCCATTGAGTCGGCCCGGTCCGATATCCCAGTCGGTCTGGTATCGGGCGAATATCTCCGGCTCGTAGTTGGTTTCCCGGAAAGGCGCGGAGTCGTCCTGGTTGTACACCTGCCAGAACGAGGTCTGGGTATAGCCAAACCAGAGTGTTGTGCGGTCATCCAGAATTCCCGTCAGCAGTGGCACCTTGAAGCTGATCTGGTACTTGGCTTCTTCCCGTTCCAGGTCGTAGTCATAACCGATAGACCCGAGCCGGGGGCTCGATGGGGATTCGTTCGGGTCTTTTACCCAGCTCACCGGCAGGATGTAGGTGGGCCGGTGCCCCACAAAACTGCCGGAGAAGGAAAACACGGCTTTCTCGGCGGCCACATAGCGGTCCACCAAGGCAGACATAACGCCTGCGTCGGAATCGCCTTCCAGGGCACTGCCGGCAACGGCATCGAGATCTTTACCATTGGGCGCCAGTTGCTCCGCGCTCTTCTCGGCCTGTTCCTTGGCGCTTTCCGATGCCTGGGCCTGGCTCTCTGTGGGTTTGTAGAGGCTGTCAAAACAGGCCAGTCGCTTGATGCCATCGTCAATCAGGGCGCACTGTTCGGGTGAATCAATGGAGGGCGCTTCCTCAGTCTGTGCCGACACGTTTACAGGCACCGACAGCATCAACGAGAGGGTAGTGATGGCCGTGGGCGGCGCCAACAGGTGTGGGGATGTCATCAGATGCTCTCCTAGCTGGCGGTCAGACTGAACCAGGTGTTGGCAATGCCATAGATCCAGACGCCGATCAGGGTGACGGCCAGAAGTGAGAAAATAACCTTGTGCTTGAACCGGTTGCCACTTTCCGCCGAGGCTACCCAGCGCAGGTACATGAGGCCGATAAAACTGATGAAGACCCCGAGGCTGGCGAAGGCTGGAATCAGCAGCCAGCCAGCGCTGATGGTCTGACCGTCGCTGGTCTGGCTGGAAAACCACCCCATGGAAGCCAGCAAAACGGCAAGCGCTGTAAATTCGGCAATCAGCAGCGGTTTGCGCAACGGGTGGGGTGAAGTCGGTTCCGAATTGGTCATGGAAACAGGTCCTGAATGATGAAACGTCGGCGAACACCATGGTAACCGGATTGTTCGCGAAACACCCTCTGACTTACGAAATCGCAATTAAAATGGTTGAAATCAATTTATGATTTTGCTGTTTGGTTTTTTTGCCAGGTTTCAGTCGCTATAATGCGGCGACCGAAGATTATAACGCTCAAATGCGAGGTGCATTGTGAAGATGAAGAGAGTCCTGGCTGCTGTATTGGTCGTTGCAGGCCTGACAGCTAGCGCCGTAATGGCAAGCGTCGAAGATGAAATCCGTGCACGTATCCAGCCGGTTGGCGAAGTGTGCCTGCAGGGTGACGAATGTGGCAGTGCCGCCGCTCCGACCGAGACCGCCAGCTCTGGCCCTCGTTCAGGCAGTGAGGTTTATGACGCCGTGTGTATGGCATGCCACACCACGGGCGCTGCTGGCGCACCCAAGATTGGCGATACCGCTGCCTGGGCTCCCCGTATCGACAAGGGTCTCGAGACGCTGGTCAGCCATGCGATCAATGGCTTTAACGCCATGCCTGCCAAAGGCGGCTGCGCAAACTGCCCGGATGAAGAGATCCAGGCCGGCGTTGAGTATCTTGTAGAGCAAAGCCAGTAAGCCGAAGGTTTTGCTTGGTGAAAAAAGCCCCACAATGGGGCTTTTTTTGTAGCTGCACGATCAGCTAAAGGCCAAGGTCTCCTAGCAGGGCGCTGAGCGTGGCCTTTCCTTTCTTCTGATTGGCTTCCACATCCAGGTCGCCAGTCCCTTCCCATTTCAGGTCTTCCTCGGGCAGCTCATCCAGGAAACGGCTGGGGATGGTTTCGAGTTTCTCGCCGTACTGTTTTCGGGTGGCCGCATAGGTCAGGGTCAGCGTTTCCCGGGCGCGGGTAATACCCACGTACATCAGTCGCCGTTCTTCCTCGATATTACCTTCTTCAATACTGCTGCGGTGGGGCAGGATTTCTTCCTCAAGCCCCATGATGAACACGTGGGGAAACTCCAGGCCCTTCGACGCGTGCAGGGTGAGCAGCTGAACCTTGTCGCTGTCGTCGTCCTCCTCCCTCTGTTCCATCATGTCCCGAAGGATCAGTTTGGTGATGGCATCCTCGATGCCGAGCTCATCGGCCGTGCCCTTGCCATCGTCGAGCATGCGCTGGATGGACTCCACCAGGTACCAGATGTTCTCCATCCGCCGCTCGGCCTGTTTGGGGGTGCCGGAGTGCTGGTGCAGCCACTCCTCGTATTCGATGTCCGTGAACAGCTGTTTGATCACGGGTATCGGGTTCTCGCTGTGCAACCGCTCGCAGGTGGCATCCACCCAGTGGGCAAAACGCCGCAGGCGATCCAGCCCCTTCTCGGTCACGTGGGTCTCTGCGCCCATGTCACCCAGGGCCTTGAACAGGCTGACGTTGCGGGACCGGGCGTAGTGACTGAGCTGCTCCAGCGTGCGCGGACCGATCTCCCGGCGTGGCACATTGACCACCCGCAGAAACGCGGCGTCGTCGTCCGGATTGATCAACAGCCGCAGGTAGGACATGGCGTCCTTGATCTCGTTCTTCGAGAAAAACGACTGGCCGCCCGAGATGCGGTAGGGAATCTGGTAGGCCTGCAGTTTCATTTCCAGCAGTCGTGCCTGGTGGTTACCCCGATACAGCACGGCAAAGTCCCGGAAATCGAGCCCTTTTTTAAGCTTCTGGTCGAGGATCTCGGTGGCAACGCGGTCGGTTTCCGCGTCTTCGTTGCGGCATCGGACAATCCGGATTTCCTCGCCGATGGTGTGATCACTCCACAGCGCCTTCTCGAACACGTGGGGATTATTGGCAATCACTGTGTTGGCACTGCGCAGGATCCGGGCAGTGGACCGGTAATTCTGTTCAAGCTTGACGATTTTCAGGCTAGGGAAGTCTTCCTTTAGCTGGGCCAGGTTTTCGGGCCGGGCACCGCGCCAGGCATAGATGGACTGGTCGTCGTCTCCAACCACGGTAAACGCAGCCCGTTCGGCCACCAGCTGCTTGACCAGTTCGTACTGGCACACGTTGGTGTCCTGGTATTCATCCACCAGCATGTAGCGAATCTTCCGCCGCCATTTCGCGAGCACGTCCGGATTCGAGCGGAAGAGCATCACGGGCAGCAGGATCAAATCATCAAAATCGACTGCGTTGTAGGCTTTCAGATACTCGTTGTATTTCTTGTAGATGATGGCAATGCGCTGTTCGCGCTCATCGGCAGCCTTGCTCAGGGCCTCGGCCGGCCCCCGCATGGCGTTTTTCCAGGAGGAGATGGTCATCTGGATGTCGTTGAGTTCGTCCCCGGCCTCGGCGCTGGCTTCCCGGAGCATCAGATCCTGTAACAGGGCCTTGGCATCCTCGGCATCAAAGATCGAGAAGCCGGGGTGGTAGCCAAGATGCGTGTGCTCCTCACGGATCATATTGAGGCCAAGATTGTGAAAAGTAGATACAATCAGGCCCCGGGTCAGCTTCCGGTCAACGATCCTGCCAACCCGCTCCTTCATTTCACGGGCAGCCTTGTTGGTGAAGGTGACTGCGGCAATATGACGCCCCGGTATTCCGAGTTGCTCGATCAGGTAGGCAATCTTGCGGGTAATCACGCTGGTCTTGCCACTGCCTGCCCCGGCAAGCACCAGCATCGGGCCATCGGCATAGCGGACTGCTTCGCTTTGTCTCGGGTTGAGCTTGTTCACAAATAAATAGCCAGAATGGAACGAAATGGGGATAACGGACGTGGGCTTATTCTACACCAGACAGAGTTACTGTACCTTGGGGATCTATAGACTATGATTAACAGAACGGACTCGGTTGTTCACGCATAAATGGATCCTGCTTGATGACACTGCCACTGGAAACCATGAGGCCCGGACAGTTGCGCCTTTTGGTTCTTACACCAGACTACGCTGATTTTCTCTGGCTGAATGCTCTTCTGGCGGGTGACGTCGACATCAGTGCGGACGCGACCTGGTGCCCGGATCTGGTGGATTGTGATGATCTGATCCGTAACGCCAGTTTTGATGTCATCGTCTGGGACTGCGTGTTCCATGGTGGCTCAGAGGCGTCTTTCCTGCAATATCTGGCGGTCGCCAGCAATGAAAAACCCGTTCTGGCCCTCAGTGCCGAGCCGCCGATGGAGCGCGCGCCAGAGTTGCTGGCTGCCGGAGCTGCCGATTACCTTTGTCGTCAAACCCTGGACCACTGGACGTTCCGTCGGGCCGTGAAGTGCCTGTGGTATCGGGACCAGTTGTCCGAGTCCGCCCATGGTCAGCTGGGCCGCGAAGTCGCCACCGGTTTTATCAACCGTGACCTTTTCTTCGATCGTCTCCAGCAGGCCTTGCTGCGGGCTGAGCGTGCAGGCCATCGGCTGGCCTTGTTGCACCTTAATATCGATGACTTCCGCAGCATTAATGAATCTTTCGGTTACCAGAAAAGCGACCAGTTGATGATGAAGCTGGCAGAGCGTCTTCGTCATTCTCTTCGTCGCGTCGATTCGCTGATGCGTATCGGGGGTGACGAACTGGCCATTATTGTTGAAAAGGTCGAGGACTCCCTCGATATCACCCAGATTATCCGCAAGGTGGTCAACGCCCTTGATGAGCCGGTTACGATCGATGGCCAGACGGTCGTGGTCAGTGCCAGTCTCGGTGTCGCAACCTACCCGGAAGCCGGAGACAGTGCCGAGAATCTGTTGCGCCGGGCCAACCGCGCCATGTTCGAAGCAAAACGGGATCCGGGCACCAGCTACCGTTTCTACGACCGCCAGCTGCACATTTCCGCCGGTTACCAGCTTCGTCTGGAGGCAGACCTCCGCAACGCTCTTCGAGGCAAGGAACTGGAGCTTTACTATCAGCCCCGGATTGATCTGGCCACGGAAGAGGTACGGGGTGTCGAATGCCTGTTGCGCTGGAATCACCCGGAGCGCGGGCTGGTGGGGCCGGACGAATTCATTCCGGTTGCCGAGCGCAGCGGGTTGATCGTGCCTATTGGTTACTGGGTCATCGAGCAGGCCTGCAAACGCCTGCAGGAATCCGCCGAGCTCGGTTTCCCCGGGCTGGTGTTCGCGGTCAACCTGTCGTTCAGGCAGTTTCACGATCGCAAGATGACTGAAACCATTTTCCGCATCATCTTTAACGCCAACGTGGATACCAGTCTGCTGGAGCTGGAGCTGACCGAGAGTGCCATGATGCACGACCCGGAGTATGCCCAGCGCTGCCTGCGGGAATTGAACCAGCTGGGTATCAGTTTTGCCCTGGACGATTTCGGCACCGGCTTTTCATCGTTGAGCAATCTCCAGCATCTGCCCATCTCGCTGGTGAAGATCGACAAGTCGTTTGTGCAGGAGTTGGGTAATTCGGCAGACGCCGAACACATTATCCGGGCCATAATCAGTCTGGCCCACAGCCTGCAGATCAGCGTCGTCGCCGAAGGCGTGGAAACCGAAGGGCAACTGGAGTTTCTGCGCCAGCAGCATTGCGATGAAATCCAGGGCTATTACTACGCCCGGCCCATGCCCTGGGCGGATCTTGTGCAATTCCTGAACAAGCGGGGCCAGGCCGCTTGCCTGCAGCAGTAAGCCGCTGTACCTTTGCTGGTTTATTGGCAAAGCATCAGACAGAGGTTGCATGAACAGTATCTCCAGGCGTATCGCCGAGGAACTCGGTGTCCGCGAGCAACAGGTTAATGCCACCGTCGAACTGCTCGACGAAGGCGCGACCGTTCCGTTTATCGCCCGCTACCGGAAAGAGATCACAGGCTCACTGGATGACAGCCAGCTGAGGAACCTGGAAGAACGTCTGCGCTATTTGCGGGAACTGGAAGACCGTCGTGCCACTATCCTCAAGAGCATTGAGGAGCAGGGCAAGCTGACCGACGAGCTCAAGGCCACCATCCAGGACGCCGACACCAAGAACCGTCTGGAAGATCTTTACCTGCCCTACAAGCCCAAGCGCCGGACCAAGGCCCAGATTGCCCGCGAGGCGGGTCTGGAACCGCTGGCTGACGCCCTCTATGATGATCCGACTCTCGATCCTGAAATCACTGCCCAGGGCTACCTGAACAAAGAAGCCGGCGTGGAAGATACCAAGGCTGCCCTTGATGGCGCCCGCTACATTCTGATGGAGCGTTTTGCCGAGGATGCCGAGCTGCTGGGCAGCCTGCGGGACTTTATCTGGCAGGAAGGCCAGCTGAAAGTCACCGTGGTGGAAGGCAAGGAGAACGAGGGGGCCAAATTCCGGGATTATTTCGACCACGTCGAGCCCCTGAAGAAAGTTCCGTCCCACCGTGCCCTGGCCATCCTGCGGGGCAGGAACGAGGGCGTTCTTGGCTACACGATAGTTGTTGGTGATGCCGAGGATGACCGCCGTGCGCCCCACCCGGCCGAGCAGCGCATCGCCGCTCGCTGGAATATCCGGGACAATGGTCGTGCCGCCGACAAATGGCTCTCGGAGGTGGTTCGCTGGACCTGGCGGGTGAAACTCTCCACCCAGATTGAAACCGATCTCATGGCACAGGTCCGCGAAGCGGCAGAAACCGAAGCCATCAACGTGTTCGCCGCCAACCTCAAGGACCTTCTGCTGCTTGCGCCGGCCGGTCCACGTCCGACCCTGGGCCTGGATCCAGGGCTACGCACCGGGGTGAAAGTGGCTGTTATCGATGGCACTGGCCAGGTGGCCGGCCACGGTGCCATCTTCCCCCATGCGCCGCAAAACCAATGGGACCGTTCCATCGAGCAGCTGGCGGCCTGGTGTCGGGAGTACAAGATTGAACTGGTGGCCATCGGCAATGGCACCGCTTCCCGGGAAACGGAGAAGCTGGTCGGCGACCTCAGCAAGCGTTACCCCGAATTGAAGCTGGCCCGGATCGTGGTCAGTGAGTCCGGTGCTTCGGTCTATTCAGCCTCCGAGTTCGCCTCGAAAGAACTGCCCGATCTGGATGTCACCATTCGCGGCGCGGTGTCCATTGCCCGCCGGTTGCAGGATCCGCTGGCCGAACTGGTGAAAATCGAGCCGAAATCCATCGGGGTAGGACAGTACCAGCACGACGTTTCCCAGGTGCAACTGTCACGAAGCCTCGATGCCGTGGTGGAAGACTGCGTAAACGGCGTGGGTGTGGATCTGAACACAGCGTCAGCGCCACTGCTGGCAAGGGTCTCGGGCCTGAACCAGACCATCGCCCAGAACATCATTGAGTTCCGCAACCAGAACGGCATGTTCCGCAACCGGAAACAGCTGCTCAAGGTCACCCGTCTCGGGGACCGCACGTTCGAGCAGGCGGCGGGTTTTCTGCGTATTGCCGGCGGCGAGAACCCCCTGGACCGGTCCTCCGTGCACCCGGAAGCCTATGGCGTGGTCGAGGCCATCGCCCGGAAAAATAATCGCGAAGTGGGCGATATCATCGGCGATTCCTCGTTCCTGCGTGGTCTGAATCCCCAGGATTACGTAACAGAACAGTTCGGTTTGCCGACTATCAAGGACATCATCTCGGAACTGGAGAAACCGGGGCGGGATCCGCGACCGGAATTCAGGTTCGCAAGTTTTGAGGAAGGGGTCGAAACCCTGAGCGATCTCAAACCCGGCATGGTGCTGGAAGGGTCGGTGACCAACGTGACCAACTTTGGCGCGTTTGTGGATATTGGTGTGCATCAGGATGGCCTGGTGCACATTTCCGCGCTGTCCCACACCTTCGTCAAGGATCCCCGAGAAGTGGTCAAAGCCGGGGATATCGTCAAGGTCAAGGTGATGGACGTGGATATCCCGCGCAAGCGAATTGCCCTGACCATGCGTATGGACGATCAGCCTGGCGAGAAAAACGAAGGCAAGCCAATGGCTGCGAACCGCTCCGGAGCCAGCCGGAAGGGCGGAAACCGGAATGCCGGTAATGGCGGTTCCGGTCAGAAATCCCCACAGGGCGCCATGGCTGGTGCGCTGGCCCAGGCACTTGCCTCGGCGCGCAAGGACAGCTGACGGGTTTACAATCTTTTCACCGGCCGGTTATGCAAAAGAGCAAGCCGGCCGCAGCAGGAGTCGACCATGGCTGAATCCCGCCATTCCGTATTTCGTCAGTTCGCTGCAAGCGACTGGGATGGTTTCCTCAAGGGTGTCGAAAAAGAAGGGCTGCGGGTGGATCGCAACGGCTTCATCGCCCAGACTCCGCACCCCGAAGCCCTGGGGTCGGCGCTGACCCATCCGAGGATTACCACCGACTATTCAGAGGCCTTGCTGGAGCTGATCACGCCGGTGTTCGACAGCACGGAAGGCATGCTGAAATCGCTGCGGGATATCCACACGTTTGTGCAGCAGAACCTGGGTGACGAAGTGTTCTGGGCGACAAGCATGCCCTGTGAGCTGGATGGTGACCCGAGTATCCCCATCGCCGAGTATGGCAGCTCCAATATTGGCCAACTCAAGCATGTTTACCGGCAGGGACTGGCCGTGCGCTACGGCCGTATGATGCAGAGCATCGCGGGCGCCCACTACAATCTGTCCCTGCCCGACAGTTTCTGGCACAAGTGGCAGGAATTGCTGGGCAACGAGCAAAGCCTGAAAGACTTCAAGTCGGACCAGTATTTCTGGCTGATTCGCAATTTCCGCCGCCGCAGCTGGCTGCTGATGTTGTTGTTCGGTGCTTCGCCCGCCCTGGATGCCAGCTTTGTAGCCGGCGTGAACCATGATCTCTCGCGATTTGATGAACGCACCTGGTTCGGTGAGTACGCAACCTCGTTGCGGATGGGCGATCTTGGGTACCACAACAACGCACAGGCATCCCTGAACATCTGTTTCAACGAGCTGAGCACCTACACCCAGACTCTGGATCGGGCCATTCACACCACCTGGCCGGCATATGAGTCGATCGGCACCCGCCGGGGCGACAAGTTTATCCAGATCAACACCAGCGTACTGCAGATCGAGAACGAGTATTACAGCGCGGTGCGCCCCAAACGCACGACGCAGCGTGAGGAAAAGCCCATCCAGGCCCTCGAAGCCCGGGGTGTGGAGTACATTGAGGTGCGATGTCTGGATCTTGATCCCTTCTCGCCGGTTGGTGTGAACGAGGCCCAGATCGATTTTCTGGATCTGTTCCTGCTGGACTGCCTGTTAGCAGACTCTCCCCGAATTGGCGATGCCGAGTGTGAACGCCTGGATGACAACTACAAGGATGTGGTCGCCAATGGGCGTTATCGAGAGTTGGCGCTTTGCCGTGGTGGGCATCGCACCCCGGTATCCGACGCTGCGAACGACATTCTGTCGCAGCTGGAGCCCCTTGCGGAACTGCTCGATAGCTGGCGGGGTGATGACACCTACCGCAACGCCCTTGCCGCCCAGCGCGAAGTGTTGACCGGTGAATGGACCGTGCCGTCTGCCCGGGTTCTCGATGCCATGCGCTCCTCTGGCCTGGGTCACCGGGAGTGGGGCATGGAAATGGCGCGGCAGCATCAGCAGAGCCTGCGGCAGGAAGGTCTTGGTGATGATGTGCGCCGCGCTTTTGAGGCTATGACGTCAGAATCCCTGACCGAGCAGACCGACATGGAAAGCGCTGATACCCTGTCGTTCAGCGAGTTTCTGGAACAGTACCTGCGCTCTTGAGCGTTGGGTTCGGGAGGCGTCGCAGGAGTCTGCGGACCTGACGCACAGAAACCGAACAAAGATTTGTCTCCCTCCGGTCCGGCTGTTAATTTTTGTAACATCAGGATCGGGAGGGGATTGCGATGGCAAGGGATATCAAACTCGGCTGGGACGTGGAAGCCCTGAACAAGGCTTACCGTCAGGGCTATATGGCGGCCAACATGGGCATGGACAAATCCCGCTGCCCCTATCGTGGTGACGTCGTTATTGCGGCCTGGGAAGCTGGTTGGGATGATGCCGATCAGGTGGCCCGTGATGACCGCGACCAGTCAGATGATCTGTTCTCGCGGATCGCCTGAACCACTGGCCGGTTCCAGCTTCACTTCTGCACGACAAACTCCGTAAACAGCACGCCGGCTATGCTTTCGCCGGTCTGCTGCTCTTCCAGAACCGCATTGATTCGCTGTTTGGCTTCTTCGCGCAGCGCCTCCTGGCCTTCCATTGAGGTGAGGCGATCGGTATCCGTTTGCTCACCAAACAGCATGACCAGTTCGTGTCGCAATCGGGGCATGTGGGCATCCACGGCAGGCCGTGCGCTCGCGCTGTTTGCCCGCAGACTGACCGCGGCTTTCAGATAGGTTGGCTTGTTGCCGGGCGTACCCACGTGGGTCACGAACGGTGGATCCATGCTGATGTAGTCGGTAAAGCTGTTTTCTTCTTCGGCCACCTCCTCTTCGGCATTTTCCTCTTCCTGGGAAACGGCCGGCAAAGAGATCGTTGCAAACAATAGAAAAAGAAGCGTCAGAACAGATTTTGGCTGGCGTGTCATAGGCTTGAAGTTGATCGTGGTTTAGGGTTAAGTGACGAGAATAGCAGGCCCTGTGGCCGCTTGCAGTTTCAATTCACGATTCGAGGTGTTCTTTTGACCAGCAGATGGGTTTTCGGGCTTATTTTCCTTGTATGTGCCGCACTCCTAGGTGTGGCCTTTTATATGGAGCATGTGATGGGGCTTGAGCCCTGCCCGCTTTGCTGGTTACAGCGCTTCGGTTTCATGGGTGCCGGTCTGGTCAGTTTCCTGGCCTTTCTCCATGGCCCTACCGGATTCGGCGTTCGGATCTATGGGTTCCTGCTGGTGCTGACCGCCGGAGCAGGGCTGGGTGTCGCCGGGCGGCAGTTGTGGCTGCAGAGCCTGCCGGCGGACCAGGTGCCGGCATGCGGGCCTTCGGTGGACTACATGCTGGACGTTCTGCCGTGGTTCGAGGTTCTGTCTACCGCGCTCCAGGGCACCGGGGACTGCGCTGAAGTGGTCTGGCGATTCCTGGGTTTGAGCATTCCAGGCTGGACTGCTGTCTTTTCTCGCTGCTTGTCATCACCGGTCTGGTTTTGATGTTTCGCCGGCAAAAACCCCGGGAATGGATTCGAGGCTGAAACGGTTGCGGGGAACCGCAGCCATGGGGTAACTTGATCCAAACCTAATAAAAATCAAAACCGAAACAGAAGTAGTCAAGACAAGCGGAGAACAGGCGTCATGTTGGAAAATTGCCGAAATGCCAGGGAGCGCTGGGGCGGCGTCAGCGAGCTGATTGATCGCTGGCTCAAGGAGCGTCAGGAGCTTCTGGTGCATTACTGCGACCTGTCCGGAGAAAGCGACTTCTCGCAGACCGAAGCATTGAGAGAAAAATTCGTACGCCTGTGTGAAGTTCTGGTGGATTACGTGTCTACCGGTCATTTCGAGATCTACGAGCAGTTGGTGCGAGAGGCCCGGGAATTTAACGATGGCGGGCTGGAGCTGGCTGCCAAGGTTTATCCCCGTATTGAGCAAACCACCGAGGTTGCCCTTAACTTCAATGACCGGCTGGATGGCCGGGATTTGTCCGAAGAGGATGTCAAAGAACTGTTCGGTGAATTGTCGAAGCTGGGTGAAACTCTGGAGACCCGGTTCGAGATGGAGGATTTCCTGATCGAGCATCTGCACAATGCCCATGCCGGCAAAGTAGCCTCTGCCTGAGAAATCCCTGAATCAAAAAAAGCCCCAGTCCGGCATCGCCGGCTGGGGCTTTTTCGTGTGGCAGCCTCAGAACTGACAGCTGCCTGTTCTGGCGCTTAGTCTCCGGAGCCAGGGTTGATCTCGAGTAGCTCGAC
Organism: Marinobacter adhaerens HP15; assembly: GCF_000166295.1. Classification (NCBI taxonomy): domain Bacteria; kingdom Pseudomonadati; phylum Pseudomonadota; class Gammaproteobacteria; order Pseudomonadales; family Marinobacteraceae; genus Marinobacter; species Marinobacter adhaerens. The sequence continues at coordinate 209,385 of NC_017506.1, forward strand.
ATCAAACACGAGGGTCTCGTTGGGGCCGATCGCCCTGTTGCCGCCGGGGCCGTAGGCCAGATCGGACGGAATGTAGAGCTTGTAACGGGCACCCTCGCTCATCAGCTGCAGGCCCTCGGTCCAGCCGGGAATCACCTGGTTCAGGGCGAAGGTAACCGGCTCACCGCGCTCGCGGGAGCTGTCAAATACTTCACCGGACAGCAGTTCACCGGTGTAATGCACCTGAACGGTGTCTGTTGCTGCCGGCTTTTCGCCGTCACCCTGCTCAAGTACTTCGTATTGCAGGCCGGATTCAGTGGTTTCCACACCTTCACGCTCTGCGTTCTCGGCAAGGAAGGCTTCGCCGGCATCCAGGTTCTTCTGGGCCAATTCTTCCATCTGCTTGCCCTGCTCTTCCTGCAGCTGCTGCTGGTAGGTCATCAGAGCCTGCTGGATTTCCTCGCGGCTCATGCGCTTGGCTTCTTCATCGCCGGCGTGGCCGTGCTGGATGCCCTGGAGGAACTGGTCCATCTGCAGATTCGGCAGGTCGTTACCCATGCGCTCACCGAGAACCAGGCCCATGCCATAGCTCACTTTCTGATCGGTGGAATCCAGTTTCGGTTGTTCCGGGGCTTCGGGGGGTGTGGAACAGCCGGCCACGAGGCCGGTCACTGCCAGTGCAAGGAGCGTTTTCTTCATTGCATTATCCTTTAACGTCGGTGCTTGGGGCAGGGCCCCGCGTTGTGTTTGTCAGAACGCAGATGGTAACGGGTTCCGGCATCAGATGCCACTGAACATGTGTTAAGAAACCGGACGTGTCAGCTCAGCTGCCGTTGGTACCGGCAGCGGAGGGACCCAGGGAGAAAGGTGCGCTGTAGGGAGATTGCCAGTCTGTTTCCGGCTCCTGCGGCTGAATCCGGGGGAAGGCCTTGTCACGCCGCTCGATAGCGAGAGTATTCCAGCGGCCCTGTTCGGGCGGCTGGTCAGCGTAGTGCCAGTTGCCGTCGGTATCCTGCCATTTGAACACGATTTCGGGGCCCTCGGTGGGGATCGGGGACGGAACCAGTCCTTCAAACGCGGGAATCTCGGGCTGCTCGTGCTCTGCCACAGGTTCGGAGACCTGCTCCGGGTCGTTCAGACCGAAGAAAATCAGCAACAGCAATAACCCGAGAGCCGGGAACGAGAGCCGTATGAGCCATTTCATCATCATGGCTGATGGTCTCCGTTGGGAAAGTGGGCCAGAGTATCGGCCAGTGTATTCAGCAAGGGCCTTGCATCGTCCTCAACGGGTAAGGTCGGTGCTGCCGCAAACAGATTGTTGATGATCAGTGCGTCGCGTCCCTGCATGTCTGCGTGTTCCGGGTTAATGGTCATTAGCGTTCGCCAGCTCAGGGCCAGTTCAATCTGTTCGGCTTCAAGCTCCAGGCCGGCGATGCCGGTGCGAAGCTTCTGACAGTTGTCGGCGCTGCCGGGCAGCGATTTCCGCGCGCTCCGGAGGGCAACGGTTACACGGTCGCGCCACTCTGTTACCGTAGCGTCCTCGACCCCGGCGAAGACCCTGCCAGAGAGTGCAAGCCAGGCCGCACCGAGAATCCGCGTTACGCTCCAGCCCTGATTCTGAAGCGCCAGGCAGCTGTTCTGGACATCCGGACGTTTCCAGAACGCCAGGGCAAAACGCCAGAGCGGGTTGTCCGGTTCCAGATCTGCCGGAAGTTCCAGCGGCGGTGTCGAAAAATCCGGGGTGGTCGCCGAGCGGACCGACATAGGCGCTGTGCCTTCCCTGAACACTTTACGTTGATAAAATGAAAGCATGTTAACGATAACCGATCTCAGTTTACAACGGGGCGGCGTCTGGTTGCTAGAATCCGTCAGCCTGACGGTGCAACCCGGCCAGCGTGTCGCGATCGTCGGTGCCAATGGTGCCGGCAAATCCAGTCTTTTCCAGCTCTTGCTGGGCCAGTTGGCACCAGAGCAGGGCGCGGTCTCTCTGCCGGGTGGTTGCCGAATTGCCCACATGGCGCAGGAGGTCGAAGCCACCGAGCGCAGCGCGAGGGATTTTGTTCTTGATGGCGACCTGGATTTGCGCCGCCTGGAAGGTGAGCTTGCCAGGGCCGAGGCCGCAGGTGACGATCATGCCATTGCCCGCATACACGGCGAGCTGGATGTGCACGAGGCGTGGTCTGCCGGCCGCAGGGCCGAGGCCTTGCTGCGCGGGCTGGGATTCTCGGACGAGGACGCGAACCGGCCGGTATCGGCGTTTTCCGGTGGTTGGCGAATCCGCCTGAACCTGGCCCAGGCCCTGATGCGACCGTCCGATCTGCTGCTTCTGGACGAGCCCACCAACCACCTGGATCTGGATGCCTGTCTGTGGCTTGAGAATTGGCTGCGGCGCTATCCCGGGACCCTGCTGTTTATCTCCCACGACCGCGATTTCATGGATCGGGTCGCTACCCATGTCGTGCATTTCGATCGCCGTAACCTGGAACTGTATACGGGTAATTACTCAGCCTTTGAGGGCCAGCGCAGTGAGCGTCTGGCCCAGCAGCAGGCCGGTTTTGAACGCCAGCAGGCCAGGATCGCCGAAATCCAGCGGTTCATCGATCGGTTCAAGGCCAAGGCCACGAAGGCCCGTCAGGCCCAGAGCCGCGTCAAGGCTCTGGAGCGGATGGAGCGCATTGCCCCGGCCCATATTGATTCGCCGTTCAGCTTCGAGTTTCCGGTGGCCGAGAAGGTTTCCAATCCGCTGTTGTCGATACGCAATGGCAAGGCCGGGCACGGCAGTACTGCAATCCTGAACGGCATTAACCTGACCCTGTTGCCGGGCAGCAGGGTCGGGCTGCTGGGTCCCAATGGTGCGGGCAAGTCCACCCTGATGGATGCACTCCGGGGTGAGGGCACGTTGATGTCTGGTGATCGTACCTGTGGCGAGCATCTGGCCATCGGCTACTTTGCCCAGCATCAGCTGGAATCCCTGGATCTGGATGCCAGCCCTTTCCTGCATCTTCAGCGGCTTTCCCCGAAGGCGTCAGAGCAGAGTATACGGAATTTCCTTGGTGGCTTTGATTTTCATGGCGATGAAGCCCTGAGTGCCATCCGGTCGTTTTCCGGTGGCGAAAAGGCCCGCGTGGCGCTGGCCGTGATCGCATGGCAGAGACCTAATCTGCTCCTGCTGGACGAGCCCACGAACCACCTGGATCTGGAAATGCGCCAGGCTCTGACCATGGCGCTGCAGAACTTTGACGGCGCTATCGTGGTGGTTTCTCACGACCGGCACTTGCTCAGGAACACCGTGGACGAGTTCTGGCTGGTCAATGATGGTCGGGTAACGGAGTACCAGGGCGATCTGGAAGACTACGAGCGTTGGCTGGCGGACCGCCGGAAAGACGAAACCGAGGCACCTAGAAGAGTGCCGGTCGGCCAGGAGGGGGCGCCCGAGGCCGCTGAGGCGGTGGGCGAGAGTGCCGAAGATCGGAAGGCGCGCAAGCGGGCAGAGGCGGCTCTTCGCCAGAAACTCAGCCCCTACCGTAAAAAACAGAGTGCGCTGGAAAAGGAAATGGACCAGCTTCAGCAGAAGCTGTCAGCTCTGGAAGAGCAGCTATCCGACCCTGACCTCTACGACGACAGCGGCAAGACCCGTCTGAAAGAGTTGTTGGCGGAGCAGGCCACCGCAACCGCCCGCCTGGAAGAGGTGGAGGCGCAGTGGCTTGAAGTTAGCGAAGAGGTGGAGTCCCTGGAGGCCGAGTTGGCTGGCTGAGTGCTCTCAGCCGCCGTTCAGTTCCAGAACAAAGTCCTGTTTGGCGAGATAGTCCCGTTCGTTTTCCAGGTCAGCCAGGGTCAGTGGCCTGTCATCCAGCCAACCTGACGGAAACTCCAGCACCAGCTTGTCCTTGTGTGCCGTCAGGGTGAAGGCCGGAGGCGGCTCCATGTTGCGTGGGTGTTGAATCAGAACCGCCAGGCGCACCAGCACGCAGAGGTAACGCAGCCTGGCAATGTCTTCCGGGTCCAGGCCCTCGAAGATTGCCGAGGCGAATTTTCTCCGGTGGCCGCGCACCAGGGTGGCCAGGTCGCGCTGGAACTGCTGGGTGAAGCCGGGCAGATCCGAGTAGCGCAACAGGTAGGCGCCGTGTTTATGGTACTGGCTATGGGAAATGGTCAGGCCGATCTCATGCAGTCGGCAGGCCCAGCGCAGTACTTCTTCATCTGCCGGGGTGTTCAGGGCCCAGGCGTCGGCAACCTGACGCCATGCTGCCACGGCAGTCTCCTCAACGGCAGCGCCATGTTCCTGGTCAACGTGGTAACGTTCCTGAAGTGCAGAAATGGTTCGCTCGCGGACATCCTCGTGCTGGATTCGTCCGACGATGTCGTAAAGCAGACCTTCCCGCAGAGCACCATCGGCGAACGCCATGTCCTTGATACCAAGGGACTGGAATGCCCCCATCAGGATGGCAAATCCGGCCGGGAAGATGCTCTGGCGGTCCGAACGTACGCCCAGATCTCCCAGTTTTTCTGTTTTACCCATGTCCACCAGCCGCTTGCGAAGCTCCTGCATGGCGGCGAGGGTAATGGTGCCGTCGGTGATCTTCAGGGTTGCCAATACGCTGGCGATGGCTTTGATCGAGCCGGATGAGCCCACCGCACTTTGCCATCCCACGGAGCGGTAATGCTGGCGGATGTTGAGCAGTTCCTGTTCTGCGTGGGTCACTGCCTTGTCCATCTGCCGCCTGGTTATCTTGCCGTCCGGGAAATACCGGTTGCGGAACGACACGCAGCCCATGTGGAGGCTTTCAAGCTCCTGGGGTTCAAACCGCTGGCCGATGATGAATTCGGTGCTGCCACCGCCAATATCAATAACCAGTCGACGCCCGATATCGTCGGAGAGGGTATGGGAAACCCCCAGATAGATCAGGCGTGCTTCCTCGCGGCCGGCAATAATCTCTACCGGATAGCCCAGCGCTTCTTCGGCCCGGGCCATGAACTGATGGGCATTGCGGGCCACGCGAAGCGCGTTGGTGCCGACAATCTGCACCGCCTCTGGCGGCATGCCCTTGAGCCGTTGAGCGAAGCGTCCCAGGCAGGCGAGGGCCCGCTCCTGGGCGTCTTCAGTGAGCCGGTTGTATTGGTCCAGCCCGGCGCCGAGCTGAACCTTTTCTCCCATCTTCTCGAGGGTCCGGATTTCCCCATGCACTAGTCGGGCAACCACCATGTGGAAGCTGTTCGAGCCCATGTCGATGGCTGCGAGTACCTCGGATGAGGCGGCAGCGTTTTCGGCGGTGGATGCGGCCGTCACGTGGTCGGAATCCTTTTGAGATGAACGTGCGGGGTACTATAAGCGAAATCCCTCAGGCCTGTCAGTAACCGGAAAATCGCGCATTTGACGAGGGTCAGGCCTGGATCGGTTCTTACCGCTTCACATCCGGCTGATCAATCGCGTAAAGTATGTCTTACCGTGATTTGGGTGAAAGGTTGTCCGTATAACCCGGACAGCCTTCAGCGACAGTCAACCGCACCTGTGCCCGGCAGGTTATTCCCTTAAAGGGACATGCCGATGTGCAGCAGTAGTGCATGAATCAGGAAAAGGTAATGAGCGGAAATATCGTAAATGTAACCGACGCTTCTTTTGAGCAGGATGTACTGCAGTCCGACGTCCCCGTTCTGGTGGACTACTGGGCAGAGTGGTGCGGCCCCTGCAAGATGATTGCCCCGGTGCTTGAAGAGATTGCCGACGAATACGACGGCAAACTGAAAGTCTGCAAGCTCAACATTGACGAGAACGAGCAGACCCCGCCGAAGTTCAACATCCGCGGTATCCCCACCCTGATGCTGTTCAAGAACGGCAACGTGGACGCCACGAAAGTCGGCGCACTCTCCAAATCCCAGCTGGCAGCCTTCCTGGACAGCAATCTCTGATTGCAGGCAGGTCACCAGAAACCGCCCCTGAGCCCAGGCTCACGGGCGGTTTTTTTATGGCCAGTTACTTCCAGTCCTCGGAGCGCGCCCGATCGGATTCTTTCTGTTCCACCCAGTGCTCCCCGTCTGAGGTGATTTCCTTTTTCCAGAACGGAGCGGATGTCTTCAAGGCGTCCATGATGAACTCGCAGGCCGCGAACGCGTCCCCACGGTGGGCGCTGCACACCCCGACGAAGACAATCTGGTCGCACAGCGCCAGCCTGCCCACCCGGTGAATCACCCGGGCCTTGCGCACATCCCAGCGCTTCGAGGCGTCATCAATGAGCCCCTGGATCACCTGTTCGGTCATTCCGGGGTAGTGTTCCAGGTAAAGCCCGGTAACGCCCTGCAAGTCACCGCTGTCCCGCACCAGGCCGGTAAACGTTGCAATGGCGCCGGTGCCGGCGCCACTGTCACGCAGCGCCGCGTACTCAGCGGCCACATCAAAATCGTCAGACTGGACCGAAATCATCTCAACCTCCGGTGACCGGCGGGAAAAAGGCAAGCTCGTCGCCGGCTTTCACCTCAGAGCCCGGTTTCGCCATGGCCTGGTTGATCGCAATCATAACCGGCTGGTCGCCCTGCAACTGATCCCAGGGGCCGCCCTGGCTGGCTAGCTCCGCAAGTACATCGCCCGCTGTGAGGCCAGGCCTGGCGTCGATAGCCAGCTGATCGGTTTTCAGGTCTTCGCGCAGACGGGCGAAGAAGCGCACTGTAATCGTGTTATCACTCATGGTCAGCTCAACAGTTCCGCAAACGAGTAGTAGGTTAGCAGGTCGCCGGGGCTGACGGTGCTGTTTTCAGGCACCACGGCCAGGCCTTCGGCCCAACAGGTAGAGCTCAGGATGCCGGAGCTCTGGTTGGGATATGCGGCCACCACCGGCCCGGATCCCCGGGATTCCTTGCGGGCCCGGACGAACTCCCGGCGTATCGACGGCGAGTCAATGGTAAAGTCTGCCGGTATCCGCTCGCCCGAGAGAGGTTTCGGGTTGCGCCCCTGGCGTTTCCGGATATAGGGCACGCCCACCATCAGGAAAGTGACCAGCACAGACCCCGGGTTGCCGGGCAGTCCCAGCACCGGGGTCCCCCCGATGGCACCAAAAGCCACCGGTTTCCCGGGCTTGATGGCCATCTTCCAGAGCGACAGACTGCCTGACTCCTCCAGCACTGCACGCACGTGGTCCTCTTCGCCCACGGATACGCCACCGCTGGTGATAACCAGGTCAGCGGCCTCGGCCGCACGCCGCAGTGTTTCGCGGGTCGCCTCGCGCTTGTCCCTGAGTGTTTCGCACAGAACGACCTCGCAACCGGCTTCGGTGAGCAACCCCATCAGGGTGAAGCGGTTGCTGTTGTAGATCTGGCCCGGGCCGAGCGGCAAGCCAGGGTCCACCAGCTCATCTCCCGTTGACAGGATCGCGACTTTCAACCGCGCCAGGACGGCGACCCTGGCAACGCCCATGGAGGCCAGCAGTCCCATTTCATTAGGACGTACCTGTGTACCTTTTGCCAGAGCAAGATCGCCCCGGGTGAGATCCTGCCCCCGGCGGCGAATGTTCTGCCCTTCGTCTACTTCAGCCTGTACAAGAATGCCGGATTCCGTCACCTCAATCCGCTCCTGCATGACCACCGAGTCGGCGCCCTCGGGAATCTCTGAGCCGGTAAAGATGCGCGCAGCGGTGCCGGGTTCCAGGGGCTTCGGCGCTTCACCGGCCGGAATCCGGGCCGAGACCGGTATTGGCCGGTCTCCATGCAGATCCTGTTTGCGCAGGGCGTATCCGTCCACCGCACTGTTGTCAGCCGGCGGCACGTCGGCCGGCACATAGTGGTTTTCGGCAAGTACCCGGCCCAGGGAGTCGGCCAGTGCGACGGTTTCAATCTGCGCAACCACCGGTGCTTCCGACAACAAGTGGTCCAGGGCATCTTCCAGGGGCGTGAGGTTTGGCTTGGCCATCAAGTCTTAACTCCGATCGGGATGTCTTCTGCCTCAGCGCTTGGCGCGCTGTCCAATGACTTCGTTGAGCCGCGACATTGGCTTCTCGGGTTTGCGCAAGACCAGCCCCGCGAAATTGCATGGTGTGTGACGGCTGTCCAGCTGACTGAGGAGAATGCCTTCCCAGCCGGTGCGGCAGGCGCCGGTCGAGCCGGGCAGGCAGAAGATCACCGTGTGGTTTGCCATTCCCGCCATCGCCCGTGACTGCACGGTTGATGATCCGATTTCGGCGGCTGACAGGCGGCGGAATTCCTCACCAAAGCCTTCGATGGTTTTGTCGAGCAAAGGCCTTACCGCCTCCGGTGTGCTATCTCGTTCAAGCAGGCCGGTGCCACCGGTAATGATCACTGCGTGCACCTGTGAATCGGCAATCCAGCCGGACAACAAGGCCCGCACCAGATAGACGTCGTCCGGCAGGATCCGGCGGGCGACCAGGTTGTGGCCGGCTTCGACCACGCTGTCCTCCAGAAATTGCCCGGACGTGTCCTGTTCAGGCCCACGGGTATCGGAGACGGTCAGCAGGGCAACGTTCAGGGGTTTCATTTCGGTACTGGGTACACTGCTCATGGATGGGCTCCATAATCGTTGAAAAGTTGTTATACGCCAGTATCGCCATCACGGGCTTTTAATGGAAGGGAGTAACCCATCAGGGGGAGGCGCCAGCGGCCGGTTGTGGCCGGTTTGGCGTGAAATTGCTGTTAATTTGTGCAGTGCACTTGACATTCGCCAGTCAGGTGGCCGATGATCGCTCTTGCCCGGCGAACGGTTGTTCCCACTCTCTGGCTTCAGTACCTTAAATCCGGACTCCATCTACACCGGTTGCTCCAACTGGCCAGCACCAAGTTCAGCGTTTTTTTACGATCAATACGTTCAGGGGCACCCCTGTCATTCCAATACTCGTTTACTTCCATTCCTGAAAATCCAACAAACTATGAATCTTACTGAACTCAAGCAGAAATCCGTGCCCGAATTGCTCGATATTGCGCAAGAGATGGGCCTCGATAACCTGGCTCGTTCGCGCAAACAGGATGTGATCTTCACAATCCTGAAGAAGCACGCAAAAAGCGGCGAAGACATCTACGGCGACGGCGTACTGGAAATTCTGCAGGACGGCTTCGGCTTCCTCCGTTCCGCTGACGCCTCCTACCTGGCAGGGCCTGACGACATCTATGTCTCTCCGAGTCAGATCCGCCGGTTTAACCTGCGCACGGGCGACACGGTCGCAGGCAAGATTCGCCCGCCCAAAGATGGTGAGCGCTACTTTGCCTTGTTGAAGGTCAGCGAGATCAATTTCGACAAGCCGGATAACGCCCGAAACAAGATTCTCTTCGAGAACCTCACGCCGCTGTTCCCGGACGAGCGCCTGATGCTCGAGGCCGGTAACGGCAGTACCGAGGATCTCTCCTCCCGGGTCCTGGACTTGGTTGCGCCCATCGGTAAAGGCCAGCGCGGGCTTATCGTTTCCCCGCCCAAGGCCGGTAAGACACTGCTGATGCAGAGCATCGCCCAGTCCATCACCCGCAACAATCCAGAGTGCCATGTCATGGTACTGCTGATTGACGAGCGGCCAGAGGAAGTGACCGAGATGCAGCGCACCGTGCGCGGCGAGGTCATCGCCTCCACGTTTGACGAGCCGCCGGCCCGCCACGTGCAGGTTGCTGAAATGGTGATCGAAAAGGCCAAGCGTCTGGTCGAGCACAAGAAGGACGTGGTTATCCTGCTGGATTCCATCACCCGTCTGGCTCGCGCCTACAACACGGTGATTCCGTCCTCCGGCAAGGTCCTGACCGGTGGTGTTGATGCCCATGCCCTGGAAAAACCCAAGCGCTTCTTCGGCGCAGCCCGTAACGTGGAAGAAGGTGGAAGCCTGACCATCCTTGCCACGGCGCTGGTCAACACCGGTTCCAAGATGGACGAGGTTATCTACGAGGAGTTCAAGGGCACCGGCAACATGGAAATCCACCTGGATCGCAAGATTGCCGAGAAGCGTACATACCCGGCCATCAACATCCGCAGCTCCGGTACGCGCCGCGAAGATCTGCTGATGAGCGAGGCGGATATCCAGCGGGTCTGGATCCTGCGCAAGCTCCTGCACTCCATGGACGACGATACCGCCGCCATCGAGTTCCTGCTGGACAAGCTCAAGGACACCAAGACCAACGACGAGTTCTTCCAGTCCATGAAGCGTCGTTGATCTCTTCCTAGCTAGGACTAGCGCCTCTGGTTTTGGGGCGGGCAGAGCCGGGGAGAACCTCCCCGGACACGCCGTGAACCCATCCCTGGGGGCTCGGCATTGCCATCCCTGGCAATGCACGGTCCGGGGAGGTTCTCCCGGGATCCGCCGTTCATGCCACGTGCGCGCAGCTTGTTCCAACTGCTTTAAAGCAGTCCAGCGACCACCGATCTCCGTAGTACTGGCATATCTGAACGGAGTAACCGATGAAATACAACGACCTGCGAGACTTCATTGACCAGCTGGAGAAGCTGGGTGAGCTGAAACGCATCAGCGTTGAAGTCGACCCTCATCTGGAAATGACCGAAATCTGCGACCGTACATTGCGGGCAGGTGGTCCTGCGTTGTTGTTTGAAAACCCCAAGGGCTATGACATGCCAGTGCTGGCCAACCTGTTCGGGACACCGAAGCGGGTAGCGTTGGGCATGGGGCAGGATAACGTCACGGCGCTTCGGGACATCGGTAAGCTTCTCGCGTTTCTCAAGGAACCGGATCCCCCCAAGGGTTTCCGCGATGCCATCGAAAAACTGCCGCTGTTCCGGCAGGTGATGCGCATGAGCCCCAAGGTACTGCGTTCCGCGCCCTGCCAGGATGTCGTGATCGAAAAGGATCAGGTGGACCTGTATCAGATTCCGGTGCAGCATTGCTGGCCTGGCGATGCCGGGCCGCTGGTGACCTGGCCACTGGTGATTACCCGTGGGCCCCATAAAGAACGCCAGAACCTGGGCATCTACCGGCAGCAGGTCATCGGTCGCAACCGTCTGATCATGCGCTGGCTGAGTCATCGCGGTGGTGCCCTGGATTTCCAGGAGTTCCAGAAGAGCAATCCCGGCCAACCCTATCCGGTGGCTGTGGCCCTCGGTGCCGATCCGGCGACCATTCTGGGGGCGGTGACGCCGGTGCCGGATACGCTGTCGGAATACGCCTTTGCCGGGCTGCTTCGCGGCAGCCGGACCGAGCTGGTCAAGGCGGGGCTGAGCGATCTGCAGGTGCCGGCAAGCGCCGAAATCGTGCTGGAAGGTTTCATCTACCCGGATGACATGGCGCCGGAAGGACCGTTCGGTGATCACACCGGTTACTACAACGAAGTGGACCACTTCCCGGTATTCACCGTAGAACGGGTCACTCATCGCCGGGATCCGATCTATCACAGTACCTATACCGGTCGCCCGCCTGATGAGCCGGCGATTCTCGGGGTGGCCCTGAACGAGGTCTTTATTCCGATTCTGCAGAAGCAGTTCCCGGAGATCGTGGATTTTTACCTGCCACCGGAAGGCTGTTCCTATCGCCTTGCAGTGGTGACCATGAAGAAACAGTACCCCGGCCATGCCAAACGGGTGATGATGGGGGTATGGTCGTTTCTTCGGCAGTTCATGTACACCAAGTTTGTGATTGTCACGGATGACGACGTGAATGCCCGTAACTGGGAAGACGTGATCTGGGCGATCACTACCCGGATGGATCCAACCCGGGATACCACGCTGGTGGAGAATACGCCCATCGATTACCTGGACTTCGCCTCGCCGGTATCCGGCCTGGGTTCCAAAATGGGGATGGATGCCACCAACAAGTGGCCGGGCGAGACTACCCGGGAGTGGGGTGAGCCGATCGCCATGACCGAAGAGGTGAAAAAACGCGTCGACGAGCTGTGGGATGCCCTGGGCATTGAAAGTCCGGCATCGCGCCCCGACTGATATGGGCAGTGAACATCGGGCGGTGCGGCTTTGGCCCTCTGGTATCGCCTTCAATGCGGCGTCGCAGGCAGACTTGCTAGGCGCTGCTGCGCGGGCTGGCGTAGCGGTACCGGCAGCCTGCCGCAACGGGGTATGTGAAATCTGCGAGGCCCGGTTACTGAAGGGCGCCGCGCTTAATACCCGAAACCAACAGACTATAAAGATCGGTGAGCGCTTGATGATGTGCCGAAGCATCGCGCTCACGGATCTGGAACTGGAGATATCCGCCGTTATGGCAGCTGGAAACAATCAGCCTGGCAAGTTTCAGGCAAAGGTCGTGGACGTAAGGTCGATCAGTCACGATGTCTATCGCGTTGAGCTGCAGCTTCCGCGGCGTCGGGAGCTGTCGTTTCATGCCGGGCAATATCTGTCGGTCAATCTGCCTGATGCTGACCCCTGTTACTTTTCCATCGCCAGCAGTCCATCGGACCAGAATATCGAGCTGCATATCCAGGCGACCCCCGAGTGGGTGTCAGCGCAGAAGGTGATTGATGCCCTGACGTCCGGTGGCGACGTAACCGTGGAGCTGCCCCATGGCAAGGCCTGCCTGGCGTCAGTGCCGACCAGGCCGCTGTTGCTGGTGGCTGCCGGTACCGGCTTTGCCCAGATGAAGAGCCTGGTGGATTACCTCCGGGAAACGTCCTACGACCAACCGGTCAAGCTGTACTGGGGAGTTCGTCGGCACGAGGACATGTATCTTCGCGCCCTGGCACAGCAATGGCAGGACGAGTGGCCCCGCTTCACGTTCCTGTCGGTGGTGGGAGATGACGAGGATAATGACTGGGCTGGCCATCACGACCAGCTAGTTCGCGCGGTTCTGGCATCCGGTATGGACTGGAAGAATGTGGAGGTCCATGCCAGCGGTTCGCCCACCATGGTGTACACACTAATGGATGCTCTGGTAGATGCGGGCCTGCCCGAAGAGGCGTTCTTTTCTGACGTGCTGGAGTACGCCCCCCGTTCGTGAAGCAGCCTGTGTAGTCGAATAAAAAAAGGGCCAGATGAGACGTTCATCTGGCCCTTTTTCATTACACCCTGGCGCTAAGCCCTCGGCATTGGCAGTTCCGGCAGCCCGTTATCCTTGGCCAGCCCCTGCATCAGCAATTTGACGCTGGCTTCTTCCTCGCCCATGTGGGCATTCAGGCGGCTTAGCTCCGCCAGTGCCTCCCGGCTCCGCTTCAGCCGCAGGCTGGTCTCGAAATATTCACGTGCCTTGCCCCAGAGTTCGTTGCGAAGGCTCAGCCGTCCCAGGGCCAGCAGAAGCTCGGGGTTGTTGGGCCGGTCTTTCAGCCATTGTTCGGCCAGCAACAACTGTTCATCCGGTTTCTGGCCCTTCACCCGCCCGTACAGATTGATCAGCTCATCGCTCCAGTGGTTGCGCAGCACCTTGCGCAACAGGGTTTCGGTCTGTACCTCGTCGCCAAGGCTGGCAAGCAGGCGGGCGTAGTCCCTTATGGTGTATTCGTCGCGACGCAGGAAGCCCGGCAATTCGTCCCAGAGCCTGGTCAGCGGTTCCAGGGATGCCTCGGGATCCTGTTTCTGCTGGCGCCGGCAATCTTCCGCGGCACGCTCCAGCAGGTTATGCCAGACCTGGCGTTCCAGATCATTGAGTTCCGCTTCCGAGAGCACGCTGCGTTTGCGAAGTTCAGGCAATAACCTGGACAGTTCGCGCCAGTCTTCCAGGCGCAGATAGGTGTTTTTGAGCAATTTCAGCACAAAGGGGTGATGGGGCGACTGTTTGCGAAGGCGAACCAGCGTGGCCAGGGCCTGTTCAAGGCGGTTGCCTGCCAGTTGCAGCTGGGCCTGGGTAATACCGACGGCCATGTCAGAGCCGGGGGTGCTGTCGAAGGCCTTGCGAAGCAGATCATCCACGGCCTCGTGATCACCGGTCTCGAACGATGCCTGGGCGGCGGCAAGATAATTGATCAGGGGCGTGTCGGCATGGCTTGCGGAGGATGTCAGCAGTTTGCGGGCCCTGGGCCAGTTGCCTTCGGCCAGCGCCAGCAAACCCTGGGTGGTCCGGCGTCGGGCCCGGCGTTCATTTCCGCGGGCAATCCAGCCCGCCACCAGGCCGGTGCTGGTTCTGAGTCGGCGGATAAGGTTGATGGTCAGGACGGTCAGCACGATCAGGGCCACGATCAGGCCCAGCCCCACCCAGAAGTTGGTTTCGATCAGGTAATGGCCAAGGCTGATCCGGATGTAGCCCAGATCATATTGCAATCCGAGGGACAGGCCGGTGCCAATCAGCAGCGCCAGCAGAACGATCAGTAACAGGCGAATCATGAATCACCGCCTCCATTACCATCGTCGGCGTTGTCCTCGCCATTACCGTTGTTGGCATTGAGGCGTCCGGCCAGCCGCTCCTTGAGCAGGTCCAGGGACTGACTGATATCCGGCAGCTCCGGGTCCACGTTCTTGCCGGCCAGCTCAGCCAGGGTTTCACTCAGGGCGGTGACCCGGGGATTGCTTGCGTTGTACCAGTCGTCAATGGTGGTTCGGGCCTTGGTAAGGGCGCGCTCATACAGCGGCTGGTTGCCCCGCAATACCGCCATCTCTGCCTCTTCCAGCATCAGCTGTAGGTTCAGTCGGGCATAGGCGCTCTGGTCGGGAGAGAGCAGTGGCTTGACCGGCTCGTCCATGCGGCGCACAACCACCACCTGCATCAGTGTTGCTTTCACCTTGTTCCAGGCTTGTACCACGGCGCCGGGTTCTTCGCCGGTTCCAGCGCTTTCCCCTTCTGCAGCGCTGACGACAAAGCCGGGCGCGTTCTCACTGATCAGGGCCTGGTCGGTAAGCTGGTGAATGCTGTCGATGGCCGCTTCCAGTGTCAGGTAGAGTCCGGTGCGATCAACGCCGGTCAGGCCCTTGAGTGCGAGGATTTCGCGAGCCAGTTGCTGGCGAACCGGGTAGACACCGATGTCGTCGGATTCAGTCAGCACTTCGTCGGCCGCTTCCAGGGCCGACATGGCTCCGCGGATGTCTTTTTCGATCATCAACCGCTGATTGGCAATGCGCAGAAGGTATTCCGCCTCGGCCAGCAGCCAGTCCGTGCGTGTGCGGTTTCCGGCTTCCAACAGTTCACGGGCATTGTGGTCGATCTGGCGCTGCTGGGTGGCAATCAGGTCTCGCTGGCTTGCCAGTTTCTCTTCGAGGGACTGCAGGCGCTGGCTTTGCTGGCTGCCGCGGTCGCCATAGAGATCTTCAAGCTGGGCGGTGTCCTGCTTCAGGCTCTCGATTGTCTGCATGACAGCCTGGTGGTTGTTCCACTGTTGCCAGCTCCAGAGCGCCAGGGCGATTGCGATGATCAGGGCGAGAATGGCAATCAGCCATACCGGCCAGAGTTTCTGGCGAGCAGGCGGTTCCTTGGAAACGGTTGCGGGCAGTTGATTCGTTGTCTCTGTCACGGGCGTCCTTACTTGGCTTTTCCGGAGCCACCGTCCCGGCCGGCAAGTTGCGCTGCAACCGTGGCCACGATGTCGTTATCGGCAAGGCTTCCTGGTATACACGGATTTAGGAATCCCGCTGCCCGGGCCTGTTCGGCAACCCGATCTGCGGGAACAATCAATAACCTATCGTATAGATTATGGCCGCTATTCGCACATAGTGCGATGAGATTGTTCAAGGTTTCGCCCGACAGGGCGACGATGGCCTCCGGAGCAAAGGTATCGAGGGTGGCCCGGATCCGCTCCGGCGCGTGGTCAGGGCGAAAGCGGCGGTACAGGGGCAGCAGGGTCACGCGGGCGCCCCTGGCTTCAAGGGTTTCGCGGATCAGTTCGCGTCCGGTTTCCCCGCGAGCGAGCAGAACCCGCTCATGCTGGAGGTTTTGCAGTGACGGCAATGCCAGTAGTGCCTCGCTGGTCCAGCCCTCGGGCGGCCGCCGCGGGCTGAGACCGTGTTCCGCAAGCACGGCTGCGGTGCCGGCACCAACGCCATACCAGCGGATGCCCATGGGCACCTGGGGCCACCAGGTGTCCACCTCTTCCAGCAGCAGCCGGGCGGCAAACGGGCTGACTGCGATCACATGGGAAAATTCATCCAGGCTCAGAATGAGTGTGCGGCGCTCGGGCGTTTCCGGCAGAGGTTCCCGGTCAATCAGTGGCAGGATATGTACATCGGCACCGGCTGCACGAAACCGGCTGGCCAGGCGCGAAGCCTCGGGCTCGGGCCGGCAGATCAGAATCCGCCGGCCGTTCAGGTCGGGCTCAGGTTGGTGTGTGGCCATAGATTTCAGCCAGCACCTTGTCGGCTCCGAGAGCCAGCAGATCCTCGGCCAGTTCCCGGCCCAGACGTTCGCCTTCGGCCCGTGGCGCGCGGCCTTCGACCCGGAAAATCTGGGTGCCATCAACAGCGCCCACCAGGCCCCGCAGCCAGATTGTATCGTCGTCTTCAAGAAGCGCGTACGCCGCGATTGGCACCTGACAACCACCTTCCAGCCGACGGTTCAGAGCCCGTTCGGCGGTGACGCGATCCCAGGTGTCTTTGTGCTTCAGGGGTTCGAGCATGGCCAGCAGATCCTGGTCATCGACCCGGCATTCAATGCCCAGGGCGCCTTGGCCGACCGCCGGCAGCGACAACGTGTCGGGCAGGCAGTAGCGGATGCGCTCGTGAAAGCCCAGACGCTTAAGCCCGGAGCTGGCCAGTACAATCGCTTCGTATTCGCCGGCATCAAGCTTGGCCAGCCGGGTGTTGACGTTGCCCCGCAGTACGCGAATCTCCAGGTCCGGGCGGTAGGCCCGCAGCTGGGCCTCCCGGCGCAGGCTCGCAGTGCCAACCACGGCGCCGTGGGGCAGGGCGTCAACGTTGTCATAGTGGTTGCTGACGAAGGCATCGGTCGGGTCTTCCCGTTCGCAGATCGCCACCAGCCCCAGTCCTTCCGGGAATTCCATGGGCACGTCTTTCATGGAGTGGACGGCCAGGTCTGCGCGGCCGTCCAGCATGGCTTCTTCCAGTTCCTTGACGAACAGGCCCTTGCCGCCGATTTTGGCCAGAGGCACGTCCAGGATCTTGTCGCCCTGGGTCTTTATCTTGACCAGTTCCACGGTGATGTTGTCGTGCAGCCTTTCCAGCTCGGCCTTAATGAATTCCGCCTGCCACAGCGCAAGGGCGCTGCTGCGGGTTGCAATGCGAAGGGTACGTTTGGACATGACACTCACTGTCGGTTCGGAAAAATGTCCGCCAAGGTTACCTTGTAGCGGCAGAAAAGTCCCGCAGCTCCCGCCTCAGGCGCGCTGCTGATTCAGCCCGGCTGATGTTCCTGAAGCCACTGGCGGACATTGCTGGCATGGCGGCGACTGACCGGCAGTTCGCCCCGGCCTTCCCTCAGGGCGACCAGGTTGTGGCCATCCGGCGTCCGTCTCAGTGCCTGGATAAAGCGAACCCCCACCAGGGTGTTCCGGTGGATCCTGAGCAGGGTGCTCGGGTAGCTGTTTTCCAGTTCCTTCAGCGTGTAGTCACACACGGTTTCGCCCCGGGCGTGATGGATGGTGACGTATTTTTGATCTGCCTCGCAGTAGAGGATTTCCGACAGATCGATCAGCTCGGTGCCGCGGTGAGTGCGCACCGCCAACTGTTCCTGGCTGTGGGCAGCCTGGCCGTTGAGTGCCTGCAACTGTACCCGGTTGACCCTGCCGGCCCGGGCCAGGGCCTCCGCCAAGGCCTCTTTGCGAACCGGTTTGAGCAGGTAGGCGATGGCCTGCACGTCGAATGCCTGGATAGCGTAGTGGTCGTAGGCCGTGCAGAAGATCAGCGCCGGTGGATTGGCCAGCTGGCTAAGTCTGCTGGCGGCCTCCATGCCGTCCATGCCCGGCATCCGGATATCCAGCAACAGTATGTCTGGCTCCAGTTCCGCCACCTGTTTCAAGCAACTGTCGCCGTCTGCAGCTTCGCCACAGACCCGATACCCCGGAACCGCCTCCACCAACCGGCGGATGCGTTCCCGTGCCAGGGGTTCGTCATCGGCGATCAGGACGCTGCGGGTATCAGTCATGTCTTGTCTCGGTTCCGTTGGTCAGGGGTTTATTGTTTTCGGGCGCTCTGCTCGCCGGCCTTCCGTCGCGGCAGTCGCAGGGTAACCGTGTACACATCGTGCTGGTGGCTGTGTTTGAGCACCGCCGGCTCACCGAAAAGCGCCCGTAGCCGTGACTGAATGTTGGCCAGCGCCATTCGGTTGCCGTCATGTTGCTGGTTATTCTGGTCCGGCTTTGGATTCTGTACCAGCAGGTAGACAAATTCGCCTTTGGCCTGGGCTTCAATCCTGACGGTGCCACCGTCCGGGCGCGGCTGGATACCATGGTAGATGGCGTTTTCCACCAGGGGCTGCAGTGTGAGCGGGGGAATGGCCTGGTGCTCCAGGCCTTCTTCAATCTGCCATTCCAGTTTCAGGCGGTCGCCCAGGCGCAGTGCTTCGATGGCCAGGTAACGCTGGCACAACGCCAGTTCCCTGGATAGCGGGATCAGCTGGTCGCCGGTGCGAAGGCTGGCGCGAAACAGTTCCGAAAGATCCAGAACGGCTTCTTCGGCCCGCTCCGGATTGATGGCAATCAGGCTGGCAATGGTGTTCATGCTGTTGAACAGGAAGTGCGGCTGAATGCGGGCCTGGAGTGATGCCAGATGCGCCTGCATCTCCGCTTCCCGCTGCTGTTGCCACTGGTGCTGCAGGTAAAAATAACGCAGCACCATGAGGACGATCAGCAGTGCCAGCAACATTTTCTTGGCCACGCCCTGCCAGACAGCCACGCCGTCCTGGGGGTGGAGGACGCTGTCTGCAAACAGGCTGAAGGCGAGCACATCCAGCAGCACAATGGCGACGATGGTGGTTGTCGCACCGGAGACGGACATCCGTGCAAGCCGGGAGCGCAAAAGGCAGATCAGGGCGGCACTGGTGAGGGTGGTCCACTGCACGAACAGCGACAACAGCCCGAAGTAATTCCAGTCGATCCAGCCCCGCTCCGCCTGCACGATGGCGAGCACCAGAACCAGCAGTTCACTGGTGACCAGCAACAGGAACACGGCCCGTACCCGGCACAGGTCCGGAACGAAGAACTCGCTCTCTGTCACACCTTTGTCCCCGTTACGGGGTGTCTCCTTTACCCGGGTCAGAATGGTATACTCCCGCCACGTTCAATGTACCCAGCTCCCGCCAGATGATGCCGGGCTGTCAGCAGGAAAGATAGACCATGACGGATCAGAAAAAGTCTGACCAGACCACAAGCTCTGAAAAACCCTGGGGCGGGCGCTTCAGTGAACCCACCGATGCCTTTGTTGAAAAATTTACTGCATCTGTGGGATTTGACCAGCGCCTGTACCATCACGACATCACCGGTTCCATTGCCCATGCCACCATGCTGGCCGAGGTTGGCGTGCTTACCACCGACGAGCGGGACCAGATCATTGAGGGCCTGAAAGGCGTCAAGGCAGACATCGAGGCCGGCAACTTCCAGTGGTCGGTCAGCCTTGAAGACGTTCACATGAACATTGAAGCACGCCTCACCGACCGTATCGGTATTACGGGCAAGAAGCTGCACACCGGCCGAAGCCGCAACGATCAGGTGGCAACGGATATCCGTCTGTACCTGCGGGACGAAATCGACGTGATTGCCGAAGAACTGAAACGCCTGCAAACGGGTCTGCTGGACCTGGCCGAGCGTGAGGCGGATACCATCATGCCCGGTTTTACCCATCTGCAGACTGCCCAGCCGGTCACCTTCGGGCACCACTTGCTGGCCTGGTACGAAATGCTGGTCCGCGACGCTGAACGTCTGCAGGATTGCCGCAAGCGGGTGAACGTGATGCCCCTGGGCGCGGCTGCGCTGGCCGGCACTACCTATCCCATTGATCGGGCAATGACCGCCCGACTGCTGGGCTTCGACCGGCC
The DNA here is from genome assembly GCF_000166295.1 of Marinobacter adhaerens HP15. Classification (NCBI taxonomy): domain Bacteria; kingdom Pseudomonadati; phylum Pseudomonadota; class Gammaproteobacteria; order Pseudomonadales; family Marinobacteraceae; genus Marinobacter; species Marinobacter adhaerens. The sequence goes on from NC_017506.1 coordinate 229,139, forward strand.
CACCGAGAACAGCCTGGACTCTGTCAGCGACCGGGACTTTGCCATCGAGTTCTGCAGCTTTGCGGCACTGCTGATGACGCATCTTTCCAGGTTCAGCGAGGAGCTTGTGCTCTGGACCTCCGCCCAGTTCGACTTCATTGATCTGCCGGACCGGTTCTGCACCGGCTCGTCCATCATGCCCCAGAAAAAGAATCCGGATGTGCCAGAACTGGTCCGGGGCAAGACCGGTCGTGTCAATGGCCACCTGATCAGCCTGCTGACCCTGATGAAAAGCCAGCCGCTGGCCTACAACAAGGACAACCAGGAAGACAAGGAACCACTGTTCGACACGGTTGATACCATCAAGGGCTGTCTGAAGGCCTATGCCGACATGATTCCGGCCATTCGCTCCAAAGCGGACAACATGAGAGTGGCAGCCAAGCGCGGTTTCTCAACCGCTACCGATCTGGCGGATTACCTGGTCAAGAAAGGCGTGCCTTTCCGGGACGCCCACGAGATCGTGGGCAAGTCCGTGGCGTTCGGTGTGGCTGAAGGTCGTGACCTGTCTGATATGACCCTCGAAGAGCTGCAGCAGTTCTCCGATCATATCGGCGCCGATGTTTTCCATGTGCTGACCCTGGAAGGTTCGGTCCAGGCCCGTGATCATCTCGGCGGCACGGCGCCGGATCAGGTGCGTGCGGCGGTCGGTCGGGCCCGCAACCAGCTGGGCTGAGCCGGCGCGCTCAGCGGGGCGAAACGGTTAACCGCCAATTCGCCCCGTAGCGAGGTCTACCGCCGCCGGCGTGAGTTCGTCCAGTGGCTCAGGTCTGCATAGCCGGTAGCCCTGTCCGTAGTGAATGCCCAGAGTCCGGACCTTGCGAAGGGCATCGTCGCTTTCGATAAACGTGGCCACCGTCACTTTGCCGGCGGCCTCGGCAATCCGGTGCAGTGCTTCCAGCATCACCTGCTGCACCGGGTCCTCCTCCAGCTGCTGAACCATTCTCCGGTCCAGTTTGATGATATCCACGGGTAATCTCGCCGCCAGGCTGTAGCTTTCCACCGATGCGCCGGCACCGTCCAGGGCGACGCGGAAGCCTGCCCGATGCAGGGCATCGCACAGCACGGCCACGTCGTCGGGATACTGGGTGGCGTGGGCCTCACGGATTTCCAGGCAGAAACAGTCCGGGGCAAACGGGGATTGGTTCAGGGCATCGGCCATGAAGTCGGAGAAGGTGTCATCCAGCACAGTTGCCAGTGACAGGTTAAATCCACAGTACTTCAATCGGGGTTCCAGCAAGGGCTGGTTACCGAGCCATTCCAGGGTTTGCCGGATCACCTGGCGATCCAGGCGCTTTGCCAGGTCAAACCGTTCCGCAATGGGGAGGAAATCGTCGGGCAGGAGTATCGCCTCATCATCCGACGTTGTTGGAATCCGGCAGAGGATTTCGATGTGATCGCCCCAGGTGGGGCTGGCCACCGGCCTCATGGCCTGGTATTCGAGAATCAGCGACTGTTTGTCCAGCGCTTCGCGGATCTGCTCGACCCGTTTGCTGGCGACTGAATCGTCCGTCTGGTTGGCAACGGCCTTGGCTGCGTGAACCCGGTTGCGTCCGGAGGTTTTGGCGGTGTGGCACAGGTCCGCAGCCTGGCCCAGAAGCTGCTCCGGATCCGCGGGGACGTCGTTGTCCAGAATCAACAGGCCGCCCGATGCGGTGGTCTGGAGGCTGTGACCCTGCCAGTCGAAGACAAAGTCGCCGATCAGATCAAGGGTTTCCTGGGCAATCTTGCGGGCCCGCGCTTCCGGGCAGTTCTCGATCAGAAGGGCGAAGGTGTCGCCAGCGAGGCGGGCGAGGGCGTCACGCTGCCGGACGCGCACGCCGAGGTTGCCGGCCAGCTCCCTGAGGTAGCGATCACAGGTGCCGCTGCCAGCAAGATCGTTAAAGCGTTCGAATTCATCCAGATCCAGGTAGAGCAGGCTGTCGCAGGATTCCCGACGGGTTTTCTGCTCCAGGGTTCTTAATACCCGAGCGATGAATGCCTTTCTGTTCATCAGGCCGGTAACTGGATCGTGACGTATCCGGTATTCCTCACTGGAGGCGTGATTCAGCCTGGGCTCAATGCGACGGGCGACGTGCACCGCGCCGGTGATTTCGCCCTGGTCGTTGGTCAGGCGCTGGTAATGGAATTCATGCACTGGTAGCTGGCGCGACTGCTGGGCCATGGGCATCTCGACCACGAAGTTGTCACGTTCGAAGGCCCGGTGCCAGAGCCGTTCCATCAGCCTGCGTTCGTTCGGGAACTCCTGAAGCAGGTCGCTCAGGTTGTCGCCTGCCTCCGGGCGCCCGCCAAAGGTTTCGGCAAACTGTCTGGCCCAGGCGTCATTGAAGTGGAGCAGGTTGAACGAGAGATCGACTGCCACAACCAGATCGGAGGTGGCGCTGGTGACCGCTGCGAGCATGGTGTTTGCGTGCTGGCGAGCCCTGTCGAGTTTCATATCGGCGGTCCGGTCTACCAGGGTGCCGCCGAGTCCGGTAATCCGGCCGCCCTGTTTCAGAGCCCGACAACTGAGGGTCACCCGCCGATGGTTCTGTTGCGAGGTAACAATATCGAGATTGAGGGAAAATGCGTCTCCGGTTCGGAGGCAGCGGCGGAACATGGCCCGAACCCTGGCCTGGCCGGTCTGGCAGTAGAAAAGCGCCTGTTCGGGCGTGATTTCGGCGCCCGGTCTCAGCTCGAGAAGCTGGAACATTCCCTCGGTCCAGGTCATTTCATTCGTGCGGGTGTCCAGTTCCCAGATCCCGAAACCGGCACTGCTCTCCGCTGCTCGCAACAGACGGGAATCCCTGCTTGAGCTGTCGCACAGGGCAATCGTGGCACTCGCCGCCTTGTCGGAATCCCGAACGTCGAGTCGCAGGCTCAGGCAGGCGGTGTAGAAGAAACCTTCCTTGTGCCGGAAGGTCACCAGGACGTTCTGGCCACGCTCGATCCGGTGGCGGTTTGCCGGTACAAAGGGATCATCCTGGCGAGATGCCAGGATCCGGTGCACCGGTTGGCCTTCCAGTTCGCTGCTCTCATAACCGAGCACCGTCTCGGCCTGGTGGTCAGCGAACAGTACTTTTCCTTCATCGTCGATGCGTAAAACGGTCTGGCGCCCGGAGGTCGCGGACTGGTCCGAACGGTAGCGGCGAATGATGAATTCTTTCACAGCGGGTAAGCCTCGCGTGTCCTGCAGCTTTTATTTTTTAAAGGTTTTGCCACGATGCCGACATCATACTCATACTGATGCTGAAAAGAACCTCTCTGCGGAGCCGCCTTGACCGCCCACGTTGCCCCGATTTCCCTCGACTTTGAGGAGGGAATAGATCGCAAGACCCTCCGTCGCCTGAGGGACCGGTTTCTGCTGGTCAATCAGCAGCGCTGGAATCGTGCCCACTCGGCCCTGTCCTATCGCCAGCAAATGGTGCTGGAGATTCTGCCCCTGGTTTTCCATCTCAACCATCCGGCCCTGCCCGGTTACCTGGACAGCGATTGCCCCTATGGCCTGAGCAACTATCAGCCGTCACCGGCCACGATCAATGCCGCTCGTCGACTGGCCCGGACTTTTTCGCTGAAGGATGAAGGCAAGCGCAAACCGGATCTGGACGCCATGTTCCTGATGGGCAGCCCGGGAACCCTTGGCCATTCCGTGGCCAGTGACCTCGACGTCTGGCTCTGTCACCGCAGTGACCTGCCCGAGCGGGGTATCCGCTGTCTTGAGCGCAAAGCCGCGAAGCTGGCCCGCTGGGCGGAATCTTTCGGTGTCGAACTGCACGTATTCGTCTTCTGTGCTTCGGATTGGCGGGCCGGTCGGCAACGGGTAGAGGTGACCGGCGAGAACTGTGGCAGCGCCCAGCATTTCCTGCTGCTGGACGAGTTCTACCGGACCAGCATCCATCTGGCCGGTGCCTGGCCCATGTGGTGGCTGATTCCTGCGGAGCGGGAGGAAACCTACGATGACTGCATGCGCAAGCTGGTGGATTACCGGTTTGTGCGCGCCGATGACTATATCGACTTTGGCCCGGTGCCGGCGATTCCGGAGGAAGAATTCCTTGGTGCTGGCGTCTGGCAGTTGTACAAGGGGATTGATGCGCCCTGGAAGTCGATTCTGAAACTGCTTCTGATCGAATGTTATGCGCGGACCACCGGTGAGGCTCTGTTGTCCAGCCAGTTCAAGCGGGCTGTTTTCCGCGGCGAAACCGATGCCGACCGTCTGGACCCCTACGTCATGCTCTACAATCGGCTGGAGGGCTGGCTGACCGGGCCGGAAGTGGCGTCGAGGCTGGACCTGATTCGCCGGAGCCTGTATCTGAAAGCCGGATTGCCACTGACGCGGTCCGAGGTCTCCGGTGAGCAGTGGCGTGCCCGCCTGCTGCGCCAGCTGGTGACAGGTTGGGGCTGGAGTGAAAACACGCTGGCGGAGCTGGATGATCGTCAACGCTGGCGGGCAGAGGATGTCACCACCCTGCGTCGCACCATCGTCAACGAATTGACCCACGGTTACCGCCTGCTGTCGAAAATGGCCAGGGAGCATGGCCAACGCGCCGCCATCAGCGCCAACGATATCAATCTCCTCGGCCGCAAGCTTTATGCCGCGTTTCAGCGCAAGGCGGGCAAGATCGAGCAGATCAATCCCGGGCTGGCCCCGTCGCTGGCGGAGGAAAACCTGGCGTTTCATCATCAGTCCGAGCAGGGCGGCGACGCCGACGGCTGGCTGCTTTACCGGGACCTCGAAGACCCGGCAGACGCTTTCTGGCAGCCGGTTATCCGTCGCTCCGGAAATCTGGCGGAACTGATGGTCTGGTGCTATTGCAACGGTCTGCTGACCCGCTCGACTCGGCTGAATGTGCGGTCGGGCACCAGTATTGCCTCCGTCAGCGAGTTGCGTGAAATGCTTGATGCCCTGTCTGCGTTCTTGCCATTTCCGATTGCCCCGGCGGAACGGGAAGCGTTGTCCCGGGGCGTCCGGCCATTGAGGAATCTGCTGTTGGTGAACGTCGGCATTGACCCTCAGGCCCACCTCACGGAAAAGGGCCTTCACAAGCTCAGTTCCCGGCACGATTCTCTGGGCTTTAGCGGCGGGCGGGAGAATCTGGTCATCAGCATCGACCAGATTACTTTCAATAGCTGGCATGAAGTCAGTCTCCAGCATTACGCAGCGGGCGATACACTGATCCAGTGCCTGAAGAATGTTCTCGCCTCGGTGGCAGCCAATCCCGACGAATTGCCGGCCGTTCAGGTTCACTGCCACAACCGTGGTCATGGCTCTGCCATTGCCCGCCGGGTTCAGGAGCTGTTTGCCGATGTCCTCCGGCCCTTTTTTGCCGGAGGTACCGGCCCGCATCCGCTGCGCTATGTGATTGAAATGGATCGTCGCTACTTCCTGCTCCAGTTCAACGGCCTGGAACCGGGGTTTGTGGCACTCGACAGCTTTGAGGCGCTGATGGAGCATCTGGCGCTGCCCCAGGAGCGGTACCTGCCGGTGGTGTTCGATCGTTACGCGTTGCAGGACGAGCCGGCCTTGCGGGCGGTTTGCCTGGCCAGCGAACCGGACAACATCCAGGTGTTTTATCGTATTCTCGGCGATCAGGCCCGGCTCTGGGTCGTTGACGAACTGGGTTCTGTGTTCAGCTGGGAACAGGCGGTGACCAGTCGACGGCATTTGCTGGTGCCGGTACTGCGTTTCCTGGATAACCTGATCGAGCGGCGATTGCTGCGCCATACCGATTCCGCCGGCGTTGTGGCCGGCGTCCAGTGCTACGAGATTGTCCGGCGGGACGGGGCCTGGCGGGCCGAGTACCGGCCGGAGTCGGATTCGGGAGTGCCTCTGCCCGGATTTGAGGTGCAGGCCGTGGGCATCCACGAGGGCGACAGTCGCCTGCGCTTTGACATTTTCTGTGGTGATCAGGAATTCAGCGTCCAGGAGTACGGCGACCAGTTGATTCCGGCAGTGGCCCACTACATCCGCTCCCTCCGACATAGCGATGAGGTCTACCCGGTGTACCTGACCGATATCCACCTGCCCCACGACCTCGACCCCCGGGTGTATCAGCAGGATATCCAGACCAGCCAATACCTGTATTACCGGTCTGTGCTGGAAGATTCCCTGAACCGCCATCTCGCGAGGACTCGCTGACCTCGCGGCCCGGGGCGGGTGTCAGGTATACTGCGCCCATAGTGAACTCAGGGGTAGGTAGCCGATATGCGAGCGTGGACTCTGTCGATCATGACGTTGATGCTGGCTCTGGTTGTGAGCGGTTGCGGTCAGAAAGGTCCGTTGTACCGTGACAGTCAGGCCGCTTCGATAACGTCCGGGCCGGATTCGGCCCAGGAGCAGCCCGATCGCGAAGAAACCCGCGACTAGCGCCATGGCCTCCCGGCCCCGTTAAACGAATCAGGAAACTCATGGATCATTTCAACTACCGCGACGGCGAGCTGTACGCCGAGGATATCCCTGTCTCTGCCATTGCCGATCGTTTTGGCACACCGGCCTACGTGTATTCGCGCGCCACGCTTGAGCGACATTACCGGGCCTATGATGACGCCCTTCGGGATCACCCGCACCTGGTGTGCTACGCCGTTAAAGCCAATAGCAATCTGGCGGTGCTGAACGTTCTCGCGCGGCTCGGTGCCGGCTTTGATATCGTGTCGGCCGGTGAGCTGGAGCGGGTACTGCGGGCCGGTGGTGATCCGTCGCGGGTGGTCTTCTCCGGCGTTGGCAAGCAGGAATGGGAAATGAAGCGGGCCCTTGAAGTGGGCGTGCGCTGCTTCAACGTCGAATCCGATACCGAACTGGACAGGCTCAATGCGGTGGCGGGAGAACTCGGCGTAAAGGCGCCGATCTCTCTGCGGGTGAACCCGGATGTTGATGCCGGTACCCATCCCTATATTTCCACGGGTCTGAAAGAGAACAAGTTCGGGATTGATATTGCCGAAGCGTCGCAGGTCTATGCCCGTGCGGCAGGTATGCCGAATCTCGACGTGAAGGGTGTGGATTGTCACATCGGCTCACAGCTGACGAGCGTGTCACCGTTCCTCGACGCACTGGACCGAGTGCTGGCCCTGATTGATTCCCTGGCGGACCAGGGCATCCACATTCATCACCTGGATATGGGCGGTGGCCTGGGCGTCACCTACAACCAGGAGCAGCCACCACAGCCGTCGGATTACGTGAAAGCGCTGGCCGAGCGCCTGGGTGACCGCAAACTGGAGCTGATTCTGGAGCCCGGCCGATCCATTGCCGCCAACGCTGGCATCCTGGTTACCAGAGTCGAATTCCTGAAGTGCACCGAGCACCGGAATTTTGCCATCATTGATGCCGCCATGAATGATCTGATCCGGCCGGCCCTGTACAGCGCCTGGCAGGCGATTATCCCGGTCAAGCCACACCAGGATGGTGAGGAAAAGGCCTGGGATCTGGTTGGTCCGGTCTGTGAAACCGGCGATTTCCTGGGCAAGGACCGTCACCTGCGCCTGCAGGCCGGGGATCTGCTGGCGGTTCGCTCTGCGGGAGCCTATGGCTTTGTCATGAGCTCAAACTACAACACGCGGAACCGGCCGCCGGAACTCATGGTCGATGGCGACCAGGTGCATGTGGTCCGCCGCCGTGAAACTCTCGAAGACCAGCTCGCACCCGAGAGCTGCCTTCCGGAATGAGCGGGAGCGAGGAGATGACACAGCAACGCCGGACCCAGGGCCCCATGCTTCGATTCACCAAGATGCATGGGCTGGGTAATGATTTTATGGTGGTGGATGCCATCAGCCAGCCTTTTCGTCTGCGCCCCGAGATGATCCGCGAACTGGCCAACAGGAATTTCGGAATTGGCTTCGATCAGTTGCTGGTGGTGGAGCCGCCCGGGCTGCCGGATGTCGATTTCCGCTACCGCATTTTCAATGCGGACGGGTCCGAGGTGGAGCAGTGCGGCAACGGTGCCCGCTGCTTCGCCCGGTTTGTCCGGGACCAGCGACTGACCAACAAAAAGGTCATCCGCGTCCAGACCGCCAAGGGCGTGATCGAGCTCCGTGTCGGCCGGGAAGGCATGGTGATGGTCAATATGGGCGTGCCCGAGTTCAATCCGCCGGCCATTCCGTTCGCCGCCGACCGTCGAAAGGATGTCTACACCGTGGATGTGGACGGCCAGACAGTGGAACTGAGCGCCTTGTCCATGGGTAACCCCCATGGTGTGCTGCTGGTTGAGGATGTAGACCAGGCGCCGGTGGAAACGCTGGGGCCCAAGCTCGAGCGGCATCCCCGCTTCCCGGCACGGGCCAACATCGGGTTTCTCCAGATTCTGGATCGTACCCATGTCCGCCTGCGGGTGTTTGAGCGTGGCTCGGGCGAGACCCTCGCCTGCGGTAGTGGTGCCTGTGCCGCCGTGGTGGCCGGCTGCCTGCGAGGCCTGCTGGATGCCCGCGTGGAAGTGGAATTGCGGGGTGGCCCTCTGGTCATTGAATGGCAGGGTGAAGGGACCCCTGTTATGATGGAAGGGCCTGCAACCAGCGTATTTGAGGGGCAGTTGAGGCTGCCGGGTGATTCTGGTGGTCGTCGACGCAGGAGCGCTCGCCCCCATAAACAACGATCCTGACAGCCAGGAGTACTCCATGACAGAACAAACGGCCCGCCAGAAGGCCGGTGAGCTCACCCGGGAAGAGGTGGCGGATTACCTGCGCGCCAACCCCGATTTCTTCATCGACCAGGACGAGCTGCTGCGCAGCCTGACCCTGCCCCACGACAGTGGCCGGGCCATTTCGCTGGTCGAACGCCAGGTGCATCTGTTCCGGGAGCAGCGGGACACCCTGCGCAGGGAGTTGGTAGAGCTTGTATCCATCGCCCGCCATAACGACCGGTTGTTCGAGAAGAGCAAGCGTTTGCTGATGCAGGTGATTGAAGCGCGGACGCTCAACGATATGGCTGCTGCCATTGATGACAGTATCCGTGGTGATTTCGGTCTCGACGCCGCTTCCGTGTTGTTGTTTACCGATGTTGAGCTGCCTGAGGCCTCTCAAGGCGCCCTGCATGTGGTCAGTCCTTCTGCGGCCCGTGAGCGCCTGGGCAGCCTGCTGGAAGGCGAGAGGGCTGTGTGCGGTCAGTTCCGTGAAAGCGAACGGGAGTTCCTGTTTCCGGACCGTGAAGAACCCATTGCCTCGGTCGCCCTGGTGCCGCTGAGGCATGACGAGCTGGTGGGCGTGTTTGCGGTCGGTAGCTGCCAGCCGGGGTACTTTGACCAGAGCATGGGTTCCCTGTTCCTGAGCTACATCAGCGACACACTCAGCCGCCTGCTGCCGCCCATGGTGCAGCGCCACACAGCGGCTGCTCCGGTCACCGACATGGCGACGGAGTCCCGCTAACGTGTCAGAAGCCCCGGAGAGTCCGGCAGTGCCCAATGAGCTGACCGGGCCGCTGGCGGAATTTATCCGGCACCTGGCTTCTGAAAAACGCCATTCTCCAAGAACCTGCGACAGCTACCACCGCGACCTGCTGCGTCTGGCGGACTGGCTGGGCCGCAGTGGATTCGTTGCCTGGCAACGGGTGACCAACCACGACCTGCGCCGCTACGTCGCGACGCTCAGCCGGGAGGGGTTGTCAGGCCGGAGCATTGCCAGACATCTCTCGGCGACCCGCCGTTTCTACCAGTTCCTGCTCAGGGAGAAGCTGGCATCGGATAATCCGGCGCTGGATATCCGGGCCCCCAAGAGTGGCCGCCGTCTGCCTCGCGTTGCAGATGTGGATCAACTGAATCATCTACTGGACGGACAGCCGGACGATCCCCTGGAAGTGCGGGATCTATGTATGTTCGAACTGATGTATTCTTCCGGGTTGCGGCTGGCGGAGCTGGCAAGCCTGGATCTGGATACCGTCGATGTGCGCAGTGGTGAGGTTCGCGTGATGGGTAAGGGTGGCAAGGAACGCCTACTGCCCGTCGGACGAAAAGCCATTGCAGCCATACAGGCCTGGGTACCGTACAGAGCGGCGTTGGCCAATGACGGTGAGGCTGCCCTGTTCGTCAGCCAGCGGGGCGAACGACTCAGCCACCGAAGTATCCAGGCCCGCCTGAGCCGCTGGGGAATCAGCCGCGGTGCCGACCAGAAGCTCCATCCGCACCTGCTGCGACACTCGTTTGCCAGCCACATGCTTGAATCCAGTGGTGACCTTCGTGCCGTACAGGAACTTCTGGGCCATGCCGACATTGCCACGACCCAGGTCTATACTCATCTTGATTTTCAACATTTGGCCCGGGTTTATGACCAGAGTCACCCCAGAGCACGACGCGATCGGTATCATGGTAAAACCAGTGACGAGAGTTCCTGAGACCAGCACGGGTCATCTAGGGGTTTTTCACACATCAACAGTACAGCAAGGATAGGCGGGAGCGCTCCATGGCATCGGATCAGTCCTGGAAGGAAAAATACCTTCAGGAACTCGAGTCTGCAGACAATCGGGAAAAGCAGTGGAAGGCGGAGCGGAATACCCTTGAACGCATGCTGGTGCGCACCAGTCTCGCCTCCGAAGGCCAGACCCCGGAGCTGGATCGGTTGCTGGCTCGCATCCGGAAGGACCTGCGGAAGAACCGGGTAGATGTGGACGCCTGGAAGGACTTGCAGGATCAGATTGATCGCCAGGTCGCCCTGCTCGATGAGCGCCAGTCGGCCAACGACAGGAAGCCTTCCTTTTTCTCCCGTCTGGCGCGAGAGCCAGAGCAAGAGTCCCAGCAACAGCAGCAACAGGTCAGCGCGGAACCTTTACCGGAAAGCAGCGAGCAGCCTGAGTCCCTCCCGGGCAATGAACAGGATATCGAGGACAACGTCCAGCGGTTGCGCATTGCCCGCCGTGTGGGCCAGCTGTTGGGTCAGATGCTTACCCAGGTCTCCCTTGAGCCCGCCGCCGAGGCCCGGGCACGGGCGCTGCAGCAATCTCTGCTTGCCAGTAACGACTGGAACGAATTGCGCGAAGGCCTGAACCACGTGGCTGAGCTGGTCATCGCTGCAGTTACCCGGAGCAAGCGAGAATTCGAAGCCTTTCTCAAACGCCTTGATGAACGTCTGGAGCTGTTGAAGGAACACTTCTCGGCCCAGTCCTCGGCCCAGTGCGGCCGGCTGGATGCCTCAGAGCACCTTGATCGCGAGATCCGCGAGGAAATTGAGCGGGTCGGGCAACGTTTGCAGGAGAGCGATGACCTTCAGGATCTCAAACAGTCGGTCAGTCGTCATCTTGAGTCCATTGGTCAGGCGGTAGGCCGTTTCCGTACCCAGGAATCCGAGCGCGAGCGTGCGCTCTCCGAGCAGCTTGAGGCCATGCAGGAGAAAGTGGCGGCCATGGAGGCCCACTCCGAGCAGATGCAGGAACAGGTCCGTAAGGAGAGGCTCCGGGCCATGACCGACCTGCTTACCGAGTTGCCCAACCGTGAAGCCTGGCAGGAGCGACTGTCATTCGAGTACAACCGCTGGCAACGCTACAGCCATCCGTTGACCATCGGTGTACTGGATATCGATCTTTTCAAACGGATCAACGACTCCTATGGTCACAAGGCCGGCGACAGGGTGTTGCAGCTGGTTGCGAGAGAGTTCAGGGATCGCTTGCGCACCACGGACTTTGTGGCTCGTTTTGGCGGCGAGGAATTCGTGGTGTTGTTCCCGGAAACCGAACCTTCGGACGCGCGAGCAGTGGTGGACAAGTTGCGGGAACATGTCGGCAAGCTGCCGTTCCACTTCCGCGGCGAGCCGGTCACTGTGACCTTCTCAGCCGGCCTCGCGGGATTCATTGCGGGCGACACCGAGGAGTCGGTGTTCGACCGGGCCGACCGGGCCCTCTATCAGGCCAAGGACGCCGGCCGGGACCAGGTGATGATCAGCGACAGTGCCGATGTTCAGTGACGCATCATTGCGTCCAGCTCGTCGATCACCTCCGCCCAGTCGCTGTCTTCCTCCAGGCCTTCTTCCAGGAAGTGAGACTGGCTTTCGGACCAGATGGGAGCATCCTGGATCGCAACTTCGCTCGGCAGGGGCGAGTACCTGGCGACAAAATCCTCAATGCTTTTGGCGTCGGACGCCAGGCCTAGCTGCTCGAACAGAGTACTGAGGGTGTGTTTGCTGGTGTCCATGGACATTCGTCTCCCGTTGGCCGTTTGCCTGAATGAAATCAATGGCGTTTGCAGGTATTGTTCCCTGAAATGTAGCGGAACCCTTAAGGATATCCAGTGAAGGTTACCCTTGCCTTTCTACTATGCTGCCTGTTGGCGCTGTTTCAATCCCCCCTGCGGGCGGAACCGCCGCAAGCATCGCCGGCCCCCGTGCTAGGCAAAGAGGAGCTGACCTGGCTGGAAGGGCAGGACCGGTTTCGTATCGGTCTTCGCAGCGATCAGGTGCCGCTGGTTTTCGATACCGGCAATGGCGTGCTTGCGGGCACCTACATTGACTACCTTGCCCGGCTCTCCGACAAACTGGGCGTCGCCATGGAACCCATCGTCCTGGAAACCGGGCAGGATAGCGGCCCGGTCAGGAGTGAGCTGGCAACCGACGCGGTTCTGACCACCAGAATGCCGGGGATGCCGGTGGTGCCCGGCAAGCGTTTCACCGATCCCCTGATGTCTCTTACCTATGGCGTGTTCGTCAGCGCCGGCGATGCGGCCATCCGGACCCTTGCCGATCTTGAGGGCAGCCGGATTGCGGTTATTGCCGGTGACCCCAACCAATATCCCATGCTGGACCCCGTCGAGGAGTTTACGCCGGTGCCGGTCAGCAACGTCAGCGAAGCCGTCGGCCAGATCCTTTCGGGGCAGGCCGATGCGTTTCTGGCGCCGGTGCCCGTGGTGTCCGATTACCTCCAGTCGGCGATGGTGAATGGGATCGGTCTGTCGGTACTGCTCGATAACAGCCCGGTAGATGTGGTGTTGCGGGTGGATACCGATCGGGACCTGCTTTACCAGGTGCTGAACAAGGCCATTGCCGCAATCGGCCATAACGAGCACCGCACCATCCGCCAGTCATGGCTGCAGGCCGATCAGCCGTCCCTCGAACGAAGTGGCCTGGAGTTGTCCGGGTCGGATATGGAGTGGCTCAAACAGCATCCGGATCTGAAAGTCGCGTTTCGCGCGGACTGGCCGCCGTTTGAATACACCCAGGACGGCCGGCCCACCGGCCTGGTTCCGGATTTGCTGACCCGGCTGGAAACCGAGCTGAACGTGCGGTTTACGCGCACTGTCGCTGGAAGCCGCATGGATGCTGAAGAGAAGCTGCGTTCGGGCGAGGTGGATATTCTTCCCGGCTTATCCCGGACGCCGCGCACTGAAGAGGCATTTCTGTTTACCCGGGCCTATCTGACCGTGCCCATCGCCCTTGCCATCCGGGACGACGGTCGCTTTATCGGCGATCTCCGGGAACTCCGCACGGAACGGGTGGGTGTGGTGAACCGGCATGCGGCCCACGATTACCTGTTGATCAATCATCCGAACCTGGATCTTTACCCGATGGATACGGTGGAGGAGGGGCTTCTGGCGCTATCCAACGGCGACCTGGATGTCATGGTTACCCATATTCCGGCGGTCAGCTACACAGTCGCCCGGCTGGGACTGTCGAACCTAAGGATTACCAGCATCACTCCCTACCAGTACGACCTGCGACTGGCCGTACGCAAGGACAACCCTGAGCTGCACCGGGTGCTGAACAAGGCGCTGGGCAGTCTCGAAGCCAGCGAGACAGAATCCATCTACAACAGGTGGATTCATCTGGATATCGAGCAGGAGACCGATTACACCGTGGTGCGGCGGGTGGTGCTGATCGCCATCCTGGTCGTGCTGATCTTCCTGTACTGGAACCGCAAGTTGTCGCGGGAGGTGGATGAGCGTATCCGTTCGGAGAATGCCCTGCGCCGGAGCGAAGACGAGTTGCGGGCCGCCAAGCTCGAAGCCGAGAGGTTGGCCCGGGAGGCGGAGGCCGCCAGCCTGGCCAAGAGTGAGTTCCTGGCCAATATGTCCCACGAAATACGAACGCCGATGAACGCGGTGATCGGCTATAGCGATCTGCTCAGCAACAGTGTTACCGACCCGCAGCAGCGCAATTACCTGGACGCCATCCGGGCGGGAAGTCGAAGTCTGCTGATGCTGATCAACGACATTCTGGACCTGTCCCGAATCGAGGCGGGGAAAATGCGGTTGGACTATTCCGCCGTATCGGTCCGTCGTCTCCTGGATGATGTTCGCCACATTTTCGATCTGCGGGCCCGGGAGCAGGGCATAACCCTGGAAGTGAGTGTCGACTCGCGAATGCCCGGCGCCATGATGCTGGATGAAACCCGTCTTCGGCAGGTCCTGTTCAACCTGGTCGGCAACGCCATCAAGTTCACCCACGACGGTGGCGTCACAGTTCGGGCAACTGCAAAGCCGCTCAAGAAGCGGTCGGCAGAAGCGGAACAGAACCCGGAAGCGCCAGAGCGCCAGTATTACAAGTTGATCGTCACGGTCAGCGATAGCGGTATCGGCATCCCGCCGGATCAGGTAGAGCGTATTTTCGATGCCTTTGAGCAGCAGGAGGGGCAGAACACGCGGCGCTATGGTGGAACCGGTCTCGGGTTGGCCATCAGCCGGAAGCTGGCCCGTATGATGGGCGGTGAGCTGGAAGTTGAGAGTGAGCAAGGTTCCGGTTCGGTCTTTACGGTGACCTTGCCCCGGGTTGAGGCGACGGTGGAACAGGCGGAAGACGAGGGCGTTCCCAAGGAATCCGACCGGCTGCTGGCCCAGACTCTCAGTATGCAGGAGCGGGGCTGGCTCAGGGAACAGCTCGCGGCGGATTTTGGTGACGAGTGGGAAGCTGTGAGAGAGAGTGGCGATCCGGAGCAGATGAAAGACTTTGCACGCCGGGTGCTGGCCTGGGGCCAGCGATTCCGCTCACGCTCCGTTACCCGTTACGGGGAGAAGCTGCTTGCGGATGTCGAGGCATTCAACCTGGACGCGGTCAACAGTGCTCTTGAGGCCTTCCCGAAGCTGCTCGGCCGCGAAGAGTAAGAGCCGGGTGGGTTACAGACAATCGAACTGCGAGCGACGGTCGAAAGCGACCGAGACCATGTCGTAACCGGAATCCGAGAGTTGGCGGATCAGGTCGCGGTCTTTCAGCAGAGTCATGCAGACCTTGTGCACGCTGGCCTGAAGCTGTTCAGAGGCCATGTCGTTAGAAGCCAGGCGGAAATCCACAATCAGGTATTTGCGCTCGACCGCCGCGCTGGCGGGGATATCCTGTCGTTCAACGCTCTCGTACCCGATATAGGTCGCCTGGGCTTCCGGAAACACCTGGCTCATGAGTACATCAAGATTTTCGGCATGAACAAGCGGTGCCGACAGCAAAAGGGCTGTGGCAGCGAGGCGAAGTGAGCGTGTGATAGTCATTGGAGGCCACTCCCTGGTGACATTCCGGTTAATTTGTAACCAAGTGTAAAGTTTGGTTACCGTTGATTATTGCAGAGTCTGTCGCATTTTGCGTGATATGTGACATTAATTTTTCAATTGTTTGCAGTCTCGATACAGTGACGACCGGGCTTTCGGGCTCCCGGTCCGATGCACGATCAACTATGATGTGGGTAAGACGGACTTAGAGAGGAAAACGCATGTTTCAGCTTGTCTTTAAAGGGGAATGCGTTCCCGGAACGGATCTGGAAACGGCGCGCAACAATGCCAGAACCCTGTTCAAGGCTTCTCTTGATCAGGTTGATCGCATGTTCAGTGGTCAGCCGGTGGTTATTCGCAACAAGCTGGAAGAGGTTCAGGCTGAAAAATACCGGGCCGTATTGAAAAAGCACGGCATGGTAGCTTATGTCCAGCCGATGGCTGACGCCCGGCCTGCTGCCAGTGCGGCACCACAGCCAGCCCCGTCGGCTCCCGCAAGTCAGCCCCGTCCGCAGCCGACGCCCTCTGCGCCGCCGGCGGATGAGCAGCGCCGTGGGGTTCCTGCAACCGAGCCTGGCGATCGTCTGCCGGTGGCGGGCGAGAAGGTGGATACGATACTTTCCGGCTCCGGTCTGAGTCTGGATCCGGTCGGGGTCAACCTGACAGAGAAGACCGAAGTGGAGCCACCAATGTTCCAGCATCTGGACGAGTGGAGCCTGGCTCCGGCTGGCAGTGATCTGGGTGTCGAGCGTGACCTGCCGCCGCCGATGATACCTGACGTATCCCACCTGTCACTGGCGGACGACGACTCCTCCGAGCGGAAATAACCCAATTGTGAGCCAGTGCAACCCCTGGGGCCGGAATGCCCCTCGACTGATCGCCGTCATCATGATTCTTCTGGCACCACTGGCTTCGGCTGAGGAGCGTCCCAAGGTAGGGCTGGTTCTGAGTGGCGGCGGGGCCAAGGGTATGGCCCATGTTGGCGTGCTGCGGGTTCTGGAGGAAATGCGGGTTCCTGTTGATCTGGTGGTGGGCACCAGCGCGGGTTCCGCAGTCGGTGCCCTGTATGCCAGTGGTATGCCGGTCAGTGACATCGAGCAGCGCTTTATCGAGATGGACTGGCTTTCCAGCTTTCGCGACGATCCCGGCCGGGTCTACAAGCCGGTTCGGCGCAAGCAGGATGACTGGCGGTTTCCGGTGGTCCCGGGCATCGGTGTTCGCGCCGATGGCCTGCGTGTCGGCGGCGGGCTGATTGCCGGGCAGAATCTTGGTTTTATCCTCAACGAGCTGACCCACAACGCCGCCCTGGTTGAAGACTTCGACCGGCTCCCCATTCCCTTCCGGGCGGTTGCCACCGATCTCGAGACCGGTGAGCAGGTGGTCATCGGTGACGGTAACCTGTCCGAGGCCATCCGTGCCAGCATGAGTATTCCCGGGGTATACGCGCCGGTGGAACGTGATGGCCAGTTGCTGGTGGATGGGGGCGTCGCCAACAACCTGCCCATCAGCGTTGCCAGGGATTTGGGCGCCGACATCATCATCGCAGTGGATATTACCGACAGTCTGATGGAAACCGACGAGCTGCGGGGCGCGTTTTCCGTTGTCGGTCAACTCACAACCATCATGACCCGTCGGAACACCGACCAGCAGCTGGATCTGCTCGCCGAAGACGATGTTCTGATCCGCCCCGACCTCGAAGGCTACACCTCCGCTGATTTTTACGATGCGCCGGTTCTGTTTGAGCTGGGCGCCAGCTCGGCCCGGGAACACGGCGTCGAACTGCGTCCGTTGGCATTATCCCGCAAGGCCTGGGCCGATTGGCGCGACAGCGTGTCAGCGCAGGACGCGGGTGCGCGTATCGTGTCACGCATCGAGATCAAAGACAGTCGTCGGTTGGCCCGGGACTTCCTCAAGGAACGAATCCGGCAGAGAATCGGAGAGCCACTGGACACCGCCCGCCTGGAAGCCGACCTCAAACGGATCTACGGGCTTGGCTATTACGAGATTGTGTCCTATTCGACCTCGTCTTTGCCCGAGGGAACCGTTCTGACCATCCGCGTCCAGGAGAAGAGCTGGGGGCCGAACTACCTGTCTTTCGGTTTGAGTTATGAGGATAACTTTGACGGGGAAACCCGGTTCAATCTTGCCTCTTCCCTTCGAATGACCGAGCTCAATGCCCTGGGCGGGGAGTGGCAGACCGGTGTTCAGCTGGGCACCGAGCCCTGGGTTCGCAGCCAGTGGTATCAGCCGCTGGATTACGGCTATGAGCGTTTTCTGGTGCTCGGTGGCGAGTACTCCCGGGATACCTTCAGCCTGTTTGATGCCGCCGGAACCCGCGTTACGGAGGTGGATGTGACCTTCCGGAAAGCGGATCTGGCACTGGGCATGGAAATCGGCGGCAATGCCGAAGTTCGCCTGATCTATGCGCGGGGCTATGCCACGGTTGACGAGCAGATCGGGCAACCGGTAGCGCCGGAGGGGTCGGTGCATCAGGGTGGGCTGGCCGTGCAACTGGTACACGACTCTCTGGACGATACTTTCTATCCTCGCGACGGTGGCTTTGCCGGCCTCCGTGGACGTTTTGAACGGGAGGGCCTGGGATCCGACCGGGAGTTCGATTCGGTAACCGGCCTGGCGCTGGGAACCGGAAGCTGGAAAGGCCTGACCCTGACCGGACTGGTCTTCGGCCATGCGGTAACCCGGGGCACTCCCGGAATTGAAAATGCCGTCCGCCTGGGTGGATTCCGCCGGCTATCGGCATACGCGCCGGGTGAGATTACCGGAGACAACGCGTTAATGGTTTCAGCCTATGCCAGCCAGACCTTTGGCGGCCCGCTGCTGCCCTGGTTCGTTGGCGCCGGATTCGAGGCGGGTAATGCCTGGCCCTCTCTGGATGAGGCGAGCTGGGACAGTTCGGTGAAATCGTCCAGCGTATTCGCCGGCGTGGATACCTTCCTCGGCCCCGTTCAGGTGGCCGCGGCGTACAACAACGAAGACAACTGGACGGCCTACCTGAACATTGGTTTCTCGTTCACCCAGCTCTTTTACTGAGTGCCGTCAGGCCGTTCTGCTGCCGGTCTTTTCAATGGCAGTGAGAACTTGCTGGCATTGTTGCAGGGCATAGCGGTGCAGGATGTCTGCCAGGCGATCCTCATCCCGATCCTTGATGGCACTGATTGACTGTTCCATGTGGGACAGGTTGTCCTCAATGACACGATTGCCTCCTTCCTGGAAGGCGACGAAGGCACAGCGCTTTGCCGAAGGCCAGAGGTCATCAATGGCAGAGACAATGAAGTAGTTGTCGGCATAGGCCAGCGATGCCTTGGTGTACTCAATACCCAGCTCCAGAAACGCCATCAGATCGTTTTTCCTGTAGCAGGCCTGCATCTGCTCATACAGGCTCTCCAGCCGGGCCATATCCTCGGGCTGCCAGTGACGCACCAGCTTGCGACCGGTGTGGGTGAGGTAGAGCTCCAGGGTCTCGTACAGGCTGCGCACGAAGTATTCATCCAGCGGGGTCACGAACGCGCCTTTGCGGGGTACGTTGCGGACCAGATGCCGCTTCTCCAGCAGCAGCAAGCCTTCCCGTATGGATCCATGACTGACGTCCATCTGTTTCGCCATGGCGCCCTCGTAGATCCGTTCACCGGAGCGCAGCTGGCCAAAGGCAATCAGGTTTTCGATGTGGCGTGCGACCTGTTCGGTCAGTGTTTCTCTGGGCTTGAAGGCATTCATGGTGATCTGTCGCTACTGCATACTGGCTGAATCGTCCTGGCATAGTCGCACATCGGCTATTCCGGAGCCAGTGGACGGATGGCCTATAGCAGTGGCGCCAGCAGGCGGACGGCCCGGCAACACAGACGGAACAGGATCGACCGATCCTTGTAGTCGCTCTCGATCATCAGGCGGGAATTGTCCAGATCGTGTTCCAGCATGGATTCCACACTCCGGATGAAATGCCTTGCGGTGGTTATGGCGGTGATCTCGAAATTCAATCGCATCGAGCGGTTGTCCATGTTGGCGGTTCCCACCGCCGCGTATCGATCATCCACCAGGATCACTTTCTGATGCATGAAGCCAGGCTGGTAGCGATAGATGCCGATGCCGGTCTTGCAGGCCTGGACGAGGTAAGAGTAAGCCGCCAGGCCAATCAGGCGGCTGTCCGATTTCTCCGGAATCAGGATTCGTACGTCCACGCCCCGAAGCGCCGCCAACTGAAGGGCGTTCATGATCTGGAAATCCGGAACAAAATAGGGCGAGGCGATCCAGAGCCGGGTGCGGGCATTATTGATGCAATTGAGGAAAAACAGTGTGCAGGTTTCCCAGCTGTCCGCGGGTCCTGTTGGCAGCATCAGCACCTCGTCGTCGCCGGGCTGGTTGTCGACCGGCGCCCAGTCGAGGCTGGGAAAATCGTTGCTGGCCCAGTTCCAGTCTTCCAGCCATGCCAGCTGCAGGCCGGTGACGGCCGGACCCTCAATCCGGCAGTGGGTATCGCGCCAGGGTTCCTGGTCCATGGCAGTGCCCAGGTATTCGTCCCCCAGGTTGATGCCACCCACAAAGCCGATCTTGCCGTCGCAGACCAGCAGTTTCCGGTGGTTCCGGAAATTGATCTGGAACCGCCTCCGGCGGATGTTGCCGTTACCGAACGAGGCCACGCGGGCGCCGGCGGCGGCGAGCTGGTTCAGGTACTTGCGCGGCAGCCAGACGCTGCCAATGTCGTCATACAGAAACCAGACTTCCACACCCTGGGCCAGTTTGCGCTCGAGAATTGACTTGATCCGGCGGCCAACCCGGTCTGACCGCACGATGTAGAACTCCAGGAGGATATAGTGCTCGGCGTCTTCCATGGCTTCGAACAGGGCCTCGAACGTGGCCTCACCGTCCCTGAGCAGGGTACATCGGTTACCATCGGTGAACGGCTGCCGGCCAAGTCGGCAGAGCACCTGAAGTTCGTCGGTGAACCGTTCGCTGGCGGGGATGGGTATGGAGGTTGTTTGCTGCTCGAACCGGTTCAGCAGATTGGTCAGGGATTCGTCGCCAAGCCGTCGGGCTTTCACGTAGCCGCCAAACCGATGCCGCCCGAACAGCACGAACATGGGCACGGCCAGGTAGGGCAGGCCGATCAGGGCAATGACCCAGGCAATGGCGCCCTGTGTCGTCCGATAGGTCAGAAGAATACGGTAAATACAGGCAAATGCGCCCAGGTAAACGGCCCCGACCACCAGTGCAACGAGAGACAGCTCGTCCATCAATGCGCTCCCTCATCTGCCCGGTGGCCGTAGGGCCCCGATGTGCCCAGATGCCGTGCCCGGTACTCTGCCGGTGAGGTGCCGGTCCAGCGCTTGAACGCCCGGCTGAAGGCGCTGAGCTCTGAAAAACCCAGCAGAAAAGCAATCTCACCCAGAGCGTACTGGTCGGCCGCAACATACCTGAGCGCCTTGTCCTGGCGAACCTGCTCAACCAGGCCATGGAAGCTCAGGCCTTCCTTCTTGAGCTTGCGGTAGAGCGTCTGGCGGCTCATATGGCATTGCCGGGCAAGGCTGTCAGCATCGATTCTTTCGGTCGCCATCTGCTTCGAGATCAGTCGACGAATCCTGCGGCCGAACGAGCGGCGGCTCTGAAGCCTCGCCAGCAGCGTATTGACCTGCTTCAGAACTGCCGAATACACGTAGGGATTGCGGCGTGGTATCGGGTGCCCCAGATGCCGGCTGTTGAACGCCAGCCGGGTGATACCGCAGTCAAACCGCACCGGACCACCGAGCAGCTTTTCGTATTCCGCGGCGTACACCGGCGCCGGGTGGGCGATCTCCACCCATTCCGCCCGGATGCCCGGATGAATGAAGTGGCGGGTGCGGGTGATGGCCGCAGCGAGGGTCCGGTCCATATCCTGCCGGCAGTAATGTTCGGCCATGTCCGGTTGCCAGCAGAGAATGGCCTGGTCGGCGGTCTGTTCGAAGCTCAGAAATACCGACTCGTTGATCAGCCGATGCAGGCGCACGTATTGGGTAACGGCTTCACCCAGGGTGTCACAGTTGAAAAACACATGCCCGACCAGTCCCATCCGCTCGGGATCCACCACTTTTCCGGCGTGCAGCCCGACAGCGGGATCTCCCGTTACCAGCTCGGCGTGTTCCCACAGCCGGTAATGGGCATCGGCGGGCACGCGCCGGTCCGGGTCGGTGAGCTCCGACATGGCCAGCCCGGTCAGCTGTTCCACCCGTGGCGCATTGAGAACACCCTGGCGTTCCAGATAGTGAACCAGCGCCAGCGTGCTGGAGGCAGCGACCAGGGGTGCGCTGGTGGAGTCTGATTGGGCAGATGTCACGTTGATAGTTAACGACCTGTCATGATGACTGATACAAAATGTCAAGTGGGTGCAACCGCCTGTCAAGGGTTACCCGTGGCTTTAACGATAGCATCAGGGTATCAGGTTGAAGCAATGGAAAAGCAATCAGGAGGTGTTTTATGGAACAGGAAATCTTCGTACCTCATACCGAGCTTGAGCGTAAAAACGTGATTGAGCTTGCCGAGTATCTGAACAGCATCTTCTACTGCTGATCCTTCAGACGTCACGTCTATGACCTTCAAGCCGGGCTTTGCCCGGCTTTTTTTCGTCCGCGGAAAATGACCGCTAATACCGGCACTTGCTCGCAAGACTGGCAGTGGTAATGTATCCGGTCTGAGAACGCAGACCAATCCGGAGAATGACTGCCCATGACTGTTGCGCTGAACCACCGTATTACCGGCGAAGGCCCGCCTCTGATATTGCTGCACGGGCTGTTCGGCTCCCTGGACAACCTGGGGGGTATCGCCCGCCGTCTGGAAGACCAGTGGCAGATTCACGCACTGGACGAGCGCAACCACGGGAGTTCGCCCCACACGGATACCATGGACTATCCGGCCATGGCCGCCGACGTCATCGCCTACATGGACGCCCAGGCCCTGGACAAGGTGAGCCTGCTGGGTCATTCCATGGGTGGCAAGGTGGCGATGCAGGTTGCCCTCCAGGCGCCGGAGCGTGTGGAAAAACTGATCGTGGCCGACATTGCCCCGGTAAACTACAAACCCCGGCACGATGCTATTCTGGAAGGGTTGACCAGCATGGATCTGACCGGTGTGCGTTCCCGTCAGGACGCAGACAGGCTGATGGCAGATTTTGTCGAAGAGCCGGGTGTTCGCCAGTTCCTGCTGAAAAACCTGGAACGGATTCCCCGCGAAGACCAGCAGGAGGGCGGGCCAATGTTCCGGTGGCGGCTCAACCTGCCGGTTATCGATGCCTGCTATGAGCATCTGGCCAGGGCGCCGGAGGGTGATGGCCCGTTTGATGGTCCTGTGCTGTTTCTGAAGGGCGCGGATTCGGCCTACATCCAGGAAAAACACCGGGATGATATCCAGCGACTGTTCCCGCAGGCACAGCTGCGTATTATCCAGGGGACCGGCCACTGGCTGCACGCTGAGAAAGCCGACTCCTTTGCTGCCCTGTGCCGTCGTTTCCTCAGCGCCGATGAATGATGGTGCCCTGCGTAGGGCATTTTCCTGCTCACCGGCCCGTCTGCTAAGGTGGGCCAATCGCTGACACACGGAATGGACATAACAACAGGCGGGCAGATTGTATGAAATGGCTGATGGTGGGTTTGCTGGTTGTCTTCCTGCTGCTTGGCAGTTTCCTGCTGACTCCGTCGCCCGTCGACAGCAAAGCCTGGAACCCGCCATCGCCACCTCCGCTGACCGGTGAGGTTGCGCCAAATGAGCGCCTGAGGCTTGCGGACCTGATCGCCAGGGGCCAGGTATACGGCCCCGAGGACACAGCCGTGAGCGAGGATGGTGTGCTTTATACCGGCACCCAGGATGGCTTCATCGTGCGGGTGTTCCCGGATGGCCGGGTTGAAAACTGGTTGTCCACCGATGGTCGGCCCCTGGGCATGGTTTTTGACAGCCAGGGCAATCTCATCGTTGCAGATTCCTGGCGGGGGCTGCTGTCTATCAGTCCTGAGGGCGAGATCACCGTACTGGCCCGCGAGGCGGAGGGAACGCTGTTCCGCTTCACCGATGACGTCGACATTGCCGATGACGGGCGCATTTACTTCACCGACGCCAGCTCCAAGTTCCATCAGCCGGAATATATGCTGGATCTTCTGGAAATGCGTCCCCATGGCCGCCTGCTCCGCTACTCTCCAAAAACCGGCAAGGCCGAGGTTCTCCTGGCCAACCTGCATTTTGCCAATGGTGTTGCGGTATCTCCGGAGGGCGACTATGTGCTGGTTAACGAAACCTGGAAATACCGCATCCTTCGATACTGGATTCAAGGGCCCAAAGCCGGCCAGGCGGAAGTCTTTGCCGACAATCTGCCCGGTTTTCCCGACAACCTCGCGGTGGATGATCAGGGGCGCTACTGGGTGGCGTTTCCTACCCTCAGAGATTCGAGGATGGACGCCATGCACCCCCGGCCCTGGCTCAAGGATCTGGTGGCTAAACTCCCGAGCAGCCTGAAACCTGCACCACAAGAATATGGTCTTGTGATCGCGTTCGACCGGGACGGTGAGGTTATTACCAGTCTCCACGACACTCGCGGGACCCATCTGCAGGAAATCACCTCGGTGAATCCTCACGATGGCAACCTGTACTTTGGTTCACTTCACAATGATCGTATTGGTCGGCTACCGTTGCAGGCCATTCCGGGTCTGGGGGACAGCAACTGATGCAGCAACACGATATTGACTGGGATTTGCCGGCGCCTTTCACGATCGAGATAGCGGTGCGGCCCGAGGATACCGATCGGCTTGGGCACGCCAACAACGTTGTTTACGTACGGTGGCTGGAAGACGTCAGCTGGGCCCACATAGAAAGCCTGGGTATGACCTGGGAGCTGCACGAGAAAACCGGCAAGGCGATGGCCATTACCCGCACGGAAATCGATTACCTGGCCTCGGCGAACGCCGGCGATCAACTGGTTCTGGGGACCTGGCTCACCGATTATGATGGTCGGTTCCGGTCTGCACGGCAGTTCCAGCTCGTTCGTCCCTCGGATGGCAAGACGCTGGTCAGGGCCGTTTCCACTCACGCCTGTGTTGATCTGAAAACCCAGCGGCCTGCCCGTGCGCCCAAAGAGTTCGCCGAGATTCTCGGTTCCGCTGTGGTAGCCGGAGGCAAAGGGCTGTAGGTCACCCGAGGTCTTTTGTGCTTTACTTCAGCTAATCTTGTTCAAAGCCAATCCCGTTTAACCTGTTGTCCGGAGATCTTCATGGAAAATACTGCCGATCAGAACGCTGAAGCCACGATGCGCCATGTGATCTACGATCGCTTTGGTGAGCGTGACGTCCTGCAAGTGGTTTCGGCCGATGTGCCAGTCCCCGGAGACGATCAGGTGCTCGTCAGAGTGCACGGTGCCGGACTTAATCCGATCGACTGGAAAACCCGGAAGGGGCTTGGTTTCGCGGCGCGGCAGATCGAGAATTCGTTGCCATGGACGCCTGGTTACGATGTCGCCGGAGAGGTTGTCGGAGTGGGTGCTAACGTGACCACCCTTGCCCCCGGTGACCGTGTCATGGGCATGGTCGGATTCCCGGCCGGCGGTGGCGGTTATGCGCAGTATGCCCTGGCCGCGGCCGATGAACTGGCCATCGTGCCGGAAGAACTGGACCTGGTGTCTGCAGGTGCCTTGCCCCTGGCGGCACTGACCGCATGGCAGGCTCTGTTCGAGATGGCGAAACTGGAGTCGGGGCAGAAAATCCTGATCCACGCCGGCGCCGGTGGCGTGGGCCATTTTGCGGTGCAGTTTGCATTGGAGCGCGGTGCCCATGTCATTGCAACGGCCTCGGCCAGTAAACGGGATTTCCTGGCGGAACTCGGGGTCCACGAGGTGATTGACTACCGCAACACGGATATCGCCGAAGAGTGCTATGGTCTGGACGTGGTACTGGACCTTGTTGGCGGTGATACCGGCAAACGCTCCCTGCACACGCTCGGCGAACATGGAGTCCTCGTGACCATCCCGACGGTTACCGCCGACGAGATCATCAGTGCTGCCGAGGAAATGGGTTTACGCGCCCATGGCATGACTGTGCGTCCCGACGTATTTCACCTGGATGAGATTGCCGAGCTGATTGAGGACGGTGACGTCAAGGTGCACATCGAAAAAGCGTTCGCGCTGGACGATGTCGCGCAGGCCCACGAACTGCTGGAAGGCGGGCACGTGCGCGGCAAGCTGGTGCTAGATTGTCGATGAGGGTTCCTGATCGGCCGGTTGATCCTGGCTGGCCGATGGTTCTCCTCCCTCTTTCTCCTTGCGCTCCTTGCGGGCCTGGGGCGGTACCAGGCTGATAAGGATCCAGTCGTTTTCCGGTTTCAGGTCTTTCATGCTGCAAACCGGGGCGACGTGTTCCTTACTGTCGAACGTGAACAGCACCAGGGCCTGGTTCTGGTATTTGTTCAGGAACTCCTCGTAACCGAATTCCTCGCTCAACTGGGTGGTCTTTACGGTGTAGCCCTGGCTCACCAGACTGGCCAGCTTGGCGTAGCTGACGCCATCGAACAGGCCCCGGGTCATCTGTATTTTTTCAGCCGTCTGATGCCGGGCCTTCTGGTCCTGATCACCTTCGGCCAGGCTGAACACGCACTTGTTCCCGAACCAGTCCAGGAAGTGGTACGTGGCCAGTGAGTTCATGTGCTTGTACGGGGAGATCACCAGCAGCTTGCCGATGCCTGTCAGGTCCAGATGGGTCGAGGCATGCTCGGAAACCGGGTTGCCGAAGTACACCTGCAGGTTCTCCATGCGGGCCTGACGGACGTTTTCCCAGTTGGTGTCCGCCAGGGTCACGGGCACCTCATACTTTTTCAGGGCCATGCCAATCATTCGGGCCACCGGATTGGCGCCCAGGATCAGGAAGCCGTATTCCGCTGGTTCCGCGACCTTCAACAGGCGGGCCACCGGCCGTGCGGTGAGGCTCTGCAGAGTAACGGTGGCGATAATCAGCATAAACACCAGGGGTACCAGGGCGCCGGCACTCTCATAACCCAGCTTCTGCAGCTGGAAAGCGAACAGCGCTGACACCGCGGCGGCGACGATGCCCCGGGGGGCGATCCAGCTCAGAAATAGCTTTTCCCGCAAGTTCAGGTTGGTGCCGATGGCCGACAGGAAAATACTCAGGGGGCGGGCTACCAGCATCAGCAGGGCCAGCACAGCCACCAGGCCCCGACCCAATTCGGCAATTGCCGCAAACTCAACTCGCGCCGCCAGAATAATGAACAGGGCGGATATCAGCAGAACGCTCAGGGATTCCTTGAACTCGAGGATGCTCTCTATGGGCACCTGCTTCATGTTGGCCATCCAGATGCCCATGATGGTCACGGTCAGCAGGCCAGACTCATGGGCCAGTTCGTTCGAAATGGCATAGACGCCGAGCATGAAAGTGAGTGTGCCAGCGTTATGCAGGTACTGCGGAATCCAGTGCTTGCGCAATACGATGCCGTTGAGATACCCGGCCACGGCACCGATCACAAAACCCACAGCCAGGGTTTTTCCAAAGATATACAACGAGTGGCCAAACACGTTGCCCTGGCCCCAGGAGACAATCCCCTCGAATACCAGAACCGCCAGCAGAGCGCCAACGGGGTCAATGATGATGCCTTCCCAGCGCAGTATGTTGGCCAGTTTCGAATCGGGTCGCACGGAGCGCAGCAGCGGCGCGATAACCGTCGGGCCGGTGACAATCGAGATGGCGCCAAACAGCAGGGCGACTGCCCAGGAGACATCCAGAAGCCAGCGGGCAGCCAGGGTGCCGATGATGCAGGTGACGATAGAACCGACCGGAATGAGGTTGCGGACCATTTTGCCATGGCCCCGTATCTCCTCGTAGCGCAGGGTCAGGCTGCCCTCAAACAGGATGATGGCAACGGCCAGGGAAATAACCGGAAACAGCAGATCGCCGAACACCACTTCCGGTGCCAGAAAACCCAGAACAGGCCCGGCCGCAATGCCACCCGCCAACAGGAAAAGGATGGCGGGCATACGCACGCGCCAGGCAAGCCACTGGCAGAACAATGATAAAACGCCAATGCTGGCAAGAAGCAGGACAGTGCTGACTGGCATAATGGTTTCAGTTCCGTTGATCTATTGGTTGGCGCGCCGGGCAATCCGGTTCAGGAGTCGGGAAGCCGCAAATAAACCGAAGCTGGCGGTCACCGGGCTGGCGGCGCCAAAGCCGGAGGCGCAATCCAGGCGCACCGGACCGTCGGTGGCCGGTTTCTGCAGGCACACTTCCCCGTCTCCGGCAGGATACGTCAGCTGCTCGAGGGAGTATACGGCCTCAATGCCAAAGCGCCGCTTTGGATTCCGGGAAAAGCCATATTCCCGCCGCAGAAGGTTTCGAACCTTGGCCAGCAGTGGGTCCTGGGTTGTTTTGCTGAGGTCTGCCACCTGGATCTGAGTGGGGTCGATCTGTCCGCCTGCGCCGCCTGCACAGACCAGAGGAATTTTCCGGCGCTGGCAGTGGGCAATCAGGGCGGCCTTGGCTTTGACGCTGTCGATGGCGTCGATCACCCCGGTCATGTCTTCGGTGATCAGCTCGCTGACGTTCTTCGTGGTCAGGAAGCCGAAATGCACCCGAATGTCGGCTTCCGGGTTGATCGCCCGCAACCGGTCTGCCATGGCGTCGGTTTTGGTACGGCCGTACTGGCCTTCCAGGGCGTGGAGCTGGCGGTTGGTGTTGGACACACAGACATCGTCCATGTCGATCAGGGTGATGGTACCAACGCCACTTCGGGCCAGGGCTTCAGCGGCCCAGGATCCGACCCCGCCAAGACCGACCACAGCAATATTGGCGTGACGAAAGGCTTCCAGGGCCCGGCGCCCGTAGAGTCGTTCGATGCCACCAAAGCGGAAAGCGTAATCGTCGGCGTTCATGGTGTCCCCGTGCAGGTCCGGTCGCAGACCGGACAGAATCAAAGATCGCAATTGTAACCCAGTGACCGCACAGACAAAAAAGGACCATAAAAAAAGCCACGCAGGGCGTGGCTTTCAAAGTGCCCAGTCCGACGGGGAGCTGGGCGGGACTAGTTCAGAGACACTAATCAACGTGACCATTATCAATGGCCAGTGCATTCACCTGAA
This sequence comes from Marinobacter adhaerens HP15, assembly GCF_000166295.1. NCBI lineage: Bacteria > Pseudomonadati > Pseudomonadota > Gammaproteobacteria > Pseudomonadales > Marinobacteraceae > Marinobacter > Marinobacter adhaerens. The sequence continues at coordinate 257,633 of NC_017506.1, forward strand.
GGTCACAAGCTGTCATTGATCGGTCATTTCCGGCCAGGCCTTGGGAGCACTGGCCGGATAGCGGATCACGCTGCCCAGTGGTCGTCCGAGAACGCCATCAGGCTGTCCTTGCCACTCTGAATGTCACCCAGCAGCCAGTCGACTTCCGGAAGCAGCTTTTCAAAGTAAAAGCGGGCAGAGACAACCTTGCTCTCGAGCAGGGGCTTGTTGCCTTCGCCGGCGGCAAGCTGTTCGTTGGCAACGTTGGCCATCCTGGACCAGAGGTAACCGATGACCGTCAGCGCCATCAGGCGCAGATACGGTGTCGCGGCGGCGCCCGCCTGCTCCGGATCTTTCGGTGCGTTGCTGGCCAGCCACATGGTGGCTGTCTCAAGCGCCTTCATGGCGTTTTTCAGCTCTTCACGGTGCGGCGCTTCCGGATTGTCCTTCAGATATCCGCTCAGGGTGCCAAAGAGGGTGCGCACCAACTGCCCGCCTTTAAGGCTCAGCTTGCGGCCCACGAGGTCCATGGCCTGAATGCCGTTGGTGCCCTCGTAGATCCGGGCGATCCGGCCGTCACGAACCAGCTGCTCCAGCGGCCAGTCGGTGGTGAAGCCCGAGCCACCCAGTACCTGCAGCCCGGTGTTGGCGTTGTTGAAGCCTTCGTCTGTCAGGAACGACTTCACCACCGGGGTAAGCAGTTGAACCAGATCGTCCGCGGATTCCCGGACGGTCTCGTCTGGATGGGCGACAGAGAGATCCAGTTGGTGGCCAGCAAACAGGGCCAGAGCACGCATGCCCTCGTTCAGAACTTTCTGGCGCATCAGCATTCGGCGTACATCCGGATGCACGATGATCGGGTCAGCGGGACCATCGGGGTTCTTCGGGCCGCTCAACGAACGGCTCTGCAGGCGCTCACGGGCAAAGCCGAGGCTTTCCTGGTAGGCCATTTCGGCCAGGCCCAGGCCCTGCATGCCAACCATCAGGCGCGCCTCGTTCATCATGGTGAACATGGCCCGCATGCCATCGTTCGGCTCGCCGACAAGCCAGCCTTTGGCGCCCTCGAAGTTCATGACGCAGGTGGCAGAACCCTTGATGCCCATTTTGTGCTCAAGGCCGCCACAGAAGGCCGGGTTTCGCTCCCCGGATTCCGGCAGGAACTTGGGTACCACAAACAGGGAAATGCCCTTGGTGGTATCCGGCGCGCCGGGCAGCTTGGCCAGAACCAGATGCACGATGTTGTCCACCAGATCGTGCTCGCCACCGGTAATCCAGATCTTGGTGCCTTCGAGGGCGTAGCTGCCGTCGTCGTTCGGTGTTGCGCGGGTGCGAATCAGGCCCAGGTCGGTGCCGCACTGGGGCTCGGTCAGGCACATGGTGCCGGTCCACTCACCGGAAATCAGCTTTTCCAGGTAGGTCTTTTTCAGTTCCTCGGATCCGTGGGCATAAAGTGCGCTAATGGCACCGTGAGTCAGGCCGGGGTACATGCCCAGAGACAGGTTGGTGGAGCAGACCATTTCATCCACCACAAACTTCAGGGTGTGTGGCAGGCCCTGGCCGCCGTATTCAAGGGGTGCGTCCAGCGCGGTCCAGCCGCCCTGGACAAACTTCTTGTAGGCGTCCTTGAAACACTCGGGTGTTTTCACAGAGTGGGTTTCAGGATCGTAGGTGCAGCCCTCGCGGTCGCCGGCCTGGTTGGTGGGCTGGATAACCTCAGCAGCCAGTTTGCCAGCCTCATCGATGACCGCGGAAATCAGATCCGGGGTGGCATCGGCGTATTTTTCCAGCTCATGCAGCCGGTCTGCGCCCAATACATCAAACAACAGAAAGCGAAGGTCATTCGCCGGAGCCTGGTATTGCATGGATACTCTCCTAGGTGCGCCGTTTTAACGGGAGCGCTGCAGCATTCGGCAGCGACCCGAAGGTAATTTGAACACTGGTTTCATACGCCCGTTTTAATGCGCTGGTTCACCGTTTTGGCAGTCTGGACGATAGAATTTTCGTATGTCCTCCTGAACCAAGGAGGTATCAAATGAAACAAGTGGTGATAGCCGGGGTTTCCGGCGCAATCGGTGGCGCTTTGGCAAGCCGGTTGCTTGAGCGTGATTCCCAAACCAGGGTGATCGGGTTGTGCCGTGATCCGGAGAACGCGCCGGACGCTTTGCGCAGCGATCAGCGCATCACTTTGCTGCCCTGGGATGCCGAAAGCAGTGCCGCGCCCGGTGCGATTGCCGAGGCACTGGAATCGCTGCTGAACAGGGAGGAGGGGATTGATAGCTTTATTTATGCCGCGGGGCTGCTTCACGGGCCGGATATGTTCCCGGAGAAGCGCCTTGAAGACCTCGATCCGCAGAGTATGGCGCGTGCGTTTGCTGTCAACGCAACCGGTTTCGGATTGCTGACCCAGGCGCTATTGCCATGGCTGCGACATCGGGCATTCAAACGGGTGGTGGCTATTTCCGCCAAGGTTGGTTCGATAACCGACAACGGGTTTGGCGGCTGGTATGCCTATCGTAGTTCAAAAGCGGCGCTGAATATGCTCGTTCGCAACCTGTCCATTGAGTTGCCGCGCCGGTGCAAACCGCTAGCCTGCGTATCCCTGCATCCTGGCACGACCGAATCGGCGTTGAGCGAACCGTTCAGCCAATCTCTCGCCAAGCTCAACGTGCATACTCCAGAGGAGACGGCTACCAACCTTCTGGAGGTGCTCGATGGACTGGGGGAGGACGATAACGGAAAGTTCCTGAGCTGGGATGGTACAGAGCTGCCCTGGTAGTTCGGGCAACCCTGGTGTCGGCTACAAAAAAGGGGCGATTTTCATCGCCCCTTTTTCGTGCCCATCATTCGGCGGAAGGTTACCGAATAAAGGGATTTAGCATCCGCGTAAAGGTACCCGTGAGCTTCACCGGAGCACTCAACACGGAGAGTGTTATACAGTCCTCGCAACCAACCGCTACGGGCTTGTGTTCGTCCTCATCGTTCAGGACCACGAAATCCCACTGGTTAAACACTCCTTTCTGGTCTGCAAACGCACCCTGGAGGACGATGGTCGTTTCCTCCCCGCGATGCGTGTGGGCAGGCGCTTTGCCGCCGGCAGCGAGTTTCTGGAGCACAACCTGTTCTTTCTGACCGGGGAACCGGTCGGTGATGTCCAGGACGCTCACATCACCCAGCTGGCGCTTCCACGGCAAGCTGTTGAGATCTTCACCCAGTAGCTTCTGCAGGGCGCTGACCCTCGGGACAGCCGCTGCCGCAGGCTCAGCTGCCGGCTCGCTATCGATCTTTGAAAGAATGCTGTCGAACATGCTTTCAGAGACAGTCACCTTTGGCTGCTGCTCCATCATCACAGCCCCAAGGCTATCAAGCGTGTCCACACGGCTGCGGCAGTGGGAACACTTGTCCAGGTGGAGCTTGATGCACAGGGCATGGGGCTCGCTCAGGTTACCTGCGCTGTACTCCATCAGGCTCAGGCTGTCGGGATGGTGCCGTGTCATACGTTCTGGTCCTGCAAAATCACTTTCAGTTTATTCAATGCCAGGCGAACCCGGCTTTTCACGGTGCCAAGAGGAATGTCCAACTCGTCCGCAACCATCTGGTGCGACTTGTTTTCCATGTACACCTTGGCAATGACCGTAATCTGTTCTTCCGGCAGATGACTCAGGGATTCCCTGATTCGCCGTTCGGACATGAGGCGGTGTAAAGAAGTGACCGGCTCGTTTTCGTTTTCACCCGGAATCTGCCAAAGGTCTTCTGTCTCTACTGGCATTTCAGCACTGGTACGCTGCATCTTTCTCAGCATATCAATTCGCTGGTTCCGCGCGATGGTGAAAATCCAGGTTGATGCCGCCGCCTTGCGCCAGTCGTAGAGGCATGAGCGTCTCCAGATCGACACGAATACTTCCTGCACGAGCTCTTCCGCATGACTCGCCAGACCATTCGCCATGGCGTAGTACTTGATTTGCGGGCCAAAATGCTCGAACAGCGCGTGGTATGCTTCGCGGTCCTGGTTCTTGCCCACTTTCTGCAGCATTTGGCTCCATTGGTCCTTGCGGCCCTCGGAACTTGCTGGCTTTTGATCCAGTGTGGTCACCGGACGCTCCTTGACAGTCGCATGATTTGAGCTTGTTCTGGTCATCATTCTATGCACTCGTCCCGGGTTTGTCAGTGTCTAGGTTTACGGATCGGTGAATCAGGTGGATCAGCCTGTGTGGAAAAAAACACAGAAAGCTGGCACCAGCGACGGTTTTTGATCGTCTCGCAGGTGATTGCCGGAATCGGCAGAGCGGTCTAGTCTGAGCAATAAATCGACTCCGGACGACAAACACCTCCATGAATGCTCCCGGCTTTACCGGAAACCTGCCCGTTATCCGGGCGCACTATGCGGATATCCTCTGCCAGTTGGCGGAGGACCGTGGCCTGCAGCGGTCCCGGCTATTGTCGGCTTCCGGTATTCGCCCATCCATGCTTGGTCATCCGGACAATTTCATTACTGTCGAGCAGTTCAGTGCCCTGTGTCGCGAAACGCTTGTCCAGAGTGGTGATCCAGCCCTCGGACTTGAGTTTGGAAAGCGGCTGAAGTTTACGACCCACGGCTCGCTGGCCCAGGCAGCCATTAGTTGCGATACCCTTGAGCAGGCGCTTACGGTACTGATCAAATATTTCCAGATCCGCTTTGTCTACATGAGCCTTTCGTTCTTCGTGGAGGAACATGAGGCCGTGATCCAGCTGGACCTGGCGCACAGCATTGAGGACCTGTACCGGTTCAATGTTGATGTGGTGATGGCGTCACTGATGGATGTGAATCTCCTGCTTTTTGGCCATCGGCTGCTGGATGGCGGGCGATGCCTGCTGGATTTTCCTGAGCCTGAGGATCTCTCGGCCTATAGACAGCTGTTTGGAAGCCAGATTGCGTTTGGCAGTGGCGTGAACCAGCTGCGGTTCAAACGGGTTTTTCTCGACTCCCCCATGTCACTGTCGAATCCGGTGACCCGTCGGATTGCCGAAGCCCAGTGTCAGGAGGAAATGCGATTCATCGAGGGTTCCACGTCGGTTTCGGACCGGGTGGTGCGCCTGCTCGAGACGGGGCGAAGCCAGCGGTTACCGGCCCTGGAGGATGTGGCGGAACACCTGAAAATGTCCACCAGGACGCTGCGCAGGCAGTTGGCCTCCGAAGGGGTGCGATTCCAGCAACTGCAGGATTCCATTCGCCACCGCCGAGCCCTTGAACTGCTGCGCCGCAATGAGCTGAGCATTGATGAGATAGCCGACGCTCTGGGCTACAGTGACCCCTCCAACTTTGGCCGTGCCTTCCGCAAGTGGGAAGGCGTTTCTCCCAGTGCCTGGCGTCGGGAGCATCAGAAACTCTGACGAGAACTATTCCTCGAGGTAGGTATAACCATCCAGGCCGGCGGCCAGCTCTGCCATAAGCGCGGCCTGGGTTTCCGCTGCCAGGGCGGAGGCGGCAAACTTGCCCCTGTAGGCCTCCATCAGGGCCTCGGGTTCAAAGTTCACATAGCGCAACACCTTGGCGACGGTGTCCCCGGTGATGGGGGCGCTGATCTCGTAACCGCCTTCTGGCGTCAGGCGGACATCCACGGAATGGGTGTCGCCGAACAGGTTGTGCATATCGCCCAGAATTTCCTGATACGCGCCGGTCATGAAAAAGCCCATCAGCAAAGGCTCGCCCGACCGTTCTTCGGGTAAGGGCAGGGTTGTCTCGGTGCCCTGGCCATCGACGTAGCGGTCGATACGCCCGTCCGAATCGCAGGTAATGTCCTGGATAACTGCCCGCCGGTTCAGGGGGCGATCCAGGCCGTTGATCGGCATAACCGGGAAGATCTGATCAATGCCCCAGACATCGGGCAGTGACTGGAACAGGGAAAAATTAACGAAGAGTTTTTCCGCCAGTTTCTCATTGAGTTCGTCGATAATTTCCCGGTGAGCCCGGTTGCTGCTGTCCAGCTGATCCCGGAGCAGTCGGCAGCAGCGGGTGTACAGGGTTTCAGCATCCGCCCGCTCCTGGAGCGACAGAACGCCGTGGGCGAACTGGGCGTGAACATCGGCCATGGCGTGGAGTACGTCATGGTAGATCTCAGCCAGTGAGCGGGGGGTGTTTGTGTCCTGCAGGCTTTCAAGGTCGCGCCAGAGATCGTGCAGCGGCGCAGAGGCGGTGGCCCCCGGTTGTTGCGGTGTCCGGTTTTCCGGTGCTTCGTGGTCGATCACGTTGGTCACAAGCACGGAGTGATGCGCGGTCAGGGCTCTGCCGGATTCGCTGATCAGATCCGGGTGAGGCGTACCGTGGCGATCACACTCTGCCTGCAAAACATGCACGACATTGTAGGCATATTCGTAAACGCTGTAGTTCATGGAGCAGCTACTGCGTGAGCGAGTGCCCTCGTAATCCACGCCCAGGCCACCGCCGATGTCCACCGTGCCAATTGGGGCCCCCATCTGGCGCAACTCGCTGTAGAAGCGTGCACATTCCCGGAGACCGGTCTGGATGTCACGGATGTTGGCAATCTGGGAGCCAAGATGGAAGTGCAAAAGTTGCAGGGTGTCCAGGGCGCCCGCCTCGCGCAGGGTGTCGACGACATCCAGGACCTGGCTGGCAGACAGTCCGAATTTCGACTTTTCACCGCCTGTGTTCTGCCAGTTGCCTTTGCCGATGGTGGCCAGCCGGGCCCGAACTCCGATCAGCGGTGAAACGCCCAGGCTTTTTGCCTCTTCCAGGATGAGTGGCAGTTCCGATTTCTTCTCGACCACGATGAACACCCGGTGGCCGAGAGTCTGCCCAATCAGGGCAAGACGGATGTACTCCCGGTCCTTGTAACCATTGCAGACAATCACCGATCCGGGTTGCTGGGACATTGCCAGCACCGCCATCAGCTCTGGCTTGCTGCCTGCTTCAAGCCCGATCTGGCCGTTGGAGGCGGCGGGCTCGGCAGCCAGCAGCTCTTCGACTACGCGGCGCTGCTGGTTGACCTTGATGGGGTAAACCGCCGTGTAGCCGCCCTGGTAGGCGTGCTCCTCTGCAACCTTGTTGAAGGCATTGCAGAGTTTGTTAACGCGGTCGTGCAGGATGTCAACGAAGCGCACAAGTACCGGCAACTGGACCCCGGACTCGGTCAGCGTCCGGGTCAGTTCTGGCAGGTTGATGCGGGCCGGGCTGTGGCCACGATCCGGGCGGATGAGCACCTGGCCCTGATCATTGACACCGATGTAGCCATCGCTCCAGTGGGCAATGTTGTAAACCTTGTGGGCCGGGGTGGCGCTGGCTTCGCTCATGCTTGCTATCCTGTCAGGAAACACTGGCCGCCATTGTATGGATTCCCATCCCCGGCTAAAAGCATCGGCTGCGGAAAATACATGGTGTTTCACCGCGATTATCGCTTTAGCTCACGGTGGGGCATCCCTACAATACGCCCTTTCAATTCAGCCCATGGCCCACAGCGGGAGGCAAGACATGACAGCACTCAATGACGGCTGGTTTACCGAGGTATTCCAGGATCAGGGAACCGCGTTCTCCCTGCAGGTGAAAAAGAAGCTCCATGAGGAACAGACGCCGTTCCAGAAACTGGAAATCTACGAGACCGAGACCTTTGGCAACCTGATGGTTCTGGATGGCTGCGTGATGCTGACCACCCGCGATAACTTCCTGTACCACGAGATGATGACGCACCCGGCCCTGTTTACCCACCGCGATCCGAAAAAGGTGGTGATTGTTGGCGGCGGAGACTGTGGCACCCTGAAAGAGGTGCTCAAGCATCCGGGCATCGAGGAAGCCTGGCAGGTGGAAATTGATGAACGGGTAACCCGCGTGTCTGAAGAGTATTTTCCGGAATTGTGCGAGGCCAACAGCGACCCGCGCGCCAATTTCTTCTTTGGCGACGGGATCCAGTGGATGCGGGATATTGAGCCGAACAGCGTTGACCTCATCATTATCGACAGCACCGATCCGGTAGGCCCCGCTGAAGGCCTGTTTGCCCTGGATTTTTATCGGGATGCCATGCTGGCGCTGCGCGAGGGCGGGATTATTGTTCAGCAGAGCGAATCACCGCTGCTCCACACCCATAGCATTATCAAAGGTATTCACGAGGATATGCGCCAGGCGGGGTTTGAGCATGTACAGACCTTGCCATTTCCGCAGCCGGTTTATCCGACGGGCTGGTGGAGTTGCACCATGGCGAGCAAGGAGAATCCGATCAAGTATTTCCGAGAGGAAGATGCCAACAATCGCCCGTTCGTAACCCGCTACTACAATGCCGGTGTTCATCGGGGTGCGCTGGCAATGCCTCAGTTCATGGTCGACGCGCTTGAGGATGAGGTGAGACCGACAGAAGGCTAGGCAAGATCGGACATACAAAAAAAGGGGCGCCAACTGGCGCCCCTTTTTACTTGCACTGTCAGCGATTACTGCTTGCCGCTGACGAACTCCGGATAGGCTTCCATACCACACTCGGACAGATCCACACCTTCGTACTCTTCTTCTTCCGAGACCCTGATGCCCATGACGGCTTTCAGGATGCCCCAGACGATCAGGCTGGTGACGAATACCCAGATGAAGATGGTGAGCATGCCGACCAGCTGGCCCATGAAGGTAGCGTCTGCGTCGGACAGGAGGACCGCAAAGATACCCCAGATACCGACCACACCGTGAACAGAGATGGCACCGACCGGGTCGTCAATGCGCAGCTTGTCCATGGTTACGATGGAGAACACAACCAGGGTGCCACCGATGGCACCGATGATGGTGGCCAGCAGGGGAGACGGATCCGCCGGTTCTGCAGTGATCGCAACCAGGCCAGCCAGAGCGCCGTTCAGGGCCATGGTCAGGTCAGCCTTGCCGAACATCAGGCGTGCCACGATCAGGGCAGCGATCAGACCGCCGGCTGCAGCCGCGTTGGTGTTCAGGAACACGTTGGCCACTTCGTTGGCGACACCGATGCCACCCAGCTTCAGGGTTGAGCCACCGTTAAAGCCGAACCAGCCCATCCACAGGATGAAGGTACCAAGCGTTGCCAGGGGCAGGTTGGCACCCGGGAAGGCGCGGATTTCACCTTTGGCGCCGTATTTACCCTTACGGGCACCGAGCAGGATCACACCCGCCAGGGCTGCTGCTGCACCGGCCATGTGAACGATACCGGAACCGGCGTAGTCGCTGTAGCTCAGCTCGTACATGCCGAATACCGCGTCGCCGTTCCAGGTCCAGGAACCCTGCATCGGGTAGATGAAACCACACATAACAACGGCGAAGCCCAGGAAGGCCCAGAGTTTCATACGCTCAGCCACAGCACCGGAGACGATGGACATGGCGGTTGCAACGAAGACAACCTGGAAGAAGAAGTCAGAAGCGCCGCTGTATTCGCCCATGTCGCCGAAGCCGGCTTCAGTGGAGGCTGCAATAACGCCCGCAATCGCTGCGTCGTCCATCTCGGCAACAGTTGTTACACCGCTCAGGAAGATACCGCCGTCGTACATGATGTCGTAGCCGACAATCAGGTACATGGTACAGGCGACCGCAAACAGGGCCACGTTCTTGGTCAGGATTTCGGTGGTGTTCTTGGCACGCACCAGGCCGGCTTCCAGCATGGCAAAGCCAGCGGCCATCCACATGACCAGAGCACCGCAAATCAGGAAGTAAAAGGTATCCAGCGCATACTGGAGTTCAAAAATGTGATTAAGATTGCTTTCCATATGAAGCCCTCCGCACGAGGCTTTTCAGGTTATAAAATTTTTTTGCGTTGGCTGATCGAAAAATCAGAGCTGGTTCAGACCGCTTCTTCGCCGGTTTCGCCAGTCCGGATCCGGATGGCTTGAGCCAGTTCAGTCACGAAGATCTTGCCGTCACCGATTTTGCCGGTGTTGGCCGCCTTGGTGATGGACTCGATAACCTGGTCCAGAAGGTTGTCGCCGATAGCAACTTCCACCTTCACCTTGGGCAGGAAATCCACCACGTATTCCGCGCCACGATAGAGTTCTGTGTGGCCTTTTTGCCGACCGAAGCCTTTGACTTCAGTGACGGTTACGCCTTGTACGCCAATCTCGGATAGTGCCTCACGGACATCATCCAATTTGAAAGGCTTGATGATCGCTGTCACAAGTTTCATTGCTTTCTCCTTGGTAAAGCCGTCTCAACAGTGAGGGCCCGTCGGCCGGTTGTTGAGTTCGGGATGCTGCCACCTCGCACACCAATTGTGCGGATTGCGTACGAGAGCTTTAGCATCGTGTATGCCAACGCAAAAAAATATTTAAAAAACAAAAGGCTACGATATCCGCGTACCAGAATGGCGCAAACTTGTGCACCAAAATAGAGCGGGTAGCCGGCCAGTGAGCCAATTTGGAGCGGGCTCCCTGGCCCTTCGCCACTTATTATAGGGTCGACCACCTACAGTATGGCAGGGGCTGCGGTGTGATACACTCCCGCTAACCGGCAACCGGCCCTGTCTTTTAGTCGAAGCCGGATATTTCAGGAATTTGTGAGGTGACGTGTGAAAGGTCCACAGGATATTTTTTCCCAGCTGCAGGGCCAGTTCGGCCAGTTTGTTCCCGACATGGCCCGCGCTGCACGGGAAGATTTTGAAACCCAGGCCCGGGCCACCGTGATGGCTGTTCTGTCTCGCCTGGAGTTGGTAACCCGGGAGGAGTTTGACGCCCAGCAGGCAGTCCTGCTGAAGACCCGTGAAAAGGTCGACGCGCTTGAGAAGCGGGTGGCCGAGCTGGAAAATTCCCTGCAGAAACAATAAATCCCGGACGCGCCCGGCAGGATGCCGGGCAAGCAGTTCCGGTTATTACCATGGATGGTTGTCATGCTTGCTATTGTTCATTCCCGCGCCGCCATTGGCGTGTCTGCGCCTGCCGTTACCGTTGAAGTCCATCTCTCGGGTGGCTTGCCCGCGCTCTCGATCGTGGGGTTGCCGGAAACCGGTGTAAGGGAGAGCAAGGAGCGCGTCCGAAGCGCGCTTCTTAACGCCGGTTTCGAATTTCCCGCCCGAAGAATTACCATCAATCTCGCCCCCGCTGATCTGCCAAAAGAGGGTGGCCGGTTCGATCTGCCCATCGCTCTGGGCATTCTGGCGGCGTCTGGTCAGATCCCTGTCGACAGCCTTTCCGACTGCGAATTCGTTGGCGAATTGTCCCTTGATGGTGCACTGCGCCCTCTGAAAGGTGTTCTGCCGGCCGTGTTGGCCGCCCGGGAGGATGGTCGGGCCTTGCTGGTCCCCCATGCCAACTCCGAGGAAGCGGCACTGGCAAGCCAGGGTGACCTTCTGGCCGCCGGCCACCTGCTGACCGTGTGCGAATATCTGAGTGGTCGTGCCCGTCTTGTGCCGGTGCCCAGCTCTCCCCTGGACGAAGCCCCGGGCGGCAACCGTGAGGTGCCCGATCTGTCGGATGTCCGCGGCCAGCAGGTCCCGCGACGCACGCTGGAGGTGGCGGCAGCGGGTGGGCACAATCTTCTGTTTTTCGGCCCCCCGGGAACCGGCAAGAGCATGCTTGCCAGTCGCTTGCCCGGAATCCTGCCCGGGCTGGATGATGCTGCGGCTATGGAAGTGGCGAGCGTGCATTCGGTGGCGGGTTTGCCGGTTCGGGCCGGGGGCTGGCGTCAGCCGCCTTTCAGATCGCCTCATCATACCGCCTCAGCGGTTGCGCTGGTCGGTGGTGGCAGCAGCCCGAGGCCGGGGGAAATCTCCCTGGCGCACCGGGGCGTACTGTTTCTCGACGAGTTGCCAGAGTTTGAGCGCCGGGTGCTGGAAGTGCTCCGGGAGCCGATGGAAACCGGGGAGATTTCGATCAGCCGGGCGGCGCGTCAGGTCAATTTTCCCGCGCGCTTTCAGGTTGTTGGCGCGATGAACCCGTGCCCCTGCGGTTACAGCGGTCATCCTAGCATCGAGTGTCAGTGTACGCCGCAACAGGTTACCCGCTACCGGTCGAAGATCTCCGGGCCTTTGCTCGACAGGTTTGATCTGCACGTTGAGGTGCCGGTACAGGGCGGCGACGTGCTGATGCGCCAGGGTGGGGACGGCGAGGACAGTGCCACAGTCCGGGAGCGTGTTCGGGCTGCCAGAGCCCGACAGTCAGAGCGGGGTTGCCTGAACGCCGCGCTGTCCGGTCGGGAATTACAGGCTGCATGCCGACTGGACGCACAGGGTGAGCAGCTGCTTACCGGGGCCATGGAGAAGCTGGGGCTTTCGGCCCGGGCGTTGCATCGCATCCTTCGGGTGGCCCGGACGCTGGCGGATCTGCAAGGCTGCGAGGAACTGCGGCAAAGCCATCTGGTTGAAGCGCTGGGCTACCGGCAGCTGGACCGACAGCAGGGCCGTAACTCAGTGGTCTCCGCCTGAGCCGGGACACTCTGGTAAACTAGTGGCAAATCCCGTTAAACATGACCCGCTGCCTGCGGTTAAGGATTGCAGATGACAGACCAGAAAGAACCGCAAGATCCCAAAGAGGCCGCCGATTCGCCGGTCACCACCCGTCGCGGTGTGCGCAGCTTTGTTTTGCGCCAGGGCCGGATGACGGAAGGCCAGAAAAAGGCGTTCGAGCGGAGCTGGCCGAAGTACGGGCTGACCCGTGAGGACGGAATGATTGATCCCAGGGAAGTGTTCGGCCGCGACAACATGCTGAACCTGGAAATCGGTTTTGGTATGGGGCGGTCCCTGGCCGACATGGCTGAGGCCGCTCCCGAACAGGATTTTATCGGGGTTGAAGTTCATCAGCCCGGTGTTGGCGCGTTGCTCAAGGAGATCGAGGACCGTGGCCTGGAAAACGTCCGGATTTACAGTATTGATGCCAACGATGTGATTGATCTCTGCCTTCCGGATGCGTGCCTGGATCGCGTGATGGTGTTCTTCCCCGATCCCTGGCACAAGAAAAAGCACCACAAGCGCCGGCTGATCCAGCACGAGTTTGTCCAGCGGGTTCGTCACAAGTTGAGGGTAGGCGGCATTCTGCACCTGGCGACCGACTGGGAGAATTATGCCGAGCATATGCTCGAGGTGATGAGCGAGTCCGAGGGCTTTGCCAACACCCAGGAGACCGGTGGCTATTCACCGCGCCCTGACGACCGTCCAATCACCAAGTTTGAGAAGCGGGGCGAAACTCTCGGTCACGGTGTCTGGGACCTGTTGTTCTATCGCACCAATTAAGAGGCATGGATCGGGGGTCAGTGATGCGCGAGCGGGTGGCGCCGTGACGCCCGGATGATGACCAGCCCGGCGATGCCGAGCGTGAGCGCCGTAAATTTGATGAGTGCGCATAGGGTTGCGGACAGGCTCATCTCATCGGTGGGCGGGTTGAAATTGTTCAGCAACAGAATGTTCTCTGCACCGTCGCTCAGGCCGGCAGTTGCGAACAGCGCCCGTACCCAACGGGCTCCCACCCGCTCGCGAATGCCGGGGCGATCACGGGTAAAGTGCCGGGTAAGATGAATCAGGGCCAGCATGTAGGCAGGAATGAACAGGAAGTCCAGCCACAGCGAAATCTTCGCCCAGGCAACCCCTTCGCTTCCCCAGCTGCGAAAAATGGCGTGGGCCTGATCGGCAGTCCCGGCCAGCTGATAGCTCACGATACCCTGGGGTGCTGATGCCGTCTGCAGAGGCTGGTTGACCATAAGCAGAGCGAACAGCAGCACGGCAGCCACGACCAGGCTGGCTTTCAGGCTTTTGGGAAATGCTGCCACTCCGTGTGCAGGGTCCATTACAGAAAACGCTCCAACAGGCTGTTAAGGTATCTCTGGCCCAGGTCGGTTGCCTGGAGTCGATCGCTTACCAGCAGCTTTTCATTCCGCAGTCGTTCAAGTTTTACTCCAACTGTTGTCAGGGGTAAACCCGTTCGTTCAGAAAAAAGGCTTTCATCCACTCCTTCTTTCAGTCTGAGGGCGTTCATCAGGAATTCCAGCGGCAGATCGTCCACGGCAATCGCATCAGAACCGGCCGTTCGGCTGCCGATCCGGTTCAGGTAAGCGTCCGGCTGCCGGGTCTTCCAGTATCGCCTGATACTCCCGTCCACCAGGCTGATCTTGCCATGGGCCCCGGCCCCGAGGGCCAGGTAGTCCCCGAACGTCCAGTAGTTCAGATTGTGACGGGAGGCCCTTCCCTGGAGGCTCCAGGCCGAGACTTCGTAATCCTCGTAGCCGTGTTGATGCAGGTAATCGGAACCCCGACGATAGATGTCCCAGAGATGATCGTCGTCGGGCAGTTCTGGCGGACGGCTGTAAAACTCGGTATTGGGCTCGAGGGTCAGCTGGTACCAGGAGAGATGCGGTGGTTTGTAGTCCAGGGCAGTCTGGATGTCCTCAATTGCCTGCCCGGGCGTCTGGCCCGGCAGACCGTGCATCAGATCGATATTGAAGTTATCGAACCCGGCGCGGCGAGCGGCGCGTATGGCCCGGTGGGCGGCATCGGCATCGTGAATGCGCCCCAGCGTTTTGAGATGGTCGGGATTGAAACTCTGGACCCCGATGGACAGACGGTTGATGCCCGCTGCCCGGAACGCGTCGAACCGGCCGGCTTCGAGCGTGCCGGGGTTGGCTTCCAGGGTAATTTCGGCATTTGTGGCGAAGGCAAGGCGTGCCCGCAGTTCCCTGAACAGGCGATCGTAGAAGTCGCCGCTCATCAGGGACGGAGTGCCGCCTCCGATGAACACGGTCTCTATTGGTCGATCGGTGGCAAAGGCCAGGTCCTGGTCGAGATCTTCGAGCAGAGCCTGCAGATAGGCGGATTCCGGGATTGTCCCGGTGAAAGCGTGGGAGTTGAAGTCACAGTAGGGGCACTTCCGCACGCACCAGGGTACGTGAATATAGAGGCTCAACGGCGGCCTAACCGCCGCTGGCTGCTGATCGTCCCCGGGGCTGGTATTACTCAACTGTTTCAGGCCTCGGCCTTCAGCTGATCCAGCAGAATCTTCAGGGCGCGTCCGCGGTGGCTGATGCTGCCCTTTTCGGCGCGGGACAGTTCCGCCGCACTGCAGCCATGCTCTGGTGCCAGGAACACCGGGTCATAACCGAAGCCGCCATCGCCCTGAGGGGATCTGAGGATCGAGCCCGGCCAGCGGCCATGGCAGATGATCGGGGTCGGATCTTCGGCATGGCGCAGGTATACCAGCACACAGTGAAACTGGGCGCCCCGTTGCCCGTCCGGCACGCCCGCCATGGCGTCCAGCAGGGCGTCCACATTGTCCTGATCGGTTGCATCATCGCCGGCAAAGCGGGCAGAGCGCACGCCCGGGCGGCCTTCAAGCGCGTCCACCGCCAGACCACTGTCGTCAGCGAGTGCTGGCAGCCCGGTTTCCCGTGCCGCGTGGCGCGCCTTGAGAATCGCGTTTTCTACAAAGGTGACCGCCGGCTCCTCGGCTTCACCGACGCCCAGATCGCCCTGGGCAATCGGCGTCATGCCAAGAGGTGCCAGGAGCTCGGTCAACTCGGCGATTTTGCCCCTGTTATTGCTGGCGATGACAAGTCGGTTGGTCATAGAGGCTTAATCGCTGAACAGTGTGTGAGCAAACCGTACCGCCAGGTCCTGCTGGTGTCCGGTAGGGCGTGCGGTAATATTGAAAGTCATCAGTTCGCCGGAGGAATACTGATACTCGGCAATAAAGTACACGGAGTCGCCCTCCTGGATGCGGCGGAACGCCAGGAAGCGCACCTGCTGGACATCGTTGGTTACCTTGCCTTCCACCTGGCCGCTCACCGGGGACATTGAGCCATCGTCGTTTTCCTCCATGATGGAGATATTGACGATGCCTATGCCCTTGCTCCGCTGAAGATTATTGGCCTGGGCGACTTCCGGAGCCAGGAAGGTGCTGGGCAGGACACTCCAGAGTACCTTGTAGTCTCCGAAATCCTTCGAGCCGGCCTGTGCCTGCAGGCTGAACAGGCCAATCAGCGTAATTGCCAGCAGCGTACGGAATGTGGAAAAGGTTTTTGCGATCATTGCTAGGTCTCCCGTGTGATTCGGTAAATGGCAATTTCGCCCAACAAGTTCGGCCAGAGACGAGCCAGCCAGCTGTTCTGGTGCTGGCCGTCAACCACCCGGCGGCTTTTGATCCTGATGCCTTTCTGACGGCACAGTGCCTCAAAATCCTTGAAGGTGCACAACCTTATGTTGGGCGTGTTATACCATTTATACGGCAGTGCCTCGGATTCGGGCATACGACCGCTCAAAGTCAGTCCCCAGCGCAATCGCCAATGAGCAAAGTTGGGGAAGGTCACGATGCCTTCGCTGCCAACCCGCAGCATTTCATCCAGTACCCTGTCAGGGCGCCGGACCGCCTGAAGCGCCTGGGTCATCAGAACAATATCGAAACTGCCATCTTCAAAGTTCCCCAGCCCCTGGGTGTCCAGGTTCTGTTCGATAACCGCCACTCCACGGCCCATGCAGGCGGTGATGTGGTCCGGGTTTATCTCCAGGCCGAAGCCACTGGCACCCCGTTCCCGCTGGAGGAAATCAAGAAGAGTGCCATCGCCACAGCCCAGGTCCAGAACATGGTGGCCGGGCTGAACCCACTGCTGGATGATTTCGAGATCCGGTCTCATGCGCCGACCTCCCGTGCTACCCGGTCCATATAGGCGTTAAAGATGTCAGTGTACCTCGGGGTCGGAATCAGAAACGCGTCGTGTCCCCAGGGTGCGTCCACCTCGGCGTAGCTGACCTTCCTGCGCGCGCCAATCATGGCATTGACCATTTCTTCCGAGCGGGCCGGCGTGAAGCGCCAGTCGGTGCTGAATGACAACACCAGGTATTCACAACTGGCCGCTGCCAGTGCTTTCGAGAGGTCGCCGCCAAACTCGTAGGCCGGATCAAAGTAGTCCAGGGCTCGGGTCATCAGCAGGTAGGTGTTGGCGTCAAACGATTCGGAAAAGCGCTCGCCCTGATAGCGGAGGTAGCTTTCGACCTGGAACTCCGCGTCATAACCAAACTTGTATGCCTGGTCACGGAGTTCGCGGCCAAATTTCTCGCCCATGGAAGCATCAGACAGATACGTGATATGGCCAACCATCCGCGCCAGCATAAGGCCACGCCTGGGAACCGTATCAAAGTCGTAATAGCGCCCGTCGTGAAACTCCCGATCAGAGGTTATTGCCTGGCGTGCCACTTCATTGAAGGCAATATTCTGGGCGGTCAATCGCGGAGTGGACGCAATCACCACCGCATGCCGCAGGCGATCGGGGTAGTCCAGGCTCCACTGCAGGGCTTGCATGCCGCCGAGGGAGCCGCCAACAACGGCCGCCCAGCATTGAATGCCGAGCCGATCTGCCAGCAGCGCCTGACTCTTGACCCAGTCGCCCACGGTGATAACCGGAAACTCCGGGCCAAACGGCTTTCCGGTTTCGGGATTGATGCTGTTGGGGCCGGTGCTGCCGTGACAGCCGCCCAGATTGTTCAGGCTGACAACAAAAAAACGATCGGTATCGATGGGCTTTCCGGGGCCGATACAGCTGTCCCACCAGCCGGGTTTGCGGTCCTCGGCAGAGTGGTAGCCGGCCGCGTGGTGATGGCCGCTCAAGGCGTGGCAGATAAGAACGGCATTGCTGGCGTCGGCATTCAGGGTGCCGTAGGTTTCCACCACCAGGTCATAGTTTTCCAGGGACTGGCCGCAGGCCAGATCGATGGGAGCGTCGAAATGATAGGTCTGCGGGGAGACAATCCCGACAGAATCCGCAGGCAGGGTATCAGGCATCGGCGCGAATGGTTCCTGGTTCGATCCGTAAGTGTCTGGAAAAGCAATGACAAAGTCATCGACAGCCCAGCAGTTTAAAGCCGGGGCGTGATGGCTGCAACCGCCTGAGTGGTCGCGCTTGCGGGGCTCAGACGGCCCCGGAGATGTTCACCACTTTTTGCTGGATCAGGGTAGGGGCCGGTTTGCGGATCTGGCGCTGCATCGCGTCGGCCAGTTCCAGTTGCCTGCGCAGGTCGGCAATGGTGTTGGTCAGGCGCAGGCGCTCGGTGCGGCTGTCCTTGTCGTTGCGAACCATATCGCGAAGGCGCCGGATCTGGTGCTCCAGAAGCTGCTTCTGCTCCATGGAATACTGCATGATCGGTAGCAGGGCTTCTGATGGCCAGCGCTCAACGTCCTGGCGTACACGGGCATGCAGTGTGCGGGCTTCGCCCACCATGACATTGAAAAACCGGCGAACCAGAACCGATTGCTCGGTGAGCAGATTCTTCGGACTGATGCGGAAGCGTCTCGCTTTTTTGCGCAACTCGCGGATGGCAATGACATGGCGCCCGGCCCGCAGCGGGATGGGCTCAAGGTGACGTGCCCGGTTGTCTTCGTTATAGCGACGGTAAATCGCGCCAACCATTTTTTCGGCCAGGTGCCCTTCGCTCAGAAGGTTGGTCAAGTCGCTTTCAAGCAGTTCGAAAAACTGATCCATGGCGCGGTTCATCCCGGCAGTGGTCCAGCTCTTCGACATACTGGTACGTACATGTTCCGCATGGGCTTCGAAGCGGTCTTCGCTCACCAGTTTCTTCAGCAGGTCGCCCTGGGAGTCCATGAGGCGACGGCTGGAGCGCAGGGTGATCAGCTTCTTGTAGTAAAAGTCGTAGTCTTTCTGGGCGCGTTCTGCGAGGCGGCCCAGCGCTGCCTTGTCCATGGTAACGCCCGCGCACGCCTGGAGTTCTTCCTCCAGGGATTCAAGGCGGTACTGCATGGCTGCCTGGCTGTTCTGGAGCATGCCCAGCAGGTCGTTGATCAGACTCTGGGTGATCAGCTGTTCCTTGTGCATGAGGATGCGCTGGATAATCAGCTGCTCAAGCTGATTGATATTGGAACGGTCAAACAGGTCGTTGTCTTTCTTTACCCTTGCGACCAGCCCTTGCTTGGCAGAAACCGGGATAACATCGTGCTGGCGCATGCCCAGGTGGTCGGCCGTGTAACCGCGCACCCGCTCAATCGCCTCGTTGGTGTGGCGCTCGCCCTGGAGGTCATCCCAGAGCACGTCGATCTTGTTCAGCACGGCAAAGCGGCCGGCGCGATGGTCGGCGTGCTGGGTGTCGATGTGCTCTTTCCAGATGGTCATGTCGCTGGCGGTCACACCGGTGTCGGCACTCAGCACGAAGATCACGGCATGGGCGCGGGGCAGCATGCTGATCGTCAGCTCCGGCTCGGAACCAAGGGCATTCAGGCCCGGCGTATCGAGGATCCGCAGGCCGCGCTCGAACAGGGGGTGGCGGATGCTGATCTGTGCGTTCCGCCAGGCAGGTACAAGTACATTGCCCGGGTTGTTGCGATCATTCTCGAGCATGCCCTCGTCGAAGCCGAGTGCGCGAGCCTCCTCAGGTGGCACACTCTTGACGCGGGCAACCTCGGCAAGCACCTCCCGCATGATTTCAGGGTCGCGCTCATCTAGCTCATGTTTGACCCAGCGTTCCGGCTGCTTGCGCAACTGCTGCAGGGACAGTTCGCCGTTTCGGGTCTCGATGGGAAGCAGGAGCAGGTAGTTTTCATTGGCGCTGCGATCGAAGAAAAGCTCCGTGGGGCACATGGTCGTGCGCCCCGCCTGGGACGGCAGCATGCGCTGGCCATACTCGGAGAAGAACAGGGCGTTGATCAGTTCGGTTTTACCGCGGGAGTATTCGCCGACAAACGCAATGGTCAGTTCATCCTCAATCAGCAGCTCCAGCCCGTGGCGTATGCGGGTGCTGACATCGTCGGAGAACAGATTGTTATCCTGCAGCCACAGCCGGTACCTGCCGATCTGGCGGATCAGCTCTTTTTTCCAGTTGTGATAAGCCTCTACCTGCTGCGACAGAGTTCCCTGTTGGTTCATCGGATATTCCTTCTGCGCGACTTCCTGGTATCCCGGTCAGAACGGGGTGCTCACGGGTGACGGATTAATTACCGGTAATACTATCCTGTTATTTATAAGTTTGTGGCTGGGCTGGAATGGAGGAAATGGCCAAACTTGCCGGAAATTCAATAAAAAAGCTGCAAAATCAGTCACATGACTTTGCAGCTCGGGAATGATGGATTTCGTGGCTAAGTGTTACAAAGTGTATATTTGAGACGGGGTTTACATACCTAGCCCGATGGAGCCGAGGCCTGCGGCCATTTTCATGTGTTCAATCACCACTGAGATCACGTTCAGAATCAGGAAAACGATGATGGGTGACAGGTCCAGGCCGCCCATGGAGGGCATGATGTTTCGCACCGGGCGCATGACCGGCTCGGTGATCTGGGCGACCAGCTGGATGGCCGGGTGGCCACTGCCCGGCGCGATCCAACTGACGACCACCACTGCAATCACCGACCAGAAATAGATCTTCACGATCAGGTCCAGTACGTTCAGTACCGCCCACACCAGCAGCGTAATCGGATTTATGGCCGGAATGCCTCCGTTCAGCGCCACCAGGATCAGGAAGAAGGTGATGCCCTGAATGATGACTGCAAGAACCAGCGAAGCTCCATCGAAACCGCCCAGGCCAGGAATAACCCGCTGTAGCGGGCGTAGCGGTGGATTGGTGGCCTTGACCACAAATTGAGTGATGGGATTGTAGAAGTCGGCCCTGGCCAGTTGAAGCAGGAACCGAAGCAGCACAATCGTCAGGTAAAAGGTGGATGCGATGAGCAGGATGGTAATCAGAATATCTGCCAGCATGAAGCCGTGTCTCCGTTATCGGTTACTGTTTGCCTGCCAGTTCTTTGGCCATTTCTTCCGAACGCTTGAAGGCGGCCTTGTACGCTTTGGCTACCAGATCGCGCATACCACCTTCCTCGAACGTGTTGATGGCCTGTTCGGTGGTTCCGCCAGGAGACATCACATTACGCTTGAGCTGGCCGGGATCGTGCTCGCTTCGACCGGCCATTTCCGCGGCTCCCGCCATGGTCTGGATGGCCAGTTCCCTCGCGGTTCCGGCGGCAATGCCAGCCTCAGTGGCCGCTTCCTCAAGCGCCTCAAGCATCAGGAAGAAATAGGCGGGGCCGCTGCCGGAGAGAGCGGTAACCGCGTGCAGCAGGTTTTCGTCCTCAACCCAGAGCGCTGACCCGATGCTTTCGAACACCGATTCCACCATCTTCTTCTGTTTATCTTTCACTTCTTTGTTGGCAAACAGGCCTGCAGCCCCTTTGCCGACCAGGGACGGTGTATTGGGCATTACCCGGACCATCGGCAGGCCGCCACCAAGCCAACCATCGAGGGTATCCGCTGTCAGGCCGGCGGCGATGGATACCATCAGTGGGCGAGTGTTCTGGACCACTGGTGCAATGTCGCGACAGACGTCGGCCATGACCTGGGGTTTCACCGCCAGAACTACCATGTCAGCCTGCTGGGCGCAGTACCGGTTGTCTGTGGTGACGCTTACGCCAAAGCGCTTGCGGATTGTCTGTAGGTGCGCGTCATCCGGCGCGCTGACCCAGATATTGCCGGCCTTATAGCCGTTATCCAGCATACCGCCAATGATGGCGCTGGCCATGTTGCCGGCGCCAATAAAAGAAATGGTTGGTGATGTGCTCAAGGTTAACTCCCCGGTTGATCGGTTAAACGTCCGGCCCTGATCATAGCAGGAACCGGCCGGTTCAGCTCTTTACTGGGCGTTTGCCGAATAGGGCAGTGCCGACCCGTACCCAGGTGGCGCCTTCCGCAATCGCGACTTCCAGGTCGCCGGACATGCCTATCGACAGTGTGTCGAGTGGGCCGGCGTCGGGATGGTCTGACCGCAGCTGTTTCAGGGTATTGGCAAGTTTCCGGAAACTGGCTCTCAATCCTGCTTCAGGCTGATCCGGATCCGGAATGGCCATCAGGCCTCGCAAGCTGATGTTCGGCAATTCGCCAATTTCGGCCACCAGATCCGGCAGCTCATCCAGAGTGCAGCCGGATTTGCTCTCTTCCTCATTAATATTGACCTGAAGACAGATATTCAATGGCGGCAGCGCAGGATCGCGCTGTTCGCTCAGGCGACGGGCAATCTTAAGGCGGTCGACGCTGTGTACCCAGGAAAAGGCGGAGGCCATCTGTCGCGTCTTGTTGGACTGGATCGGCCCGATGAAATGCCAGTCGACGCCCTCGAGATCTGCAAGAGCCTCCATCTTCTCGAGGGCCTCCTGGAGGTAGTTCTCACCGAAGGCCCGCTGCCCGGCAGCGAAGGCTTCCCGCAGGTCTTCCGGTGGTCGGGTTTTGCTGACGGCGAGCAAATGCACAGACCCGGGCGCACGGCCTGCCTGCAATGTTGCTTTTTGTATGCGTCGGGTTACGCTCCCGATGTTGTCTGCTATGCTGCTCATAGTGTGAGAATGCCACGCTCGGTCTGTCACTTGTACGGTGACACGTTACCCGCAGGTCACTGAAATGCCAAGTGAACCGCGCCGGGGCCCCGCCGGGCGGAAACTACCGGGATAAAAGAAAAAGCCTTCCGAGGATTCCTATGGATATTACTGAACTGCTTGCCTTTTCGGCGAAACAGGGTGCGTCTGACTTGCACCTCTCTGCCGGTTTGCCCCCGATGATTCGTGTTGATGGTGATGTACGCCGCATCAACCTGCCGCCCATGGAGCACAAAGAAGTCCACGGGCTCATCTACGACATCATGAATGACAAGCAGCGTAAGGACTACGAGGAATTCCTGGAAACCGACTTCTCCTTCGAAGTTCCGGGCGTCGCCCGTTTCCGTGTTAACGCTTTTAACCAGAACCGTGGCGCAGGCGCCGTGTTCCGGACCATCCCTTCCAAAGTACTGACCATGGAAGATCTGGGTATGGGGCAGGTGTTCAAGGACGTGTCTTCAGTGCCTCGTGGTCTGGTACTGGTGACCGGCCCGACGGGCTCGGGTAAGTCCACCACGCTGGCGGCGATGATCGATTACATCAACGACACCCGCTACGAACACGTTCTCACGATTGAAGACCCCATCGAATTCGTACACGACTCCAAAAAATGCCTGGTGAACCAGCGGGAAGTGCACCGGGATACTTTGGGCTTCAACGAAGCACTGCGGTCAGCCCTGCGGGAAGACCCCGACATCATCCTGGTTGGTGAGCTCCGGGATCTGGAAACCATCCGCCTGGCACTGACAGCGGCTGAGACCGGCCACCTTGTATTCGGCACCCTGCACACCACCTCCGCGGCCAAAACCATTGACCGTGTGGTCGACGTTTTCCCGGCAGAGGAAAAGTCCATGGTGCGGTCGATGCTGTCTGAATCCCTGCAGGCGGTTATTTCCCAGACCCTGATGAAGAAAATGGGTGGCGGCCGTATTGCCGCGCACGAGATCATGATCGGTACGTCTGCGATCCGGAACCTGATTCGGGAAGACAAGATTGCCCAGATGTACTCGTCGATTCAGACCGGTGGCTCTCTGGGCATGCAGACGCTGGATCAGTGCCTTGAGCGGCTGCTGCAGAAAGGACTGATTTCCCGCGAAGCTGCGCGGGCTAAGGCGAAGATGCCGGATAACTTCTGACACGGTGCGTTCGGCGCCGAACAATGAAAATTGGGTAGAAAAATGGAATTCGAAAAACTGTTACGGCTGATGGTGGAGAAGGGCGGTTCGGACCTGTTTATTACAGCGGGTGTGCCGCCAAGCATGAAGGTGAACGGGAAAGTTTTGCCGGTCACCAAGAACGCGTTGACGCCGGAGCAGACCAGGGAGTTCGTTTACGGCGCCATGAACGACAAGCAGCGCGCCGAATTCGAGGAAACCCATGAGTGTAACTTCGCTATCAGTGCCCGTGGCATTGGCCGTTTCCGTGTTTCTGCCTTTTTCCAGCGCAACCTGTGCGGGATGGTGCTGCGTCGGATCGAGGTAAAGATTCCGCAGATCGATGATCTGTCGTTGCCGGAGGTAATCAAAGAACTGGCCATGACCAAGCGTGGCCTGATCATGTTCGTGGGCGCTACCGGTACCGGTAAGTCTACGTCCCTGGCGGCCATGCTCGGGCATCGTAACCGCAACAGCCGTGGCCACATCATTTCCATCGAAGACCCAATCGAATTCGTGCACCAGCATCAGGGTTGTATCGTTACCCAGCGCGAGGTGGGCATCGATACCGAGAGCTTCGAAGTAGCGCTGAAGAACACCCTGCGCCAGGCACCAGACGTTATTCTGATCGGTGAGGTTCGTACCCGGCAGACCATGGAATATTCCGTGCAATTCGCCGAGACCGGTCACCTGTGTCTGGCGACCCTGCACGCCAACAACGCCAACCAGGCGCTGGACCGGATCATCCAGTTCTTCCCGCCGGAACAGCACAACCAGATCTGGATGGACCTGTCCCTGAACCTCAAGGCGATCGTGGCTCAGCAGCTGGTGCCAACGCCAGATGGCAAGGGCCGTAAGGCGGTTATCGAGGTGCTGATCAATACCCCGCTGGTATCGGACCTGATCCGGAAGGGCGAGGTGCATCGGCTGAAAGAGCTGATGTCCAAATCCAACGAATCCGGTATGCAGACCTTTGATCAGGCGCTTTATCACCTGTATGCGGAGGGTTCGATTACCTACGAGGATGCCCTGGCCCACGCAGACTCTGCCAACGACCTGCGCCTGATGATCAAGCTGGGTGCCGACGCCCAGGGAGCCGACAAGCTCTCGTCTTCCGTCGACAAGCTTTCTATTCAAGATGACTGAGTACCGGCTCAGCATAAGACGTTGGTCGTAGAAAGTTAGGGCCCCGAACCGTTAGGGATGGCATTTGAGGCCAGTAAGGGGTGGTGCGTATACTCCGCGCGATTCAATAAGGAGATACCATGCACCACCGTTCCTCAACGCTTGCACGAGCTGTACGTCTTACCACCCTCGCGGCGCTCGCCGCACCTGCCTCTACCCTGGCAGGCGGCTTTTCCCTAAATGAGCAGAGCGCCAGTGCGATGGGCACCGCTAACGCCGGTGCCGCCGCCAACCCCGAAAATGCGACCACGGTTCTTTTTAACCCCGCCGGTATGAGCCAGTTGTCGGGCACAAATATTTCGTTTGGTGCTGCGGTTCTGGATATTGATGCGGAGGCCAAGGAAAGTAGTATCCGGACCTCCAGAAACAATCCCTCGGTGCCTGTAACCCCGGCCAGTAGCGGAGGGGATATTGCAGACCCTGCGGTGCTGCCGAATTTTTATCTAAGTCACGAAATCAACGAGTCGATAGACGTCGGTTTTGGAATCCATGCGCCCTATGGTTTGGCGGCGGATTACGATAACGACTTTGCAGGGCGTTTTTTCGCTGACAAGACAGAGCTCACGGCGATCGCATTCACGCCCTCGGTTTCTCTTAACAATGGCCAGGGCCTGTCAATGGGTGTTGGTTTGAATGTCCTATACGCGGAAGGACGCTTGAGCCGCTACCAGGACATCAGTGCTCAAGTAGGGACAGCGGCGCTTGCGCTTGAGGAGCCTTATGCGGATGCAGAGGGTGACGATGTTGGCATGACGTTCCGTGTTGGCTTTCTTTATGAGTTGACCAGCGCTACTCAGATTGGCCTCACGCTTCAGACGGGTACGGAACTCGAGCTGGAGGGTGACCTTGAAATCTCTGGCATAACCAATCCGTCCAACCCGATGGGGCCGACGCTGTCCGCCTCAGAGAGTATCAAGGTGCCTCTGGCGATTCCTGAGAGCGCGACCCTGGGGCTTCGTCACAGCCTTACCGATAACGTTACTCTTCTGGCTGGAGCAACTTACGCTCGTTGGAGCCGATTCGAGGAGCTTGATATCGTCAGCACCGAAGCTGGTGGTGCCATTAGTGGTGCGCCGCAAGAAGGCGCTGTGATTTCTCATGTTACCGAACAATGGGAAAACAGCTGGCAGATCAACGCTGGTGCTATCTGGCAGGCTTCGCCTGAATGGGCGTTTAAAGCCGGATATGCCTGGGATGAGTCGCCCGTGAATCAGTATGTTACCGCCCGAATTCCCTCCAGTGATCGTCACTGGCTGACTCTCGGTGCCCAATGGGCTGACGCCCAAAGTGGCTGGACGGTCGACGTAGCGGTTGGAACGCTCTTGTTCACGGACGATCCACGAGTCAACGATCGGAATTACCAGCATGAAAACCCGAGCGAGATCGCGCAACTGGCGCCTGGTGTTGAGGATCCAAGCCTTTACGCTGCTGAGTACGATCTGAGCGCCTGGAGCGCTGCGTTCGAAGTAAGCAAGTCCTTCTAAAATCCGGAGAATCTGGCCGGCTGAAGGCCGGTCAGCCAACCACCTGGCCACGGTAGATGACTTTTTTCTTCCGTGGCGGGTCGATCTGTCCCTCCTCGTCCTGTTCCGCTGATGCGGGCGGAGCATCGGCAATGACCTGGCCTCTGTAGTTACGCTTCAGGCCGTCATCTTCTTCCTCGGGCTCAATATTGAGCTGCGGAACCCGTTCTTTGAGGGTCTCCCAAACACGAGTCAGCTGACTGGAGCGGGTTTTCCGCGCGTAATCGGCCAGTTGTTGTTCCAGATGCTCTTCCGTGAGGTGCAGTTTGACGCCGAATTCCGTGTGAATCAGGCGGCGGCACTGGTGAACCAGTTTCAGCACGCTGGGGTCCAGCAGCCAGCTACGTTCAGATGCCAGAGAAGTCATGGTATGAGCCTCGGAGATGGGTGTCACAACATGGCGCAGCCCGGAGTGTCTGATGGGACGGCGCCGACTCTGGAATCGTAGCGAATATCGTGCCGTAAAGGCGATAGAATCGGCCGGCCTTGGCGCCTCCGCGGCCTGGCGGCAAGCCGCGAAAGCTGAGGGCAGGTTCAGTGTTTGCAAGTATGAGCGTTTTCGGTGCGTGCAAGGGCGTCCATGCCCTGTTTTGGGGAGCGTCAGTGTGCCTCATCCCAGTTGTCGCCGACGCCGGCTTCCACCAGCAGGGGAACGTCCAGCTCGGCCGCTGCCGACATACGCTTCTCAAGTCCTGATCGGATCTTGTCGAGTGCCGATTCTTTGACCTCAAGAATCAGTTCATCGTGCACCTGCATGGTCATGCGAGCTTCATCGGCGTGCTCTTTGAGCAGCCAGTTCTCTACATCCACCATGGCCCGCTTGATGATATCCGCGGCAGTACCCTGCATCGGGGCGTTGATAGCGGTTCGCTCCGCAGCCTGCTGCAGCTGTTTGTTGCGGGCATTTATCTCTGGCAGGTACAGGCGCCGGCCGAAGAGCGTCTCCACAAAACCGTCGTCATGGGCCTGTTTGCGGATGTTGTCCATGTATTTAAGAACGCCGGGATAGCGTTCGAAATAACGATCGATGTATTCCTGGGCGAGTTTGCGCTCAACGTCCAGTTGCCGGGAAAGGCCAAAGGCGGACATGCCGTAGATCAGGCCGAAGTTGATGGCCTTGGCGCTCCGACGCTGGTCTGAGGACACATCGTCAAGGCTGACCCCGAATACTTCCGATGCCGTTGCCTTGTGAATGTCTTCGCCCTTCTCAAACGCTTTGAGCAGTCCTTTGTCTCCCGAGAGATGGGCCATGATCCGAAGCTCGATCTGAGAGTAGTCGGCAGCGACGAGCTTGTATCCCTCGGGCGCAATAAAGGCCTGCCGTATACGGCGTCCCTGTTCGCTCCTGATGGGGATATTCTGCAGGTTGGGTTCCGACGAGGACAGTCGACCGGTAGCAGTGACAGCTTGATGGTAGGACGTGTGTACCCGGCCGGTACGATGGTGAATCAGCTCCGGCAGCGTGTCGGTGTAGGTCGACTTCAGCTTGCTCAGGCTTCGGTGCTCAAGAATCAGACGCGGCAGTTCGTGTTCGTGGGCGAGTTCCTGAAGCACCGGCTCCGCTGTTGACGGCGCGCCCTTTGGGGTTTCTTGATGACCGGCAGCCCCATCTTGTCGTAGAAGATCGCCTGCAGCTGCTTGGTGGAGCCCAGGTTGAAGGTTTCCCCGGCCACTTCATGGGCCTCTTTTTCCAGCTCCGCCATGCGCTCCGCCAGTTCCTGGCTGTGCTGGCGCAGAGTACTCGCGCTGATGAGGGTGCCACGCTGCTCCATTCGCGACAGTACCGGCACCAGGGGTAAATCGATATCTTCGTACACAGCGGCCAGTTTTCCGGTCTCTTTCAGCTTCGGTCGCAGGGTCTGGTGCAGGCGCAGGGTAATGTCCGCATCTTCGGCGGCGTAGGGCGCCGCTTTTTCAAGGTCAATCTGGTTGAAAGTGAGTTGTTTCGCGCCTTTCCCCGCAATGGACTCAAAGCTGGTGGTCTTCTCGCCGAGGTAGTACATGGCGAGGCTGTCCATATCGTGCCGCGTGGCCACAGAGTTCAGAACGTAGGATTCCAGCATGGTGTCTTCGGCAATGCCCTCCAGAGTAATGCCGTGGTTGGCCAGTACGTTTTTGTCGTACTTCAGATTCTGGCCGACCTTTGCCAGGTCGGGGTTCTCCAGCAGTGGTTTAAGCTGGTCCAGCACCTGATCACGGTCCAGCTGCTCGGGCGCGCCCATATAGTCGTGCCCCAGCGGGACATAGGCGGCTTCGCCCGGCTTTACGGCAAAGGAGACACCGACGATTTCGGCGTCCATGTAGCGAAGGCTGGTGGTCTCTGTGTCGAAGGCAAACAGCTCCGCCGCCCCAAGGCGCTCCAGCCACTGATCCAGTTCTTTCTGGTCGGTGATGATGCTGTAGTCTTTTTCGCCGGTTTCCGGTTTGGGGGTTTCATCGCCGGCTCTGGCATTGCTGGAAGAGGAACTTTCGTCCTCTTCGAGTTCGGCGATCCAGCTTCGGAATTCATACTCCCTGAACAGCTCAAGCAATTGCTGGTCGTCCTGCTCCCGGAGTTTCAGGTCTTCCAGGCCAAAATCCAGTTCCACGTCGGTGCGGATGGTCGCCAGTTCACGGCTCAGGGGCAGGGTCTCCGTTGCGTCCCGCAGGTATTCACCGATCTTGCCTTTGATCTCGTCGGCGTGTTCGATGACGTTGTCCAGGTTGTCGTAGCTCTGAAGCCATTTGACCGCGGTTTTCGGTCCGCACTTGTTGACGCCGGGGATGTTGTCCACTTTATCGCCCACCAGGGCCAGGTAATCGACAATCTGCTCCGGAGTAACGCCGAATTTCTCCACCACGCCGTCCCGGTCCATCCGGGTCTCGGTCATGGTGTTAATCAACGTAACGTGATCGCTGACCAGCTGCGCCATGTCCTTGTCGCCGGTGGAGACCACCACATCGATGCCTTTGCTGGTTGCTTCGTTGGCAAGGGTGCCGATCACGTCGTCGGCCTCAACGCCGGTCACCGTTAGCAGCGGCAGCCCCATGGCCTTTACGATCTCGTGAATAGGCTCGATCTGGCAGGCGAGATCCTCCGGCATGGGAGGTCGGTTGGCCTTGTACTCTTCATAGAGATCGTGCCGGAAGGTTTTGCCCTTGGCGTCGAACACCACCACCATCTTGGACCCGGGAAAATCCTGCTCCAGGCGGCGGAGCATGCTGATCACGCCTTTAATGGCTCCGGTCGGATGATCCTTGCTTGTGGTGAGTGGTGGAAGTGCATGATAAGCACGGAAAAGATAGGACGATCCGTCCACAAGAACCACAGGTGGTGTGTTTTTGCTGGTCATGTCAAAACAGGTCCGGAATCTGATTGAAGCGTGGGTTGGCTTATGCAACTCTGTACTGAAATCGATGGACGAAAGGGTATCACGAAAATGAAACGAATCGCCTGCCCGGCTTTGTTGCTCGCCTGTCTGCCTTTGGCCGCTCTGGCCCAGGAAGAAGGCGCTCTGGATGAGACGCCGGTGACAACTCCCGACGAGCCAGTGGTGATCTCGGATTACCAGCCTGCAAGCCAGGGCCCCGAGATTGTTATTCGCCCGGGTGAGCAGGAAGTGTTCTATGAATACCGGGTCAACGGACAGCTGATGGAAATCAAGGTTGTACCGGAAGTCGGACCGGAGTATTACCTGGTGCCGGCGGATGGCGGCGGTTGGATCCGGGAAACCGAGTCCGACATGTTGGTGCCTAGCTGGGTGATTTTCCGCTGGTAAACCTCAGTCAGATCAGATCGACGTTGACCGGCGTTGAGCGCCGGCTCTCCAACCCCTGAATATCCACGGTGGTGATGGCGAACTCGTAAGCGCCTGGCGCCATCTCCGCCAGAGAGAGTCTTGTGGTTGCAGGACTCTCAATACGGATAACCTTGAAGTTGTCCTGGTGTCTGAACCGATAGTAGACCCTGAATTCCGCAATCTCTCCAAGTGCCAGTGACGAGCCGTCCTCACGGGTCAATGGAGCTGTCCATGTCAACTCCTTCGGCTCAGTGGCTGTATATCCGGTTTCCCGAGTCTGCCCAAGTGTGGTCATGAGCCCATCGGTCGCCTTGTTCAGCCGCGAATTTGCGATTTCACTGGCCCTGTCAGAGCTGGTGCTGACGGCGCGGGAATCTTCCTGGCAGGCAGCAAGGAGGAAAGAGGCGGCAATCACTGGTAAAAGAAATATGAAGAAATGCGGTTGTCGGGTTTTGCTGGTGGTCATGGTTACTCGCATACGGGCCTGATCGAGGCCTTTGTTGATTAAACGTATGGAGCCTGAATAAAACGGGGAGACGGGCTTCTTTGACAGCTCGGCATTATGCCATCCGGGTTTTCAGGATCAAGTGAATAATCCGTAAAAGCCCTTATTCGTTCACTTCCTGCTTTTAGTATGAACATTCTAATTTTAGAGCGTAACTTGAGTTGTGAGATTGAAGTAAGGCCCTCGTTGTACTGGTTTCGACAGGGCCTTGGAACTTTCAGGAAACCAAGGGGATTTATCATGGGTAAACTCAAGTCTTATCAGGAACAGCTCCAGGAAATCGTGGACAAGGGTATCAACGCCGCTGAAGAGCAGCAGAAGAAGCTGGCTTCCAAGCCGTTCGATTACGCCGAGAAGCTCGAGTCTGAAGCGCGCGAGTACAGCGTGAAGACCCTGCGCAAGCGTTACAACGGCTACAGCGACAGCCTGTTCGATCAGCTGCGCAACCTGAACAGCCGTTTTGGCAGCTTTGCTGGTGACCTGGTCGCCAAGCTGGAAAAAGAAGCAGCCGAAGGCGCTGATGCAGTTGCAGAAGCCGCGGAAGACGTGTCTGACGCTGCGAAGGATGCGAAAAAAACGGTTGAGCCGAAGAAGACGGCTGCACGCAAGACCACTGCGCGCAAGACCACTTCCACTGCCAAGAAGAGCACTGCATCCGCCTGAATTGTGGATAGCACCTCATCGGTAGGTGAGTGAAATGAAAAGGCCACCGGCTAACACCGGTGGCCTTTTTTGGTCTCGGAAACTTCAGTGCAGAATCAGTTGTCGGTCTTGGTGTGATCCAGTGGCAGAGTTCGTGCCTCGCCGGTAACTTCTTCCAGGCGTTCGATGTCGTCCTCAAAAGCCTTTCGTAGTTCGTCGATTTCCTGGGTCTGTGAGGCAATTTCCCGCTCAATGTCGCGAATCTGGGCCTCCAGCCGCCGGATCTTCTCCAGCGTGCCCTCGGGAATCTCGCGACCGGCCCGCTCCATGTTGGCGGCCCGACTCTGTTCGTTATCCAACTGGCTCGATATCACCGATATATTGCCGCGCTTGAGCTGGATAAGACCCTCGAGCTCGCGGACTTTCCGGTGCATGGCTTTCACGGCCTGATCCGGATGGCTAAAGCGTTTCAGCAGCGCCCGGTCTTGCTCTCGCTGTTCTGCGAGTTCCTTCTGGCGCTGTTTTTCCGCTTCCCGGGCAGCAATTTCTTCTTCGGTTGGTGCCGGTGGAATGGTTTCGATCACGCGACCATTGTTGCTCAGGATGTCATAGCCCCGCTTGGTGGCTTCCTGGGGGATGGTGCTGCTGATTACGATCTGGCCGTTCTCATCCGTGTAACGGTACATATTGGCAGCCGCCTGGGCAGAAAACCCCAGGGCAAGCGCCAGCGCCGTTGTTTTAACAGACAGTGCGGTCAGACGATTGGCCATCAATCAGACTCCGTAACGATCCCGATAACTGGCTACCTTTTCGGCATGCCCGGCAAACTCCGGGTTGGCTTTAAGATAGTCCAAAACCTGCTCGAGACGAATAATGCTCACCACCGGAATGCCGAATTCCTTTTCCACTTCCTGGATGGCAGACAGTTCGCCGTTGCCTTTTTCCTGGCGATCCAGAGCAATCAGCACGCCTGCAGGTTCAGCCCCGGCGGCCCGGATGATATCAATGGATTCCCGGATCGCGGTGCCGGCGGTGATCACATCATCAACAATCAGTACTTTGCCCTGCAACGGTGCGCCAACAATGTTGCCGCCCTCACCATGATCTTTCTTTTCCTTACGATTAAACGCAAAGGGTTTGCTGTTACCGTCTGTAGCCAGCGCCATTGCTGTGACGGTGGCCAACGGAATGCCCTTATAGGCAGGGCCGAAAATAATGTCATAATCCAGGCCGCTGCGCGCGATCGCGGCGGCATAGGCCTTGCTTAACTGAAGCAGGTCGTCCCCGGTATTGAAAAGTCCAGCATTGAAGAAGTAGGGGCTGGTTCGGCCCGACTTGAGCGTGAACTCACCAAAGCGTAGTACATTCCGGCGGATGGCAAATTCGATAAATTTTTGCTGATAGTCGTGCATGACAAGGCTTCTGGCGGGTGTTGATCTTTAATTAGCTCGTAAAAACGGTATCATACACACAAACCGAATCAGGGAACACGTATGCGGGTAGTATCAATCAGCGTCAATGGCCTCGCCCAGGCTGTTGAAAAAGGTTTTTTCGACTGGCTGGCGGAGCAGGACGCTGACGTGGTCTGCGTCCAGGACCATCGCATGCGGGCCTACGAGATTGAGGACTATAACCTGATTCCGGAAGGTTACGAGGCCTACTTTATTGATGGCGAAAAGAATGAAGATGGCGGTGTCGGCATATACACCCGTCATTTCCCGAAGGCCATCATGTATGGATTTGCCAACGAACAGGCCGATCGGGAAGGCCGGTTCATTCAGGCCGATTTTGACAAGGTTTCGGTTGCCTGCGTCCTGGCGCCCTGTGCGTTGGGTCGTGAGGACGAGCTGATTGGCGAGGACGACCTGACGGTTCTCGACCACAAGGACGAATTCATGGAGTCCTTCGGTCTGCACATGCAAAAGACCCTTCGTAAGCGCCGTCAGTTCATTTTCTGCGCCAACCTGCAGACTGCTCATCACGTAACCGACGCCAGCCCGCTGTACCACAAACTGGATTTCTCCGGTTTCCTGCCCCACGAGCGTGCCTGGCTGGATCGTCTGTTCGATGAGATGGGCTGCGTTGACGGCTTCCGGGAGATCAACAAGCAGAGCAACCAGTTCACCTGGTGGCCCGAGCAGGCCGAGGGTTCCCGCAAAAATGCCGGCATCCGTGTGGATTACCAGCTGCTGACACCGGGAATCCGCAAGACCATCGAAGATGGCTGGATCGACGACTCAACCCGCTTCTGTGATCACGCCCCGGTGATCATGGATTACGACATCGAAATCGGCTTCTGAGGTCAGATCTTACCTGAATAGTAGCGGGTTCGGAGGGGGAAACCTTTCCGGGACCGTCTCCGGCCAGGGAAGGCCGGAGCCGAGCGCACATGGATGTGCTTGTAGCGTGTCCCGGAAAGATTTCTCCCTCCGGACACGCGGGCGGCCTAATCAGTAGTCGTCAGGCCTCCAAAGCAGCCTTCTGAATCTCAAACAACTGCTCAATACCCTGTTTGGCCAGAGTCAGCATGCTGTCCAATTCTGACTGGTCGAACGGAGCTCCTTCCGCAGTCCCCTGTATCTCAATGAAACCGCCCTGGTCGGTCATGATGACGTTCATGTCGGTTTCAGCTTCGGAGTCTTCCGGGTAGTCCAGATCCACCACCGGGGTGCCTTTGTAAACACCGACTGAAAGCGCGGCGACCATCTGCTTGAGCGGAGATTTCTTGAGACGCTTGTCAGCAACCAGGTGGTTCAGGGCATCAACCAGTGCCACGCAGCCGCCGGTGATGGCTGCGGTGCGGGTGCCGCCATCGGCCTGGATGACATCGCAGTCAATGGTGATGGAGTGTTCACCGAGAGCGGTCAGATCCACCGCTGCACGCAGGGAGCGGCCAATCAGGCGCTGGATTTCGACGGTCCGGCCACCCTGTTTGCCGCGGGCGGCTTCACGGCCCATTCGGCTGCCGGTAGAGCGGGGCAGCATGCCATATTCGGCGGTGATCCAGCCCTTGCCTTCACCCCTCAGAAACGGAGGGACCTTGTTTTCGACGGAGGCAGTGCAGATGACTTTTGTGTCCCCGAATTCCACCAGCACAGAGCCTTCGGCGTGACGGGTGTAGTTGCGGGTGATTCGAACATCTCTGGGTTGTTCGGGCGTTCTGCCGCTTGGACGCATAGTGTTTCCTGAAGTCAGTTTTGAATGTCCGGGAGCGAGTCCCGGGCGAACGTTTGTCGAAAAGGCCGGTCAGTATATCACGTTGGGGTTGGCCTTTTGTCCGGTTCGCCGTTGCTGTTAAGAGCCTGTTAAACTTCATCGATACAACTTTATCGAAGCGGAGCTGACATGATCCGAAGTATGACTGCATTTGCCCGCAAGGACGTCCAGGGAGACTGGGGAACGTTGACCTGTGAAATCCGGACTGTGAATCACCGGTATCTCGAACCCTCCTTCCGCCTGCCGGAAGCGTTCCGTGAGCTGGAGAACCGGTTCCGGGAGGAACTGAGAAAGCAGTTGAAGCGGGGCAAGGTGGATGTCTCCATGCGCTTGCAGTCGGCAGAGAAAGGCTCGCAAAGTTTCGAGATCAGCGAAGACATGGCCCAGGCGGTGAATGAGGCGGCCAACCACATCAACCGGATTCTGGATAATCCGGCCCACATCAATGCCCTGGACATACTCAGGTGGCCGGGCGTGCTGTCAGTGCCGGAACAGGATTATAGCCCTGCAAAAGAGGCTGCCGTCGGACTGTTCGAGCAAACCGTGGCCGAACTTGCATCGGTGCGCGAGCGGGAGGGGGAGCGCCTGCGGCCACTGTTCGAAGATCGCCTGAAAACCATGGGTGACCTCGTTGCCGACGTCCGTAGACGTATGCCGGAATTGCTCGAGGCGCAGGAGAAAGCGCTGCGAGATCGGTTCGAAAAAGCCAAAGTGGAACTGGATGCCGAGCGGGTTGCCCAGGAGATGGTGATGCTGGCTCACAAAAGCGATGTGGCCGAGGAGCTGGACCGGCTGGATGCCCATATCGGTGAGGTGTCCGATACTCTGAAAAGCGAAGATGCCATTGGTCGGCGGCTGGATTTTCTCATGCAGGAGCTCAATCGAGAGGCCAACACCCTGAGCAGCAAGAGCATTGATGCCGGCGTTACCCGTACTGCAGTGGATCTCAAGGTTCTGATCGAGCAGATGCGAGAGCAGGTGCAGAATCTGGAATAAGCCGAATCTCTACGCCGGTGGTCAATTCAGTGTGAGGTCGCTCAGTTCCGCCGGCAGTTCGAACGTCATCTTGCGCTTGTTCAGGGGGCAGTCGAATTCCAGGAAAAAGGCGAGAAGCTGCAAGGGTGCGCCGGCCGGTCGCCCGTAAAGGCGATCACCGATGATCGGATGGCCGAGGCCCGCCAGATGCCGGCGAATCTGGTGTTTTCGTCCGGTTTCGATACTGACTTCCACCAGCGAAGTTTCCCCGGTTTCGTCCAGCTCGAGCGTTGATACACGGCTGACGGCCGCCTTGCCCTCGACGGGCGCATCAACGAGCTGCTCCCGAGCGTCGATGAGGCCGGCCACTCGCGCCTTGTAATGTTTGGTCATGGTCCGCCCCGAAAAACACTGTGAAAGGGCGCCGGCCGCTTTCGAATCATGGGCGATCAGCATCAGCCCGGCAGCGTCGGCGTCGAGCCTGTGGATCAGATGGCATGGTTGCTCAAGCTGGATTTCGGCCAGGCGAAGCAAACTGCAGTGGTCGCCCCACTGGGAGCCCTGGGCCAGAAGTCCATGAGGTTTGAACCAGACGGTGTAGCGCCCCGCATTCTCCAGGAGAATCGGTTTTTCCGGTTTCCTCTCAAGCACCTTCTCGTCGTAGTAAAACTGTAGTCGGATACCCGGTTTCAGCTCCTTTGTGGCACGGCGTAGCCGAAGGCGTTTGCCTTTGTGAGTCCACCAGCAGGCGCCTTTGGTCATGGCGTCCTTGATTTTCTGACGCGAAAGCCCGGGGGCCGCCTCGCTCAGGGCGTCGATGGCTTTGCCGGGCTGCTTCACGGTGATGTCGATGGTGGTTCGCATGGGTTCTTGCAGTCGCTGAACAGTGGATAGGCAAATGGTATCAGCTGACGCCCTTGTGGGGTGCGGTGTTTTGCCAAAGTCCGTATAATTCCGTGCTTTACTGGCCGGAATACGCGGCCGCCGTGTCCAGGTTTGGAGTTCTCGGATTATGAGTCAGGCAGTTGAGCAGGGTACTCTGTACGTTATCTCCGCGCCATCCGGTGCCGGCAAGACCAGCCTTGTGGCGGAAATGCTCCGCAGTGACGAGAAGCTCGGTGTTTCCGTCTCGCACACGACCCGCTCCATGCGGGAGGGCGAACAGAACGGGGTGAACTACCACTTTGTCAGTCGGGCCGTGTTCGAGGCGATGATTGGCGAGGGCGACTTTCTTGAGCACGCCGATGTCTTCGGAAATTACTACGGCACTTCCCAGGCATGGGTTCGGGAAACTCTGGCAACAGGCCAGGATGTGATCCTGGAGATCGACTGGCAGGGTGCCGCACAGGTGCGACGGCTTATTCCCGAGTGTGTCAGTATTTTCATCGTGCCACCGTCGCCGGAAGTGCTGCGCGAGCGACTGGTTGGGCGTGGTACCGATGCGCCGGCGGTCGTGGAGCGGCGCCTGGCCGAGGCTGAGGAAGAGTGCCGTCACGCAGTGGAGTTCGACTTTCTGGTGGTAAATGACGACTTCGAAGCGGCCCTCGGAGATCTGCTCGCGATTGTCCGGGCCCAGCGCCTTCGCATGGAAGTGCAGCAGCCAAGGCATCGAGCGTTGCTGGCAGGATTGTCCGGCCCGGCGTGATACGGGGTTTTCCTGTATACAAATTGAACCGGCCACAGTAAACTGTGCGGTCTGCTGAAACAGTCATTTTATGAGTCGGGGAAGTTATGGCACGAGTTACCGTTGAAGATTGTCTGGAAAACGTTGATAACCGCTTCCAGCTGGTAATGCTGGCAACCAAGCGTGCCCGTCAGCTCGCTACCAAGGGTGCCGAGCCGATGGTGGCTGAAGAAAATGATAAGCCCACGGTTATCGCTCTGCGCGAGATTGCCGAAGGCAAGATTACTCGTGATCTCCTCAAGGAAGAAGACGACGAGTGACCCAGCTGCGGAGCCAGGTATATAAGTATCTGTCCGCAAGCGAGAAGCATTGAAATCTGTCCCCGCGGTTTTATAGTGTAGCTATAGAACGTTGCTGGAAGGACTCTGGAAGGACCCGGATGCGTGCATTCGGGTTTTTTGTCCCTGAATTTCATGAAGTCGTGGAGGCGCGGTGTCGGCAGAGGCTACGGTTGAAGGACTGGCTCGAGAGCTAAGTTCCTATCTGGATACCACTCGCATCAATCAGGTGCGACGCGCCTATTATTATGCCGAGCAGGCCCACGAGGGCCAGATGCGTAAAAGCGGCGACCGGTACATCACTCACCCCCTGGCTGTCGCCCATATTCTCGCCGATCTCCGTCTGGACCATCAGAGCCTGATGGCGGCGATGCTTCACGATGTGATCGAAGACACCGGCATTCCCAAGGATGCGCTGGCGGAGCAGTTCGGCGACGATGTTGCGGAACTGGTGGATGGCGTCAGCAAGCTTACCCAGATCGAATTCCGGTCCCGGGCGGAAGCCCAGGCTGAAAACTTCCAGAAGATGACTCTGGCAATGGCCAGAGATATTCGGGTAATCCTGGTGAAGCTGGCGGACCGCCTTCACAATATGCGCACCCTGGGCCCCATGCCCTATGAGAAGCGACAGCGCATTGCCACCGAGACCCTCGATATCTACGCCCCCATAGCGAACCGCCTGGGTATGCACTCGATCTGCACCGAGCTCGAGGATCTGGGGTTTACCTCGCTGTATCCGATGCGTTCGAAATACATTTCAAAAGCGGTGGACAAGCTCAGGGGCAGCCACCGCGAAATCATCGAGGATATTCGTGGCAAATTGCAGGAGAAGCTTGAAGAGCGCGGCCTGCCGGGGCGGATTCTGGGCCGGGAAAAGCACCTGAACAGCATCTACAACAAGATGAAGTTCAAGCAGAAATCCTTCCATGAAATCATGGACGTTTACGCGTTCCGGATCATCACCGATACCGAAGACGACTGCTACCGGATCCTTGGTGCCGTACACAGCCTCTACAAACCCCTTCCGGGCCGCTTCAAGGATTACATAGCCATGCCCAAGGCCAATGGCTACCAGTCCATCCACACCACTCTGTTCGGGATGCACGTGAACATCGAGATCCAGATCCGTACCGAGGAGATGGAGCATATCGCCAATAACGGGATTGCGGCGCACTGGATGTATAAGAATGAACCCAGCAGCGTGACCAGCGCCAACCAGGCCCGGGTCGACCGCTGGGTGAAGGGGCTGATGGAAATGCGGGAACGGGCCGATGACTCCATGGAGTTTATCGAGCATGTAAAGGTAGACCTGTTCCCGGACGAGATATACGTTTTCACCCCGAAAGGCCGCATCATGGAGTTGCCAAGCGGGGCGACGCCGGTGGACTTTGCCTATGCCATCCACACGGACATCGGCAACGCCACCGTAGCCTGTCGAATCAACCGCAACCTGGGTTCCCTCAGCCAGCCTCTGCAGAGTGGCCAGACCGTGGAAATCATCACTGCGCCCGGCGCCCGCCCCAACCCGGCCTGGCTCAGTTTCGTGGTGACCGGCAAGGCCCGGAGCAGTATCCGGCACGTGCTCAAGAGCCAGAAGCGCGCGGAATCGCTGGAGCTCGGTCGCACCCTGCTGAAGAAATCCCTGAAAGGGTTTGGTGCGAAACTTTCCGAGATCAGCGACGCCCAGAAGCAAGCCGTGGTGAACCACAATCAGGTGAACAGTTTTGATGATCTGATCAGTGACATCGGGCTCGGCAACCGGATGGCCTATCTGGTGGCTCGTCAGCTCGCGAGCGGCTCAGAGGTTGCCGAAGCCATTGAGGCTCCCAGGGATATCGAGGGTGGCAATCATAGCCCGGTGACCATTCGTGGCACGGAAGGCCTTCTGGTCCGGTTCGCCAGCTGTTGCAAGCCGATTCCGGGAGACCCGGTGGTTGGGGTGATGGATTCCGGCAAAGGTATGGTGATTCATTCCGATACCTGCTCCCGGTTGCCCGAGGACGATGAGGGGCGGGCTCGCCTCACGCATCTTAAATGGGCCAAGGACATTACCGACGAATTTTCCGTGGAGCTCCGGGTAGAGCTGGAGCGCCAGCGCGGTGTGATTGCCGAGATGGCCAATGCGGTTGCCATGGCGGACGGCAACATCGAGCGCATTAACGTGGAAGAGCAGAACGCCCGCTTTGGCGTTGTCAGTCTCGTGGTACACGTTAATGGTCGCCGGCACCTGGCCCGGGTGATGCGCCGGATCCGCAACATTCGTGCGATTACCCACATCAGCCGTGTGCGGCACTGACCCCGACCAAAGCCCGGTTGACAGGCGCGCCACGCAAGGGCGAGGATTGGCGTTTTGGAAGAGAGGAAACCAAGGGTCATGACCAACAAATCCGTAATTCAGACCGAGAATGCGCCCCAGGCGATCGGCACATACTCCCAGGCGGTAAAGGCAGGGGATACCGTGTACCTGTCTGGCCAGATTCCGCTGGTGCCGGAAACCATGGAAGTGGTCGCCGGCGATTTCTCTGCCAAGACCCGGCAGGTATTCGATAACCTCAAGGCCGTTTGCGAGGCCGCCGGTGGCGAGCTGAAGGACATTGTGAAACTGAACATCTACATGACAGACCTGGCCAATTTCGCCACGGTCAACGAGATCATGGCCACCTATTTCCAGGAACCGTATCCGGCCCGAGCGGCGGTAGGTGTCGCGGCGCTGCCCAAGGGAGTGCCCATTGAAATGGAAGCGGTGATGGTGCTCAGCTAAGACCTGAAAACACCTGAATTGAGAAAAGGCGGCCTTGGCCGCCTTTTTTAATGCCGAAGGCTCATCCCTGGTCAATCATGGCGCGGTAGCCGGCACGGAAATCCGGGTAGCGGAACTGGAAGCCGGTGCCCAGCAGTCGCTTGTTGCTGCAGCGTTTGCTCCCGGCCCGGCCACCTTTCCGGGCATCAGGCTGCGGATCGGCGCAGGGCGTTTGCTGCCGCACCCAATCTACTACCTCATCAAGTCTTACCGGCTCGCAATCGCTGGCAAGGTAGCAGGTCTCCAGTGACGCTCCCGAAAGTGCCAGCTTCACAAGGTGGGCAGCCGCCTCCGCTGCATCCTCCTCGTGAATCCGGTTACTGAACGGTGCTGGCTTCGCCGGATTCATGCGCCCCTCCTGTACCTCCTCGAGAAAACGACGCCGTGAAGGCCCGTAAATGCCGCTGTATCGAATGATTGTCGCCGGATGGCCGCTTTCCAATGCGGTCTGTTCACCGGCCAGGACCTGCTCGCCGCTGAACCGGGCCGGTTCTGTGGGGCTGGATTCATCTACCCAGCTGTCGTCATCCTGTGAATAGACACTGCTGCTGCTCACAAAGAAAAGGTGCTTCAGAGACTGACTGCCGACGGCCGCCAACAAATTTTCCAGGCCAGTCACATAGGCATCGCGATAGCCCTGCTGGTCGTAGCTGGAGGGCGTCAGGCAATAGAGGATGATATCGAGATCAGCTGGAAGTTTGCGGGCCAGGGTCTCAGGCCTGGTCAGATCGGCGCCAATGCCGTGAACGCCCTCGGGAACAAGCCCGGGATTTCGCCGCAGGCCAAACACGGTGGCCGAGGTTGTCAGCCGGCTGGCAATGGCGCCACCGAGTTTGCCGCAACCGGCAACGAGAATTCGGGGCGTCTTACGACTTTCAGTGATTGCCATAGACAATTTCAATCCTTATGCTTTACCTCATAAATTCGTGAAACTTCGACCCGCATCTATCTGACCGGAGCTCACCATGACTCTCACCGAGTTACGATACGTCGTTACGCTGGCCCGCGAAAGGCATTTTGGCCGGGCTGCAGAGCGTTGCCATGTCAGCCAGCCAACGCTCAGTGTTGCTGTGAAAAAGCTGGAAGACGAGCTCGGTATCCCTCTGTTCGAGCGAAGCAAAAGCAGCATCCGCGTGACCGAAACCGGTCTGCGCATTATCGAGCAGGCCCAGCGGGTGCTCGATCAGGTCGGCCTGATCAAAGACATGGCTCAGGATGGCAAGAACCAGCTCAATTCGCCTCTGAAGGTCGGTGCGATCTACACCATCGGTCCCTATCTGTTCCCGCACCTGCTCCCCGAATTGAGGCGGGCGGCCCCGGAAATGCCGCTCTATATCGAAGAGAACTATACCGCCAACCTGAGGCAGAAACTCCGGCAGTCTGAGCTCGATGCCATTATTATTGCCCTGCCGTTCGAGGAGCCGGAAGTGGTTACCCTGCCGCTCTATGACGAACCGTTCGTTGTGTTGCTGCCCGCGGGACATCCGCTGGCCAGCAAGGAGCAGTTGACTGCCGACGAGTTGGCCAAGGAGCAATTGCTATTGCTCGGGCCCGGACACTGTTTCCGGGATCAGGTTCTGGAATCCTGCCCACCCCTGGTAGAAGCCGTAACCCACCGGGCAAACAACGGTTCACCGGCGCTGGTGACCGAAGGCAGTTCTCTGGAAACCATTCGCCATATGGTCGCTTCCGGCCTGGGCATCACAGTTTTACCACTCTCGGCGGCCACCGCCATGCAGTACCACGAGGACATTCTGGCCGTTCGACCGTTTGCGTCCCCGGTGCCGTTCCGCACAGTGGCTCTGGCCTGGCGGGTTACGTTCCCGCGGCCCAAGGCTATTGATGTGCTCTCCCTGGCTGCCAGCCAGTGCCGGGTAATCGAAAAGGCGAAAACAGACACACCGGTTGTGGCCGAAAGCGCCTGAGCCTGACTATGACGTCACTGGATGACATACCGGTCACCCAGCTCAAGGGCGTAGGAAACGCCCTGGCAGAAAAGCTCGCCAAGCTGGGTATTACCTCCCTGCAGGACCTGCTGTTTCACCTGCCTCACCGATACGAAGACAGAACCCGGGTAATACCCATGGGAAGTCTTCGCATCGGTGATGTGGCCGTGGTGGAAGGGGAGGTTATGAAAGCGGACCTGATCATGGGTCGCAGACGCAGTTTGCAAGTAACTCTCCGGGATAACAGCGGGTTTCTGGTGATGCGCTTTTTTCATTTCAACGCGGCCCAGAAAAACCAGTTGAGCGAGGGCGCCAGGGTTCGCTGCTTCGGCGAAGTCCGGCCCGGGCGCGCAGGTTATGAGTTCTACCACCCGGAGTACCAGATCAATCCGCCGCCCATGCCAGCGGAAGGTGATGCGACCCTGACCCCGGTTTACCCGCTGACAGAGGGCATCCAGCAGCCTCGCGTCCGCTCGCTCTGCCAGCAGGCTCTGGGCTATCTTGACCGGTTCCCGATCCGTGACTGGTTGCCCGGGAACCTGCTGGCCGAGTATCAGCTGCCCGGAATCACCGAAGCTGTCCAGCTGGTGCATTCCCCGCCAGCCAGCGCGCCGGTTAACCTGCTTATGGAAGGACGCCATCCGGCGCAACAGCGCCTGGTGATGGAAGAACTGCTGGCCCATCAGCTGAGCTTGCTTCAGGTGCGTGAACAGATTCAGGCTCGTGAAGCGCTCCCGCTCCTGCCCACGGGGGATTTGCCCGAGCGTTTCCTGGATTCCCTGCCCTTTGCACTCACCGGTGCCCAGCGCCATGTGCTGGCCGACATCCGTCAGGACCTGAGCCAGCCACTGCCGATGCTCCGGCTTGTTCAGGGCGATGTTGGCTCGGGCAAGACCGTCGTCGCGGCATTGGCGGCGTTGCAGGCTATTGGCGCCGGTGCACAAGTAGCCCTGATGGCGCCCACCGAAATCCTTGCCGAACAGCATTTT
Source organism: Marinobacter adhaerens HP15 (assembly GCF_000166295.1). Lineage (NCBI taxonomy): Bacteria > Pseudomonadati > Pseudomonadota > Gammaproteobacteria > Pseudomonadales > Marinobacteraceae > Marinobacter > Marinobacter adhaerens. The sequence goes on from NC_017506.1 coordinate 300,542, forward strand.
CAGAATTTCCGGGCATGGCTGGAGCCTCTGGGCATCCGTCTCGCGTGGCTATCCGGGAAGGTAAAAGGAAAGACCCGGACGGAAACGCTGGAAGCGGTCCAGTCAGGGGATGCCGCCGTGGTGATCGGCACCCATGCCCTGTTTCAGGACGACGTCAGGTTCCATCGTCTTGCCCTGGTCATCGTCGATGAACAGCATCGTTTCGGCGTCCACCAGAGGCTGGCCTTGCGGGAAAAGGGTGTCGGTGGCTCACTGGCACCTCATCAGTTGATCATGACCGCAACACCCATTCCCCGTACGCTTGCCATGAGCGCCTATGCCGATCTGGACACCTCGGTGATTGATGAGCTGCCTCCAGGACGGAAGCCGATCGAAACCATTGTGATTCCCGACAGCCGCAGGGAAGACGTGATTGAGCGGGTTCGGGGCGCCTGCCGGGAAGGTCGACAGGCCTATTGGGTTTGCACGCTGATCGAGGAATCCGAGGCTCTGCAGTGTCAAGCTGCGGAGGTGACTGCCCAGGAGCTTGCCGAGCGATTGCCGGACCTGAAAGTGGGGCTGGTGCATGGCCGGCTGAAGGCTCAGGAAAAGGCGGCGGTGATGGAGCAGTTCAAAGTTGGCGAGCTGGACCTGCTGGTGGCCACAACGGTCATTGAAGTGGGCGTTGACGTACCTAATGCCTCGCTGATCATCATTGAGAACCCTGAGCGCTTGGGCCTGGCCCAGTTGCATCAGCTTCGCGGTCGGGTTGGCCGGGGGGAGCAGGCGAGTTTTTGTGTGTTGATGTATCACCCGCCCCTGTCTGCCAATGGCAAGGCCCGCCTGCAGGCGCTCAGGGACAGCCAGGATGGCTTCTTTATTGCCGAGAAAGACCTGGAGATTCGGGGGCCGGGCGAAGTATTGGGTACCCGGCAAACCGGTATGATGCAATTTCGTCTGGCGGACTTCGAACGCGACAAGGGCTGGATTGAGCCAGTTCGGAAAATGGCACCGGGCCTGATGGTCCACCCGGAAATTGTCCGGGCTCTGGTTCGCCGATGGCTCGGCGACCGGGCGCGCTATGGCGACGTGTGAAGGCGTCCAATGAGCCTTCGAAAGCGTATGAAATCGCTTTGGAAATAGAGTTCAGTCAACGTCAGGGCCATTTCTTTGCCCTATACTGAACTTAATGTGATTTTCTCACTCGGATTATCCGACGGAAAGCAGCAATATTCGGGAGAACTTTATGGAATTACCTGTCGCAGTTCAGCAGGCTCTGGGCGAGACCGCAGCTGGTGTATCGCTTAGGGATGCAGGCCAGGCGAGCCGGACAGAACTGTTGCGAATGGTTCTGCTCAATGATGAGCAAGGGAACCTTCAGGTAATCTGCCGCCGCGACGATCTGATTGACCTGGAACAGTTGAACAAGCAACTGGGCCGGGACCTGCGCCTGATGAAGCGTCGCGAGCAGCTGCGGGTTCGGGAGAGGGCTGGCCTCAAGGCACTCCCGGCATTGCCATCACTGACAGGCTGGCCAACCGTGGTCGATGAACGCGTGGATGAGCTGCCCTCGGTTGCCCTGGAACTGGGCGAGCAGAATCTGGCGATGGTCATGCCTGCAGAGGACTTCCGGGCCCTGACGGCCAACGCGGACAGGCGCTCCCTGGCCGTTGCTCCGGAGTCCATCAAGGTTAACCTCGATGACCACGGCAAGGACCGGGAGCAGTTTCATTCCGCCATTAAAAAGTTTACCAGCCTGAGAATACAGCAACGGCTTGAAGACACCCTGGAGCTGCCGCCGTTGCCGGAAACCGCCCAGAGGATTATCCATCTTCGGGTTAATCCTAACGCCGTCATGGGCGATTTGGTGGATATTGTGGAGAGCGATCCAAGCCTCGCAGCGCAGGTGGTAAGCTGGGCCTCGTCGTCGTTCTATGCGGCAGCGGGCCAGGTGAAGTCTGTGCACGACGCCGTCTCCCGGGTACTTGGGTTTGATCTGGTGATGAACCTTGCAATGGGGCTTTCCCTCGGGCGGGCGCTAAAACAGCCACAGGATCATCCGGACGGGTACGTGGATTACTGGCAGCAGGCGATCTGGCAGGCCCAGTCAGCCGGCATCCTGGCCAGCATGATGCCCCGGGGCGAGCGGCCGGTGTTCGGCCTTGCCTATCTTGGCGGTCTCCTCCACAACTTTGGCCACCTGGTGCTTGCCCAGGTTTTTCCTCCCCATTTCAAGCTGGTGTGCCGTTCCCTTGAGGTGAACCCGGATATCGATTCCTCAGTCACCGAGCATTATTTTCTTGGTATCACCCGCGAACAGATTGCGGCCCAGTTGATGGAAAACTGGGGCATGCCGGACGAGGTTACCCTGGCGATCCGTTATCAGAAAAACCCGTCTTACGATGGTAGCCATAGCGTTTATGCCCGGTTGCTCTGGTTGGGCCGGCAGCTGTTGACCGCCCGTGGCGTGGCTTTGGGTGCGGGGGAAGACGTCAGCCAGGCATTTTATGACGAGTTGGGGCTGAATCGGGAACAGGTTGAAGAGCAGTTCGACGAGCTGGTGAACAGCAAGGACAGCGTTATGGCCATGGCCGGCATGATGAGCCAGTAAGGTCAGCATTCCCCATATTTTGACTCAAAAAAAGCCGGCCCAGAGGCCGGCAAGCTCACCCGCTTTATTGCAGAGTCGTCCAAACTTATCAGGAGAAAACAACGTTAGGTGGCACCTGCCGCAGATGAAAGGTGCCTCCCTGTTTTCAATTTAGACCCTGATAGAGAAAAGAAAAGTCAACACTTGTAACCTGGAAGGAATGATCGCCGTGTCAGTTTTTCAGCGCGTCAGAACCTTTTGATTTGATGAGCTAAATTATCCTTTTTGCCGACCGCCTGGTTACAAATTGTTACAAAAATAAGGTCTGACCAGTTCCCTGGATGCTTGAATGGCTGACGCTAACCTGAAAAGGAATGGTGTCGGATAGCGGTTGCGGCTCGGCGAATTGCATCGGCATGCTTCTGTTCCACCTCGAAACGTTCCTTGTCCATCTTGTCCACGAACTTTGTCTCCGTTGCTTGCCGTGCCCGGTGCGTGGGCATGTGCTGCAACTGGTCATGCACTTCCTGGAATACTCTGAAAGGTGATTGCTCCAGCAACTCCGGAGCAATGTGATCGAGCAGTCCCTTGAGTCTCAGACAGGCTTCCGAGTATTCGATCTGATCCTCTTCAACCGCCATCGCAATAACATGAACACTGCGGATCATGTCTTGTCTGCGGTTGGTCTGGAACGCCTCGGCTTTGGCCTGTCGTTTGCGATTTTCCGAAAGCAACCCCATCTGACGCCGGATGAAGACCGCCAGCAGAACGATGGCGATGAGACCAGCAATAATCAGACTCCACTGCAGCCACTGGGGCATTTTCGGCTCCTTTTATGAATCAGGCCCGTTTGCGTTGGCGCTCTGGGCGCCAGACTTTGACAGCAACGGGCTGTCCATTCAATACGGAAGTGCCAGAGAGCGGATCAATTCGACCGTCGCTGAGCAAGTCGTTGATGCTGGCACCGGCATGGGCAGCCGCCACTGACTGACCAGTGCCCTCGCGGTCATGGCCCCAGCCATGGGGAATGGATACCACGCCGGGCATGACATCTTCGGTAATCTCAACCGGCAAGACAATCTGCCTGGATTCCGAAGATATTTCTGCCGAGTCAGCGGCTTGCAAACCCAGGCGGCTGGCGTCTTTGGGATGAATCATCAGGGTGCACCGGTCCTTGCCTTTAACCAGCCGCTGACTGTTGTGCATCCACGAGTTGTTGCTCCGGACGTGGCGCCGGCCAATCAGTTGCAGGGAGTCGCCGGCCGGCGCAGCCAGGGCCTCATGGAGCCTGCCAAGGTCGTCCAGGTAGCGCCTTGGCGCAAGGTTGATCTTGCCGTCGCGGGTAAACAGGCGTTCAGGCAGCGATGGCTGGAGAGGGCCCAGATCGACGCCGTTCGGGTTGTCCTTCAGGGCACTCAGGGAAAGCCCTTTCGGTAGCTCCTGCCAGTGGCGGTTCAGGGGGCTGAGCTTGGCCAGTCCACGAAGCGGGTGTCGTTTCGGCAGGATATCCATCACCAGATCGACCGCAGGCTGCAGCAAGCCCCGCGCACGCCCGGCATCAGCGCCATAGGGGCCGGATCGCAAGAGCAGATCAAGGATCGGGTCTGGCCCAATCTGCTTGAAGGCGCGCCAGCCGAGCTCGGCCCGCAGGGGCAGTTGCCCACCTTTCCGGAGCTTTTCCAGCCGGTGGGCCAGTTCCAGTAGAATCTGCCAGTCATGGCGGACACCCGGGCCGGCATCGAACAGTGCTTCGCTGTACTTGGCGAAATTGCGCACCGCAAACATGCTGAAAATCAGATCGTAGTGGCTCCGTTCCAGCGCCGCGGTCGGGGGCAGGATGATATCCGCATGCCGGGTTGTTTCGTTGAGGTAGTAATCCACCGAGACCATGAAGTCGAGGCCGCCCAGGGCTTCCTCCAGACGTCGGCCGTTGGGGCTGGAGAGAACGGGATTGCCGGCAACGGTGACAAAAGCCCTGATCTGCCCATCGCCGGGGGTTAACATCTCATCGGCCATGGTGCTGGCCGGGTATTCTCCGCCGAATTCAGGCAGCCCCTTCACGCGGCTGTGGCGATTGCCGAAGTGACCCTTCTGACCGGCCATGGCACCAAGCTCTACCAGATCAATCGCCGGCTGCGAGAACAGAACGCCGCCGGGCAGGTCCAGCTTCCCGGTCAGGATGTTGAGGCAATAGGCCAGCCAGGTTGCCACACCGCCAAAGGTCTGGGTGCTTGTCCCCATGCGCGTGTAAAGAGCCGCCTTTCGCGTGGTGGCGAGCTGTCGGGTGAGGGCGCGAATGTCCTCCGCGGAAATGCCAGTGTGGGCGCTGACCGCTTCCGGGGTGAAGCTGAGTGCGGCCAGGCGCAGGAGGTCTGCGTCTTTCACCAGCCTTTCCGCCGGGCCGGGATCCACCAGCTCTTCTTCAAACAATGTATGCACCATGGCCATCATCAGCAGGGCATCGCTTCCGGGCCGGACGAAGTGGAATTCGTCGGCCAGCTTGGCGGTCTCGGTGCGGCGGGGGTCGACCACAACCATCTTGCCGCCGCGCTGCTTCAGGGCCTTGAGTCGCCCGCGGAAATCCGGAACCGTCATCAGGCTGCCGTTGGACGCGATGGGATTAGCGCCAATGCAGATAAACAGATCCGTGTGATCGATATCGGGAATGGGAAACAGAACCTGATGCCCGAACATCTCGAGACTGGCGAGCATGTGAGGTAGCTGATCATTGGACGTTGCTGAAAACCGGTTCTGGGTTCCGATGGCCCGCAGCAATGGCATGGTGGCAACCAGAGAGCCATGGTTGTGTACGTTCGGGTTGCCGAGGTAAACGCCGATGCTGTTGCGGCCGTGGTCCTGGCGGGTCTGGTGGAGCTTTTCGGCGACCAGGTCAAACGCCTCCGCCCACTCCATTTCCTGCCAGCCGGTCCCGGTTTTGCGTATCGGCTTTTTCAGGCGGTCCGGATCTTCGTGCAGATCCTGAAGCGCAACCGCCTTCGGACAGATATGCCCCCGGCTGAGCGGATCATTCTCATCGCCCTTGATGGAAGCAATCCGGCCGTCCTTCATTTCGATCGCGACACCGCACATGGCCTCGCAAAGGTGACAGGTACGATAGTGGGTGCCGTTTTCCATGAAGGGGCTCTCCTGAAGGGTTGTTGTTTTGCTATAGCAGTTTCAATCTGCAACCAGATTAGCAGTAAATGGCTTGGATGGGGAAATAACCACCGCTTGTACCCTGTGCAAAAAGGGCCAACCCGAAGGCTGGCCCTTTGCAGTGGTTTCAGAGCTTTTAATGCTCTGCCGGGATCTCTTTGACCGGGTTGGATATGAAGTTGAGGTAAACGCCCTGTTCGGGGATTTGTAGGGGCAGATCAATCGTCACGATTTCGCCGCCAGGCACCCCGAGCGCCCGCGCCCGGACATTAATGTCGACCAGGTTTGAGTTGCGTTGCTCAATCTGCATCCGGCCGTCATCGAAGAAGGTGATGTTGCCCTCCAGTTCAAGCACAAACTCCCGACCGTACAGGTCGTGGCGGCCTCCCAGCGGGATTTCCATATCGGGTGCATCGAGCATCAATTCGGCCCGGGTCTTGAAGACCGGCTGGCCATTTTCACCCTCGGTTATAACCCCGGGTATCAGGCTAGAGCGGCTGCAGCCCGGGCCGGAACACGCTGGGTCGTCCTTGGCATAGCGCATGCGAAGGACCTGGGTATTGGTAATGGACTCCTCCTGGAGTGGGATAAATCCAAAAACCCTAAGCTCTGTGAACACACTGATCGATGTGGTCGCCAACTGCGTGGGATACAGGTTCACCAGAATCCCCTCATCGCCGGTTGGCTCATAAACGCCAGGGCCAATAACTTCCGTGTTGAGGGCGTAGGTCTGGTAGATGAACTTATCTTTGGGGCAACGCTCGCCGGTCTCGCAGCCAACCCGCGCATCGGCAGTACTGGCCACAATCACGGGCGGAGAGGCTGATGCTTCGTTATTGCGAACCCTCAGTTTCGTTGAATTGGCTGAAGCGGCCCAGCCCTCAGCGTCGCTGCCCTGGTGGTCAAACGGCTCAAGGCAGTCCGGGTTGGTGTTGGAGTCACAGTCCACAATGAAGTTGGCATTGGTGTCGCGAACTGGCAGGTTTCGCAGAGGCGTGAAAACGCTGTCCAGAGGCTCCGTTCCGGTGAAATAGATCACCATGTCGTCCGGTCCGTTGTTGCCACCTCCGTCATCAAGCCCTTCAAGCAGGTCGGTTTTCAGCGCAAGGCCATCGGAATCGCAAATCGAGGTGTAGCTTCCAGTCGAGCAGCTTCCTGCATCCTCCGATGACTTCAGGGTGTACCGATAGTGTGCGTCGGCTTCCCAGGGCTGGTCCGGGTAGAACCGGATCCGCTGGAGATTCTTTTCAAGCCGTCCAGGTACGTTGCTTTCCACAACCGTGACCGAACCATTGGGTTCCTGCCTCACTTTCTCAACGATGAAGGTGTCTCCCTGAATAATGGAATTCAGGTCCATGGACTTGGAGAAGACAACGGTAATGGGACGATCTGACGGCATGGTGCTGACCGGTAGAGTGTCACCCACACCGCCATCGGAATAGCACTGTCCCAGTACGCCGGCGGAGAGATCCAGCAGACTATGATCGGTTTCGCAAGGGTAGCCCGGATAGGTGGTCAGGGCCAGGGCAGGGCGCCGGGTTACAGTGGAGCCGCCAATATCATCCAGTGAAAACTGTAACGGTGCCACGGTGGCTGGGTTGCCGGCCAGATCGGTCAAACCATCGATGACGACTTCATAGTCAACGCCATGTCGCAGACCATCGCCCGGATTCAGGATAACGGCAGTTCCGTCCAGTTGTGTCTCAAGTGTCTCAACAGGAACACCATCCGCGAACAGTGAAATTCCGGTATCAATGGAGTCCGCGGCAAGGGGCTCATCAAAGAACAGAATGACAGGATCCCCGGGGCGCTGCATGGACTGGCGCGTATCCGGAATGGCGTTGTCCGGTCCGGGCATCCAGCTGACCAGGCTGGGCGAAGTGCTGTCCAGCTCGCGGAGTAGCTCGGCATCCAGAACCGAATCGGCATCGGTGGCCGCCTGAAGATGGAACGCGATGGTCGAGTCAGTGTACTCCTGGCCGAGAAGGTTTGGTTCCACCATTCCGATGGCATCGATGGTCAATACGCCTTCCTGCACCAGCGCGATGCCGCGCAACTCGACCCCCATCAGATCCTGGGAGAGCGCTGCGTTGGGCTGGGCATTTTCGGTGTTCATGGAGACATCCATAAACAGCGTGATATGTCTGGGCGCGTTGATGTCATTCGTGTAGGGGTTGGGGCTCAGGTAGCCGGATGCGTCTGACAACATGGTGACCTTGATGTTGCCGGTGGTCTGAAGTTGGCCGGTAGCGGCCTCCAGCACAGGAACCTCGCCGCCCACCAGAACATCCAGACTGGTACTGTTCAGCACGCTGCCCCGGGCGATACGCAACGGAAGCGCTTCATCAGCCTCGAATGCCGGCGCATAAGCCAGCTCTGCAAACAGATCGCCGGTCTGTTGGGAGGGGCCTGCTTCTCCCTGGAGCACCGAGTTGAGCGTGACGCCGTTAATGACCTGGCCGTTCAGGACGGATCGGGTGACGTCTTGCTCCGCAATACCTGCGGCCAGCCCGGAATCAACAGCAGACTGCTGAAGTACGACCGTTGGGCCTGTCTCGCGGGGCGTGAATGCGATCTCCTCACTGAACCGGTCTGTTTCGGGCGAAGTCAGGCTGGCCAGGTTTTCCAGGCGCAGGGTATAGGTCTGGCTGGTGTCCAGGACATCGTCCTTGCTGCCACAGTTCCTGGGATCCTCGACCAGACAAGGGTCCACCGTTATCCGGTTGCCTTTTACCAGAACCATCGCTGGAACAATCCCTCCGCTGCCATCCAGCAGCTGGATGGAACCGCCGAGAGCCTTCCAGTCTGGATGGATCGGGTGGGTCATGGCCAGGCGGAATGTGGAGAAGTTCATGGCCTCGAACGGACTGTTGTTTGCCGGAACCTGCCAGGCGATATCAAAATCCGCGGCCGAGTTGGTTATGCTTGCTGGTCCGGAGAAACTTCCCCGAGTCTCGAACTGGATGCCGGCATCGCCGACCGCGTTGGGGGTGTCGATCTGGCGACCGCCCTCCGCAGCCAGCGGTTCGCTGAACGTCACCGTGTAGTCGCCGAGCGTGTCGAGTTCCGAAGAGGGCGACAGCATGAGGCTTTTACCGCCGTCAATCCGGCTGATAGAAAAGGGCAGTGACTGTTCCTGAGATTGCAGCAGAATCTTGTTTTGGAGATCTGCATCCTCATCGGTCAACGCATGGCTGAAGCGCAGAACAATGTCCGCTTTCGGGCTGACATCTGCCTGTCCATCGGCAGGGTAGGAATACACCACCGAGCCGGGGGAGACTTTCTCATTCATGGTCTGTTCGTCGCCACCACAGGCGGCCAGTAACAGGGCGGGTATCAGTGCCAGTGTGTTGTTGTACTTCATGGCGTGCCCTCCTTAAAACTTCAGGGTGATGGAGCCGCTGACAACGTGAACGTCGCCGTCTGCAGTAACCGGCGTTTCGTTGCCATCAAAATCCACCAGTGTGAAATCGCGCTCCTGCAGTTGCTGGTATTGGTAACCGATGTCCAGGCGGACGGGGTAGGCCAGCAGACGGGTGCGGTCATACGTGGCGCTCAGGCCGAGGCCCACGACAATCTTGTCGGTATCGAGGTAATTGATCTCGGGGTTGCGGGTAGACTTGAGCGGTGATTCCTCATAGGCAACGCCGCCCCGCACGGAAAAGTTCTTGTTGAGGGCATACTCGGCGCCGATTCGTGGAACGAGCACGTCGTCGAATTTGATCCGGCTGCCCGGTGCAACGGACTGCTGGTCCTTGATCGTATCGGAGGAAAATTCGTTTTCCAGCTCGGACCAGTTTTGCTGCTCCAAGCTGCCACCAACCCGCCAGTTTTCGCCCTTGTATTGAGCGCCAAAGCCGAAGGTTTCCGGCTGGAAGGAATCAATGGTCGATACCGCCAGGCTGAGGCCGGGATCAGGAATGGTCTGGGTAACAATGATGTTGGAGTCCACCGACGTGGAGGCTGCCGATTTGGTGCGATAGGTGAATGCTGTTTCCCAGCCGTTCAGGAAACAGTCGCTTTCAGGGCAAAAGGTGCTTCCAAGATCGATGTTGGTGCCAAGAATCGTTTTGAGCGAAGGTTCGGCATTGACTGCAAGGCGCTCGCGGCTGGTTTCACCACCCAGAGTCGACACAGCGTCAAGATTTGCCTGGGCATCCAGTGTGACCCGCACCGACGCCCCGGCCGAGATTCCGCGCCAGAGTGGCGTTGCACCACCAATGTTCAGGAACAATGGCTCCTTGCCATACTTGAGAAACTGCCCGTTCTCCGAGGTCTGGGAATCGAACGCCAGCATTTCCTTACCGTATTTCTCGACCCCGGCAATGAAACCCAGATAGATCGGGTGCTTGAAACGAGTCAACGATCCCAGATTGGTTTTCATGCCGATCAGCACGTGCTGGCTGGGAGAGTTGGCAAGGATGTCGCCGTTGGCATTCGGATTAGCAGAACGCAGCTCCTGCTCGGAGTGCAGAATGCCCGCAGTCAGTTCCCCCCGCTCGTCTTTCGTGAGGTAGGCAGGGTTGTAATAGGTGGCTGACACCTGGTCATTGAACATGGACAACGACTGGGCAGTAGCAACATCTACGGGCATTACGCCATAAGTGGTGCCGATGTTGCCCATGCTGGCATGAACGGAAACGGAGAAACCGACAGAGGCGGTGGCGATCGCAAGAGAAAGTGCCCTTGACCGGGAACGGGAGGAAAAAGCCATTGATACACTCCATTACTTCGTTGTTTTTATACTCGGGCCGCGAAAGGACGGCTGGTATTTTTGTTCAGGAGCTAGTGTATTCGGCTTGTCTTTGGGGGACGTTGGCTTTTTTGACGAAAATGAAGGGCGGCAGAACCATGTATCGACAAGCGATTGTCACGGCTTGACCATTTATTGGACTGAAAACAAACACAGGGAATGGTGGGCCCAGCTGGACTCGAACCAGCGACCAAGGGATTATGAGTCCCCTGCTCTAACCAACTGAGCTATAGGCCCGTTCAGCGAATGCTGTTTTGAAAGGTGTTTCCTGAGGGGAAACAAAGCGGGCGCCATTATACCGGTGAGGTGTGGCGCCCGCTACTGTTTGGGAAATTATCCCTGATTGCCCTGATCGTCGATGAAGCCACGCAGGTGATCGGAACGTGAAGGATGGCGCAGTTTGCGCAGGGCCTTGGCTTCGATCTGACGGATCCGCTCACGGGTAACGTCAAACTGTTTGCCGACTTCTTCCAGGGTGTGGTCGGTGTTCATCTCGATACCGAAGCGCATCCGGAGAACCTTGGACTCGCGGGCGGTGAGGCCGGCCAGTACCGAGCGGGTGGCTTCGCGCAGACCTTCGGCGGTGGCGGAATCCACCGGGGAGAGGGCCTGGATATCTTCGATGAAGTCGCCCAGATGGCTGTCTTCGTCGTCGCCAATCGGAGTCTCCATGGAGATCGGCTCTTTGGCGATCTTCAATACCTTGCGGATCTTGTCCTCAGGCATTTCCATGCGCTCGCCCAGTTCTTCCGGCGTGGGTTCGCGACCCATCTCCTGCAACATCTGGCGGGAGATGCGGTTGAGCTTGTTGATGGTCTCGATCATGTGCACCGGAATACGGATGGTGCGGGCCTGGTCCGCAATAGAGCGGGTGATGGCCTGACGAATCCACCAGGTGGCGTAGGTCGAGAACTTGTAGCCCCGACGGTACTCGAACTTGTCGACGGCCTTCATCAGGCCGATATTGCCCTCCTGGATCAGGTCCAGGAACTGCAGGCCGCGATTGGTGTATTTCTTGGCAATGGAAATAACCAGACGCAGGTTGGCCTCAACCATCTCTTTCTTGGCGCGGCGGGCCTTGGCTTCACCGATGGAAACCCGACGGTTGATTTCCTTGATGTCGGCAACGTCCAGATCCACTTCAGTCTGTACGTTCTGGATCCGCTTCTGCAGGCGAACGACTTCGTCGATACGCTCGGCCAAGGGCGCTGCGTAAGGCTTCTTGCTCTTGGCAATTTTGTCGGCCCAATCCAGGTTGGTCTCGTTGCCCGGGAACGACTTGATGAAGTCCTTGCGGGGCATTTTGCACTCGCGAACACAAATCTGCATGATCGCGCGCTCGTTCTCACGAACCAGGTCGTTGGTGGAGCGAACCACGTTGACCAGCTCGTCAAAGGCCTTGTTGGCGAGTTTGAACGGTGCGAAAACCTGACCCAGCTCGTTCAGGGCTTCCTGGGTCTTCTTGTCGGACCGACCGTGCTTGGCCAGGGCCTTGTTGGCGGCCTCCAGCTTTTCGTTGAGCAGTTCGAACCGGAGCCGGGTTTCTTCCGGATCCGGGCCGTTATCGGTTTCTTCTTCCGAGGAGTCGTCGTCATCGTCTGAATCCGAGTCGGAATCATCAGAGCTTTCGGGTGTGGTGTCCTCACCCATGAACGGCTCGGCGTCGTCCGGATCCAGGAAGCCGGTTACGATGTCGCTGATACGGCCTTCGTTTTCGAGAATGCGGTCGTAGGCCTGGATAACGGTGCCAGCGGTGCCCGGGAAGTGGGCTACGGCGGCCATCACATCGCGAATGCCTTCCTCGATGCGCTTGGCAATGACGATTTCGCCCTCGCGAGTCAGCAGCTCGACGGTGCCCATTTCGCGCATGTACATGCGGACTGGATCCGTAGTGCGGCCGGCGTCGGTCTCAACGGCTGCCAGAGCGGCAGCGGCTTCAGCGGCGGCGGCTTCGTCAGCGGTGGAGTCGCCCTCGGTCATCAGCAGGGTATCGGCGTCCGGTGTTTCTTCGCACACCTGAATACCCATGTCGTTAATCATGCGAATGATGTCTTCGACCTGATCCGGATCGGCGATGTCTTCCGGGAGGTGGTCGTTTACCTCGGCGTAAGTCAGGTAACCTTGTTCCTTGCCTCGTGCAATGAGGTCTTTCAAACGTGATTTTTGCGAATTGCCTGACATAGACACCCTGTAAACTCGCTTTTAGAAGGAAAAAAGTTAAACAGCCATTATAGCTGTCGCTTAGTTGCTCTGCCACCAAGGAGCCTAGGCTCAAAGGTTAGATGGTGATCAGTGCATCAAGTTTCAAGTGCTGCTAGTCCCCGGTGCCGCTGCTCAGGGCTCTCAGCTCCTGTCGTTCCTCGCTTGTGAGGTTCGACAGATTTCTCAATAGTGTGGCAAGCCGCTGCTGGCGGGATGCCTCTTCATTCGGGCTCAAAAGCTCACGGGCGGCGGCCAGTGTGCTTTCCCGCGCAGGGATATGCTCGATCCCGTCAAACAGGTGGTAGAAGCGCTCACGAGCGCCCGTGTCCAGTGCCAGCGTGCGCACCAGGGTTTTCCTGTCCCGGATGTCGTTTGCCAGAATCCACTCGGCAAAATTCCGGGCCTGATTGAATTGCCGGGAGCTTCGGGCCAGCTCGGTGACCTCGGTGGCCAGGTCCGGTGCTTCCAGCAGGGCAAGACACAGAATGCTGTCCTTGCTGAGTTTCACATCGATCCGATCTTCGGAAACCCGATCCCGTCGCTCGCCGTTCCAGCGCCCTTTCTGTCCCTGCTGGCGGCTCTGCCACTGGTTCCGGCCACCACAAAGGCGGAGCATCTCGTGCCACATGGCATCCCGGAGGGTGCTTCTGGGCATCTTGTTGAGCAGCGGTTCGACCCTGGCTCGCAATTCGCCCCGATGCTCTGGCAGTTGCAGGTCCAGCCCTTCACTCTGCCGATCAAACAGATAGCGGGACAGAGGCGTTGCCCCCTCAATGCGCTTCTGGAACGCTTCCGGTCCCTCCTTGCGCACGAGGGTGTCCGGGTCCTCGCCCTGGGGCAGCATCAGGAACTGGAGGTGAAGGCCATCGGCCATCAGTTCCAGTGCGTTTTCCATGGCCCTGTCCGCAGCCCGGAAGCCCGCCTGGTCGCCGTCAAAGCAGAACACGATGTGTCTGACCTGCTTCAATAGCGCTGTGAGACTGTCCTGGTTCGTTGCTGTGCCCAGCGTCGCAACCGCATAGTGAATGCCGTGCTGGGCGAGGGCGATCACATCCATGTAGCCTTCAACCACCAGCAGCTTGTCCAGCTGCCGGATGGCCTGCTTGGCCTCGAAAAGCCCGTAAATCTCGCGGCTCTTGTGAAACACATCCGACTCCGGAGAGTTGATGTATTTCGCCTTGTCGTCGCCCAGGGTGCGGCCGCCGAATGCCACGGTTCTGCCCCGGCTATTGCGAATCGGGAACATCACCCGGTTGCGGAACAGGTCCCTGGGTTTGCCGTACTTGTCGGAAACCGTGCCGGTTTCAATCAGCGGACCCTGCAGGTCCTTGCTGGCAACATCAAACAGCGCCGTGCCGGTAGAGGGCGCATAGCCCACCTGGTACTGCTCGATGATGGCGTTATCCAGACCCCGTTGTTGCAGGTAGTCCCGGGCGTAGGCACCTTGCTGGCCTTTGAGCGCTGATTGATAGAAGCGACTGGCAAAGTCCAGTGCATCGGTCAGCGTTCGCGCCTGCTGGATTTCCTGCTTTGCGGCCCGGTCGTAGGGCACTTCGAGACCAACCCGCTTGGCCAGTTCCTCTACCGCCTCCGTAAAACCCAGGCCTTCAAACTCCCTGACAAAGCTGATGGCATCGCCATGGGCGCCGCACCCGAAACAATGGTAAAAGCCCTTGTCTGGCCGGACATTGAACGAGGGTGTTTTCTCGTCGTGGAACGGGCAGCAGGCCTTGTAGTTAGCGCCGGCCTTCTTGAGCGTAATGCGTGAACCGATCAGTTCCGCCAGGTCGATACGATCCAGCAGGTTTTCAACAAACTGTTGAGGGATCAGTCCGCTCATGGGGGCTCCACATCAGGCCTTCATCGGAGTTGGCCAATAGCCAAAAATGCCGCCGAAGCCAGGCCTCGGCGGCATTTTTGAGTCGCTCTGTGCAGCCTGCGGCTGTACAGGCAATCAGTGCTTTGCAGTCAAGCGGCGTCAGATAAAACTTAGTACAGACGCTCGAACTTGCGCTGTTCCCGCTGAAGCTTCTTGAGATGACGCTTAACGGCAGCGGCTGCTTTGCGCTTACGAACAGCGGTCGGCTTCTCGTAGTGCTCACGACGACGTACTTCGGAAAGTACACCCGCTTTTTCGCAGGAACGCTTGAAGCGACGCAGTGCTACGTCAAACGGTTCATTCTCTTTCACTTTAACAGCTGGCATTCGAAAATCACCTACCTGATAGATTCGGTTTCAATTTTGTCCGTCTGGCGAGGCCAGACCGGTTCTCGATCCCTGGTCAGATTGGCTAAAACTCGACCAGTGCATATTTTAGGGCGGCAATGATAGCGCCTGCGTTATGGCAAGGTCAATGTTTGTTCGATGAATCTGCCAGTGGGTTTCGGGTTTCTGCTAAAATGCGCGTCGTTTTCATTTCCGCCAACCAATGTGGCCCGAAATTATGCTGATTCTAGGTATCGAAACCTCCTGCGATGAGACCGGCGTAGCGCTGTATGACACCGAAGCGGGCCTGCTGGGGCACGCCCTGTTCAGCCAGATCGACATGCACGCCGATTACGGTGGCGTTGTGCCCGAGCTGGCGTCCCGGGACCACGTTCGCAAGCTCCTGCCTCTGTGCGATCAGGTG